>NZ_JAYJLF010000005.1:0-315486 GCF_036903175.1 Winogradskyella sp. ECml5-4 | reverse complement strand
TAAAAATGAAACTTGGAACATCGAAGGTATTGGAAGTAGTGCAAAAATTTATATATTTGACCGTTACGGAAAATTATTAAAACAATTGAGTCCAGATGGAAACGGTTGGAACGGAACGTTTAATGGTAATGCTATGCCAACGAGTGACTACTGGTTTACAGTAGAATACAACGAACCAATAACTAATGAACGTAAAGAATATAAAGCCCATTTTACCTTGAAACGATAAAAAATTATGAAATTAAAAAAGTATTGTTTAGTAGCATTTATAGCTTTTTTGGCAAATTTTAGTTTTGCCCAAGAGGGAATTCCTATTTATTCGGATTATTTAACGGATAATTATTATTTAATTCACCCCTCTATGGCTGGTGTTGCTAATTGTGCCAAAATAAGGCTAACAGCAAGGCAACAATGGTTTGGTGTTGATGATGCACCAAGTGTTCAAACATTAAGTATGAACGGAAGATTAGGTGATTCTCCTGTTGCGATTGGAGGAATTCTTTTTAATGACGCAAATGGTTACCACTCAACAGTTGGTGGTTATGCAACATTTGCTTATCATTTAATGTTTTCAAGAAATGAGATTGACTTAAATATGTTGTCATTTGGTTTAAGTGCTGGATTTCTTCAGTATAAATTAGATGAAACAAGTTGGTTAGTTCCAGGTGAGCCTTTAGATGATGCTGTTGGATATATAGTACAAAGTGATACTAACTTTAATATTGACTTCGGTTTTTCTTATCATTTTATAGATTTTTATGCCCATTTTACAGCTAAAAATATTTTAGATAATGAAGGTATTAACTGGAATCGTATAAGTGGTTTCGAATTTAAAAATCTAAGAACTTATTTACTTTCTTCAGGTTATACTTTCAGTAAGTTTGGTAGTGAGTGGAGTTATGAGCCTTCTTTAATGTATATGTATAGAGATGCGACAAAAGAATCATCTATTGATATCAATGCTAAAGTTTATAAAGAAATGGATTTTGGTAAAGTTTGGGGTGGTTTATCTTATAGAAGAAGTTTAGATGGTGCAGAATTTCAAGATGGATCTGGTGTTAGTAACCAAAAGCTACAGTACATTACTCCATTTTTAGGAATTGATTATAACAATTTTGTGTTTGCTTATACGTATTCTTATCAAGCAAATACTGTAAACTTTAATACAGGTGGTTTTCATCAATTAACTCTTGGTTTCAATTTTAATTGTAGAAGAGAGAAATATGAATGTAACTGTCCTGCGGTAAATTAATAGTATATTTTTTATATATAAAAAAGGCTCAATGTAAATTGAGCCTTTTTCTTTTTACTTATTATTCCCATTTATAATTTTTCTTTTCGGCTTGAGTTTTTAATGCTTTTATCATAGCCGTTTCTAAATTGTTTGTAGCATTATTACTTTGTTGTGTAACAAAATTCCGACGTTTTATATTTAATGCAACAATTTGATCTTGAAGTTTGTTACGCTCTTTAGATTTCTTTTCAATAAAGGACTTAATTTCAGATTTAGATTTCCCTTGTAATTCTTTTGGTAGTTGTTTGTTATCTAGCGCTTCATAAGAAAAATCTTTTTCTTTTTCGGCATCTACCAAATCCCAAGAGCTGTTTTTATACAGACGAGAACTTTTACTAACGGTTCTGCTCACTGCATTTGCTTTATTATAGCTTCTTGCATTTGAATCTTGTTCTGCTTGCATTTCCATTTTGGCTCTGCCGGCACTTCCATAAGCAATATAGGTTTGATTTAATTTTTCATTGAGTTCTAAAATTTCGTCATCGTAAGGTGAAGCAATATGAATAGTTGCTTCATTATGATTAATTGCCATATAATTTCCATGTGTTAAATCGGCTCCATCTTTCCATTTGGTTGAAATCCCTTGGTTATAATCGCCACAGAAAATAGTATTGACGGTTACATCATTATTGTGTGCGAGCTTTGATGCCTCTTTATAACTTACATTTCCTTGTGAATACGGCTCGTTTCCTGCAATGAAAATAAGCTTTAGGTCATTATTACTACTTCCCCATTCTAATTGATTGAGCGCAGTTTCAATTACTTTTCCGCAGTACTCATTACCACCATTTGTAGTTAATGAAAATAATGATTTTGAAATTTCATCCAAATCATCACTAAAAGCAATAACTTGTCTTAAATAACCTTCTTCTGCGTTAAGGTTATCGTTGCCGTATTCGTAAAGTGCGATTTTAAGATTAGGACTTTTATCTTCACACTTAGCATAGGATAATTCATTTACAATCTTCCAAAGTTGTGCTTTGGCTTGGTCTATTAAACCATCCATACTATTGCTGGTGTCTAATAATAAAGCGACTTTAATTTCTGGGTTTTTATTTTTTGAAGTTGTTTTAATTACTATTTCAGAGATTGCTAAATCTTGAGTTCTATTTTTTGAATTTGCATTGCAAGCCAAAAGTGATACTAAGCTCACAGCAAGGATTAAAGTTTTAAATGGAGTTTTCATATGTTTTATTTTTTAGTGTTTAGTTCCTTAACATCAATAGTGCCGTTTGGAGAAATTACATAATACTTATGGTCTATTTTTGTTTCTACCTTAGGGGTTTCTTTTTTCTCTTTAGGTTTAGGGGTAAAAACAAGTTTTATATTCATACCTATTTGAACAACAGGTTCTAAAATAGAAGGATTAATAACCACATCGTAATTTTCGTAAGTCAAGGGCTGGTAATAGTATGAGGTTTGTTTTTTTGCTGTTGTAATACCTTTATTTTTATCTAAAGCTTCAACAGAAACGCTATTGTAAGCTTGGTAGCTTTGGTAGAAATCTTTTGGAAAATAACAATATTTATCATCTGCAATTGCTACATCATAAGTCGCCATGTCAAAGCCTAAAGCTTGATAATAATTTTTTTTCTCATCGATAAGTTTTAATAATTCATCTTGAAGGTTTTTATAAACCTCCTGAATGTTGTCAATGTAATAATCAACTTTAACTAAATTATAAACTTCGCTTTGCGCACAGGCTTCTAAAATAGATTCAAATTGATTGGTTTTTGTAAATTGAATGTAAATGTTTTGTTGTAATTCAAAGCCTTTAGGAACTTCGGTATATGTTTTACTGAATAATTTTTTTGTGACTTCGACTTCGTAAATAGGAATGAACGAAATGACATCAATAGCTATATTTTTTTGAGTAATGCCTTTAGCATTTAAACGATATTTAATACTGTCTATACGTTCTTTCATTAATTGGTTTGTCTTTTCTGCAGAAGGTCCCATTTGAGAGAGGTTAAAAATGGCAGTATATGTTGTGGCACTAGCATTTTGTAATGCTTTTACATCTACTGTTAATACATTGCTTGGGTAAAGTGTTTGGTTTATTTGTTGCTGAACCGCTGGATTGTAGATTTTGGCATTTCCAGAGCTTAAAATATTTTGTCTCGAAATGTCGCTTGTAATTTCATTATAATTTCCTCTGTGTTGTGCAGAAATAGTAATGCTGCTTATGAGCAAAAGCACTAATCCTAAATTGATTGTTTTCATGTTTAATATTGTTTTTTGATTTATGGGTAAAGCTCTGTCTAAAAAACAGTGCTAAAAAACAAGAATGCGTAAAGAGGGCTTTTGGCTGAGTAAAACCGACGACCTATTTAGTAGCCTAGGCTTTTTATTAGTAAAAAAGGTCTCACTTCTAAACGGTCCATTTTTTGAAACCAAATAAAGTATGTAAGTTTAGTCCAACAAATAAATTGTGTAAGTGAAAATATCTAGAACATATTGTTTTCTATTATTGTTTTGCCTAGTAGGATTTTTATCCTTTGGACAGCAAAATGAAACAAGCAAAAGAACTAATGAGGCTGTGTTTGCCATTAGAGGCTCAGTCTATGAAAAAAGTTCACATACACCTTATCGTGACGTTGAGATATTAGTGAATGGCGGGAAATACACAAGAACTAATTTTGATGGAACATTTAATGTAATGGCCAAGATTGGTGATGAGTTAATTATTAGCCATAAAGATTTTGAAACCATATATTATACCATAAAGTCCAACGAACGTATTACGATTGAAGTTATAGATTCTAAACAGTCTGGCTTACGTTCTAAGCATAAAGGGGATTTTAAACGCTTTAATCAAATGATTGATTCTGCAGATGCCTATCTCAAAAAAGATGCAGAAAAGAGTATTAAGTTTATTGGTAATGCCTTAAATGTAGATATTAATACAGAACAAAGTGCAGAAGCGCATGAGTTGTTAGGAGATATATATAGACATTGGAAACAGTTTGATTTGGCAATTTCTGCGTATAAAATTAGTCTTCAAAATGCAAAGACATCTTCTGCTCAGTTAAAATTAGCAAAGTCTTATCTTGATAATGATGATTTTACAACAAGTCTTTCTACATATAAAACGATGGATCAAAAATCGTTACCTAATTATGATAGGGTAGTTTGGTTTGAAGGTGTTGGTGATGCTTATGTAAAAATTAAGGATTATACTAAAGCTATTACGGCTTACGAAGATGGATTAGAGGTGGCTAACAAACACCTAATAGCACCAAAAGTTACCGACTTAAATTCTAAAATAGCACAGGTTTATAGTATTCAAGGACAGACGAATAAGGCAAAAAGTTACTTTAGTAATTCTTTAAAATTAGCAGAAAAAGAGAATAAAAAAAGGGCTGTTGAAGAACAAGTGAAAGTGGCCGAATTTAATAGTGATAATGCAGATTACGAAAGTGAAATTGTATTAAGGAAATTGGCTATAGAAGGGATAAAAGACATTGAAAATGATTCAGTTATAAGTAATGAAAGCCCTATTACTTCTCAAAAGCAAAATTATAAAATTGGTAATGCGTATTTGTTAAGTAATGATTTAACTAAAGCTATACCATATTTAGAAAAAAGTAGGGAAGAGGCTGGCGAAAAAGGAGATTTAGATGTAAAATTAGATGCAACTCGTAAGCTATCTGAAGTTAATGCTAGATTAGGAAATACTGAAAAAACGATAGCTTATAATGACGAGTATAAAGATGTTGTAGATGAATTATACGCTAAAAAAATTCAGAAAATTTCCCAAGCAGCGCGTTTTAGCCGAAATATTGCTGAACAACAAAATAGAATAACATCTTTAGAAAGTGATCGCGCCTTATCTAAGAGTACTTACGAGTTAACGCAAGAACGAAACAAGAGTCAACAACTCATTATTTATTCGTTAATAGGTGGTTTGGTATTACTTTTAATTACAGGTTTTTTAATGTTTAAATATATAAAGCAACAACGCTTAGCAAATAATTTGTTGGCCTTAAAATCGTTACGAAGTCAAATGAATCCGCATTTTATTTTTAATGCGTTAAACTCTGTGAATACCTTTATAGCAACAAATGATGAACGTACTGCTAATAAATATTTGTCAGATTTCTCACAATTAATGCGTGCGGTTTTGGAGAATAGTGAAGAGGATTTTATTCCATTGAAAAAAGAAATAGAATTATTGAATTTATACACCAAATTAGAGCATTTTAGGTTTCAAGATAAATTTGATTATGCTATAGATGTCGATGAAACCATAGATGTTGAAGAATTCCAGATTCCACCAATGCTATTACAACCGTACATCGAAAATGCGGTATGGCATGGTTTGCGCTATAAAAAAGATAAAGGGCATTTGCATATTCATATTCAGCCAAAATCTAAAGACGAAATAACCATCACTATTTCAGATGATGGAATTGGAAGGGAGCGTTCTAAAACTTTGAAAACAGACCATCAGAAAAAGCAAAATTCTAAAGGAATGACTAACATTAAAAAACGTGTTGCCATTTTAAATGAAATGTATAAAGATAAAGTAGATGTAACGATTGCTGATTTTCAAGAATTGGAAGATGCAGGAACAAAAGTAGTTGTAACCTTAAAAAAAGATTAAAATGTCACATTGAATACAGTCAAAGTGCATTATTTAATAGAAGTATAATTAAAAAGATTACTGCTTTCGCAGGAAATGAATATGAAATTAAACGCCATAATAGTAGAAGACGAAGAAAATAGCAGATTAATTCTAAGGAATTATTTGACGAAGTATTGTCCTAATATTTCAATCCTAGGTGAAGCTGCTAATGTTGAAGAAGCCTTAGTGTTAATTAGAAATAATGATTTAGACGTAGTGTTCTTAGATGTAGAAATGCCTTATGGTAATGCCTTTGATTTATTAGATAAAGTTGGAGATGTTAATTTTGAAACCATATTTGTAACCGCTTATAACCATTATGCCATTGATGCGTTAAATGCACATGCGTCTTATTATTTAATGAAACCCATTTCTATTGATGAGTTGATAAAGGCTGTAGATTATGTAACAGAAATTAGAACAAAGGAAGATGCATTGCAAGATCAAGTTTTAGTGCCAAAAACGAATGTTGTGAGTGGTAAAATTACCATTCCACAACAAGATGGCTTCGAAGTTATAGAAACAGCAGACATTATGTATTGTAAGGCTGATGATAACTACACCGAAATATATCTAAACAATAACAAGAAGAAACTTGTGAGTAAAACTTTAAAGTATATTGAAGAAAGTTTAAAAGACTCCAATTTTGCTAGAGTCCACAAAAGTTACTTAGTCAACGTCAATGAAATAGTGAAATATGTAAAAGGCAAAGGCGGAAGTGTGGTCTTAAGTAATGGTAAAGAGATTATGGTATCAGCTTCAAAGAAGTCTGACTTGTTGTCTTATTTTAAGTAACCAATCCCTTTGGAAAAAGGAAGCTCATGAATCAAAATATAATTAGGTTTTTAAGATTTTCGATTGGGCTCAAACTGACAGTGTTTTTAAACCGTTAATTCTACAACCGACCCTTCGTTAGCTCTTACATTAAAAACCGTATTATCTTCAAAAATGAAATATTGTCCTTTAATACCAACTAATTTTCCAGAATAATTTGGAGTTTTACTTAGATTAAGGCTTTTAGGTTTTAAAGGGTATTGTTCTACAGGAAAATGTATGTGTGTTTCAGAATTGTTTTCAATAAAATAGGGTTGTGCTTCTTCAGGAATGTATGGTTTTAATTTTTGTCTCCATGCTAACAAATCTTCATCTTTAATATCATTTTTTAGCATAGTTCGCCAATTGGTCTTATCAGCAACATGATCTTTTAAAGCAACTTCAGTAATGCCTGCTAAATAGCGGTTGGGTACTTCTACAATTTCAACAGCTTCATGAGCGCCTTGGTCAATCCAACGTGTTGGTACTTGACTTTTTCTAGTTACTCCAACTTTTACGTTACTAGAATTGGCTAAATACACAATATGTGGTTGCAATTGCACTTTTTTCTCGTAGTCTAAATCTCTATCTTCTTTGTCTAAATGTGCTGTACTTAATTCTGGTCGCATTATCCAATCTCCTGCAAGTGGTTTGTCAAAAAAGCAAGTTTTACAAAAGCCTTGGCGGTAAATAGGCCTGTCTAATCCACAGCTTAAACATTGATGTCCAACAAGTTTTATGTCAATGGTTTTGTTTAATAATTGATTCACGTGAATAAAATCATGTTTAAAGACCAAATAGTATTGAATTGGCTCTAAAAATTCAGTTTGCATTTTTGTGAGGACTCCTGTGTAAACCATGAAAGAATTTTAGTATTTTTAGCATTCATTTATCTCGTAAAGATAGCCAATCTATGCCAATTCCTATTGTAAATTCTATAGCTTCATGGTTTTTGAAAAAACGATTCCATCAAATTGAACTGTTTTTAAAATACCCAAACGAAGTACAGAATGAATTGCTTTTTAGCTTGTTAAAAGTAGCAAAAGACACAGAAATTGGTAGAAAATATGACTTTGATTCTATAAAAACGTATAGAGAATTTAACGAACGTATACCAATTGTAAATTACGAAGAGTTTCAACCTTTAATAGAACGTTCGCGTAATGGCGAACAAAATATTTTCTGGCCTAGACCTATAAAATGGTTTGCTAAGTCTAGTGGAACGACTAACGCTAAAAGTAAATTTATTCCTGTAAGTCTCGAATCTTTAGAAGATTGCCATTATGCAGCAAGCAAAGATTTATTATGTATGTATTTAAATAATAATGAAGATGCACAGTTGTTTACAGGTAAAAGCTTAAGATTAGGTGGTAGTAAAGAATTATACAAAGAGAACGGCACTGTATTTGGAGATTTAAGTGCTATTCTTATAGATAATATGCCGTTTTGGGCAGAATTTAGCAGTACACCTAGTAATAGAGTGTCGCTAATGAGCGAATGGGAGACTAAGATGCAGGCTATAGTTGAAGAAACTATAGAGGAAAATGTAACAAGTCTTGCAGGTGTACCATCTTGGATGCTAGTTTTACTTAATAATGTACTAGATAAAACAGGAAAGGACAGTCTTTTTGATATTTGGCCTAATCTAGAAGTTTACTTTCATGGTGGAGTAAATTTTAATCCTTATGTAGAACAGTACAAGGCTATTTTACCTTCTAATAAATTTAGATATTACGAAATATATAATGCCTCTGAAGGCTTTTTTGCTATTCAAGATCAAAACAGTTCTAGTGATTTATTGTTGATGCTAGATTATGGTATTTTTTATGAGTTTATTCCAATGGACGCCTATGGTACCGAAGCACAAATCGTGATTCCGTTGAGTGATGTACAGTTAAATACTAATTATGCTGTGGTTATTACAACTAATGCAGGATTGTGGAGATACAAAATTGGCGATACGATTCGATTTGTAAGTCTGAGTCCGCATAGAATTAAAGTGACAGGCAGAACTAAACATCATATCAATGCTTTTGGTGAAGAATTAATTATAGAGAATGCCGAAGAAGCTTTTAAAAGTGTATGCAAACGTACATCAGCAGAAATAGTAGATTATACTGCTGCACCAATTTTTATGGAAGGTAAAGAAAAAGGTGCACATGAGTGGATTATTGAGTTTAAAACTCCGCCTAAAAACATGTCTTATTTTGAAGAGTTATTTGACAATGCTTTAAAAGCTTTAAACTCTGATTATGAGGCTAAGCGTTTTAATAACATGACGTTAAATAAACCAACCATTCATAGTGCAAGACCCAATTTGTTTTATGATTGGTTAAAAGAAAATGATAAACTTGGTGGCCAACATAAAGTCCCTCGATTATCTAATAATAGAGTTTATTTAGAAGAATTATTACATCTCAATACCCAATAAATTGGCTTTGGTGCCCATAAAATAAGCACAACAACGGTTTATCCTGAAAAAAAACACAAAAAAACGGTATAACGAAAATTACTTGTGTTTTACCTAATAATTAAAGCGAACACGCCTTACTTTGAGTGTGGCTTATATCTTAGCTAAAAATTAATGTGCTATTAACTTTTACAATCCCTTAACATATATTGCTAGCAATATTATATTAATCAATCCCGAACTAAAAAAACCACAATTTCAATATTAGAAATTGTGGTTTTTTATTTTAAAAGTAATACTAACTTAAGATACGGCCTTCAACTTCTTTAATGTTGATTTGTTTAATCTATCCTCAGCATAAGCCTTAGTTATGTTTAATTTTGTTTCACCAGAACCAGGCAATTCAAACATCGCTTCAGTTAAGATTTCTTCGCAAAGCGATCTTAAACCACGAGCTCCGAGTTTGTATTCAATAGCTTTTCCTACAATATAATCTAAAGCGCCATCTGTAATGGTAAAATTAACATCATCCATTTCAAACAGTTTTTTATATTGTTTAATAATGGCATTTTTAGGTTCTGTTAAGATTGCTCTTAAGGTTTTAGCATCTAAAGGATCCATGTAAGTTAATACAGGTAAACGACCAATTATTTCAGGAATTAATCCAAAATCTTTTAAATCCTTAGGTATAATATATTGTAAAATGTTATCCTTATCAACACTTTCTTTATTTATAGAACTATAACCAATAGCTTGCATGTTTAAACGTTTCGTAATTACACGTTCAATACCATCGAATGCTCCACCAGCAATAAATAAAATGTTTTCGGTATCTACTTCAATAAATTTTTGATCTGGATGCTTACGACCTCCTTTTGGTGGTACATTAACTACAGTACCTTCTAAAAGTTTTAATAAAGCTTGTTGTACGCCTTCTCCAGATACATCTCTAGTAATTGATGGATTATCGCTTTTACGAGCAATCTTATCAATTTCGTCAATAAAAACGATGCCGCGTTGTGCTTTTTCAAGATTGTAATCTGCAGCTTGTAATAAACGTGTTAAAATGCTCTCCACATCTTCACCTACATAACCAGCTTCTGTTAACACTGTTGCATCAACAATTGCAAGAGGTACATTTAGCATTTTAGCAATAGTCTTTGCCATTAATGTTTTTCCTGTACCTGTTTGCCCAACCATTATGATATTACTTTTTTGTATTTCAATATCATCTTCTGTTGGTGCTTGTAATAAACGTTTATAGTGATTATAAACTGCAACAGACATTACACGTTTGGTGTTTTCTTGTCCAATAATATATTCATCTAAAAAGCCCTTAATTTCTTTAGGCTTTCTTAGCATTAATTCTGCACTTAATTCAGAATTACCAGTTTGTTTGGATTCTTCTATTACAATACCATGTGCTTGCTCAATACAACGATCACAGATGTGTGCATCTAAACCTGCAATAAGTAAGCTGGTTTCTGGCTTTTTCCTACCACAAAATGAACATTCTAATTCTTCCTTTGCCATCTTCAATGTTTTTAATTCTTGCTAAAGCAAGAATCTTAAATTTTACGTTTAATTAATTAGTCGAAAGTAGTTATAATTACTTTCGTTCTAAAATTTCATCAATCATTCCGTAGTCTAAAGCTTCTTGAGAGCGCATCCAGTAATCTCTATCAGAATCTTTTTCCACTTGTTCAATAGATTTTCCAGAATGTTTAGCAATTACGGCATATAATTCTTCTTTAACTCTAATGGTTTCTTTTAAAGCAATTTGCATATCGCTTAATTGACCTTGAGTTCCGCTACTTACTTGGTGAATCATTACACGAGAATGCTTTAACGCAGAACGTTTTCCTTTTTCTCCAGCACATAATAATACCGCTGCCATTGAAGCCGCAATTCCTGTACATATAGTTGCTACATCTGGTTTTACAAATTGCATTGTGTCATAAATACCTAAGCCTGCATATACAGAACCTCCTGGTGAATTGATATAAATTTGAATATCCTTTGAGGCATCAGTACTTTGTAAAAATAGTAACTGTGCTTGGATTATATTGGCTACTTGGTCGTTAACACCTGTGCCTAAAAATATAATACGATCCATCATTAAACGCGAGAATACATCAAAAACGGCGATGTTCATCTGACGTTCTTCAATAATATTAGGCGTCATGTTAGAAGGGTACATGCTCTCGATAATCTTAGAGTAGTAATTGCTATTAATACCTTGGTCTTTTATTGCAAATTTTTCAAATTCTTTTCCGTAATCCATATGAATTTTAATTCTTTTAATTAATGTTTTTTCAATAAAGCACTGCTACTGTGCTTAGTGTGATATTAGTTTTTTATGAAAAATATATTCCAAAAAAAAGCGTAAAATTTTTACATTTTACGCCTTAAAGATACTAATAATTTTTAGGTTACCGTTTTAACGTTAACCACATTTTTAAGGTTTTAAGGCTAAGCCTTAATATTTTTAAATTAGCTATAGAATTCTTTTACAAAATCATCATAAGTGATGTCTTTGGTTTTAATATTAGCTTCAGTTTTGTATAAGTTTAATAACTTCTGACTCATTAATTGCTCAGACATACGCTTTACTTCGTCTTGGTTTCCTAAGATACGAGCTGCAATGTCTTCTAATTCTTTATCTGAAGGATTCATTTGACCAAACTGAGCCATCTGACCTTTAATCATTTCCATAGCATAAGACTTTAATTCTTCAAACTGAACTTGTAGCTTGTGCTCTGTGATTAATTTACCTTCAATAAGTTGGTAGCGCATGCTTTTTTCAGACTTTTCGTATTCTTCTTTAGCTTGCTCTTCAGTCATTTCTTCTTCACCTGCAGTTTGCATCCATTTTTGTAAGAAGCTTGCTGGTAAATCGAATTTTGTGTTTTCGATTAAGTTTTCGGTAACATCATTTAGCAATTTCTGATCACCTTGTTGTGCAAATTGCTTTTCTGAATCTTCCTTTATCTTATCTTTTAATTCTGTTACTGATGTTACAACTCCTTTTCCGAATAATTTATCAAATAATTCTTGATCTAAATCTGCTAATTCACGTTCGTTAATTTCAGTGATTGTAAAATTCACATCAATATCTAAACCATGAGCATCATCGTGAGATACCTTTAAGAAGGTCATTAAGTCATGATCATCGTTAAATAATCCTTTTGTTTTTAGTGAAATAACATCGCCAACTTTTGCTCCCATAAATTTCTTAGGATTTGTTTTTCCTTTCAATTTATCTAAAGTAAGCATTGTAGAATTATCGATTTCTTTTTCTTCGTTTGTAAACGTTCCTGTAATTTCAGAATCTTTTGTTACTTCGCTTTGAGAAACAATTTTACCATATTGCTTTTGGATGTTTTCAACTTGATCGTTGATCATCTTGTCATCTGCCACAATATTATAATGCGTTATTGCTTTCTTACTTTTTAGATTTACATCGAATTCTGGTGCTAAACCTAATTCAAATTCAAAAGTAAATGCCTCAGCATCCCAATCTAAATCGTCTTGAGCTTTTGGTAACGGGTTACCTAATACATCTAATTTTTCTTCAACTAAATACTTACCTAGAGCATCTTGTAATAATTTATTTACTTCATCTACTAAAACCGCTTTACCATATTGCTTCTTTACCATTCCCATTGGTACGTGACCTTTTCTAAAACCAGGAATGTTTGCAGACTTACGGTAATCTACTAATATTTTTTCTACTTTATCGCTGTAATCTTCTTTGGCGATATCAACTTTTACAACTGCATTTAATGCGTCGATGTTTTCTCTTGTAATATTCATTTTCTTGAAACTAAAATTGGGCTGCAAAAATACAATATTTTTTACAACCCAACAATAGTTTTAAGCGTTTGTATATCAGCTACTTTTTGTCGTCTTTTAAAAAGGATTGTAGCAATGATTGTAAGATAGATAGCAGAATACTAAATAATATGGCTGTCCAAAAACTTGAGACACTAAATCCGTCTACAAGTTTATCTGCTAATAGAATGATGAGGGCATTGATGACTAATAA
Organism: Winogradskyella sp. ECml5-4; assembly: GCF_036903175.1. Lineage (NCBI taxonomy): Bacteria > Pseudomonadati > Bacteroidota > Flavobacteriia > Flavobacteriales > Flavobacteriaceae > Winogradskyella > Winogradskyella sp. ECml5-4. The sequence goes on along the minus strand of NZ_JAYJLF010000005.1, from coordinate 302,294 downwards.
AAAAACACCCAAAGTCATAATGGTAATTGGTAAGGTGAGGATAACTAAAAAAGGTTTTACCAGCAAATTAAGAATTGATAAAACTACAGCGACAATAATAGCCCCAACATAACCATCTACATGGACTCCATTGAGTATGTTAGCCAAAACAAAAACAGCTAAGGCGTTTAGTAAAAGTCTAATCAGTAAATTCATAATTTCAATATTTAATTAAGTTTACCTAAGATACAAAATTCATCACAGCTTTGTAAAACTCTTTAGGGTTTTCTGCGTGTAACCAATGTCCGGCGTTAGAGATTGTTATAATTTTAGAATTTGGAAAATGTCGATGAATTATAGTTTCATCTGCTTCTCCAATATATTCTGAGCGATCACCTCTCAAAAACAACGTGTCTTTTTGAAAGGTTGCATGTATAGGAAGTGCTTCTCCTACCTCAGAAACGTTTGCTTTTAAAACGTCTAAATTAATACGTAAACCTAATTGTCCTTTTTCTACCCAGTATAAATTTTTGAGTAGAAACATACGAGTTCCAACTTCGTGAACATAATTACTTAATGCTTTGTCTGCTTCGCCTCTGGTTTTGAGTTCTGAAAAGTTTAATTGACTTAAGCCTTCTAAAATGGCATCATGATGTACAGGGTAATAACGTGGAGAGATATCAGCGACAATAAGGTTGTTTACTAACTCAGGGTATTTAGTAGCAAAAAGCATTGCTGTTTTTCCACCCATAGAATGGCCTAATAAAACAACCTCTTTTAGGTTGTTGGTTTTGCAATAGATTTTTAAATCTTCAGCCATTACGTCGTAATCAAATTCTTCAGAATGAAAGCTACGACCATGATTACGTTGGTCTACAAGATGAACTTCAAAATTAGCTTCAGAAAATTGTTTGGCTAGGGTTTTCCAATTGTCACCCATTCCTAAAAATCCGTGTAGAATTATAAATGGTTTTCCTTCTCCTATTATATTTGAGTGTAAATTCATGTTTTTGAGTTTGAAGTTTCTTTAAACGTCGTGTTTTTAGCTTATTTTATTTCAGTTTTTCTAAATACATCCCAATAACATTTTCAATACCTAAGTATAGACTTTCGGCAATTAAAGCGTGTCCAATAGAAACTTCCAGCAAACCTGTTATGTTTTCTTTAAAGAATTTAATATTATCTAAAGATAAATCATGTCCTGCGTTAATACCAAGTTGCATGGTATTTGCTAAACCAGCACATTCCATATAAGGGTTTATGGCGTCTTTGTTTCCTAAGCTATATTGATGAGCAAAAGCTTCAGTGTAAAGTTCTATACGGTCAGTTCCGGTTGCTTTTGCACCTTCTATTTGGTGTAAATCAGGATCTACAAATATGGATGTTCTGATGCCGTTACTTTTAAATTCCTTAATTACTTCAATTAAAAAATTTTTATGTTTTATAGTATCCCAACCTGCATTAGAGGTAATTGCATCTACAGAATCAGGTACCAAGGTAACTTGTGTTGGCTTAATTTTTAATACCATATCTATAAATTTGGGAATAGGATTCCCTTCAATATTATATTCTGTGTAAACTTCTGGTTTCAGGTCGTAGGCATCTTGGTAGCGAATATGTCTTTCATCTGGTCTTGGGTGAATGGTAACACCTTCAGCTCCAAAACGCTGTACGTCTTTTGCAAACTGAACGACATTTGGTACATCACCTCCACGACTATTTCTTAGCGTAGCTATTTTATTTATATTAACACTTAATTTGGTCATTTTATTAGATTTTCTATTACAAAAATACAGAACTCAACCTTACTTTTTGGTTTAACCGAAAAGTTTCAGCTCTGTGGTAAAGTATTTTTTTTTGATTATGGTTTAGTTGCGAGTATAAAAAATGTAAAGTTATAATGTAAAATGGTAATTTTGTAAATTGAAGAAAAAGTAAAGCTAAGCTCTAAAAATGAGCACAAGCTTTTTGTGGTTATTTTTGATTAATTTGCAACTTATTTAATATTGTATAATGGAGCTTCAAGATTTTGTAATAAATGATATAAAACCGTTGAGTATTACTGATAAAGTAAGCGATTTAAAATTGCTTTTTAATCAGTTAACATATTCACATATTCCTATTCATAAAGATGGTGTGTATATGGGATGTGTTTCAGAAACTGACGCGCATTGTTTTGAAGGTGCTAATTCTATTAGTGACTGTAATTATGCTATAGAAGGTTTTTTTGTAAGGCCAACGACTATTTGGTTAGATGTGCTCGAAGCGTTTGCACAAAACGATTCTAATATTATGCCCATCTTAGATCAAAACAATAAATATCTTGGTTATTATGAGTTAAATGATATCATTCATTTGTTTAATGAAACACCTTTCTTTGCAGAGCCAGGCGGTATTTTAATTGTTGAAAAAGGAATTAACGATTATTCGTTTAGTGAAATTAGTCAGATTGTAGAGTCTAACAACGCTAAATTACTAGGTGCTTTTATTTCTAAAATGGATAGCGATTTAGTGAGGATAACGGTAAAAATTGGTAACGCTAGTATTAATGACGTTATTCATACTTTTAGACGTTATAGTTATAATATTATTTCAGGTCATGAAGAGGATTCTTATATCGAAAGTTTAAAAGATCGCTCGCAATATCTCGATAAATACCTAAATATGTAATTATGAAGGTAGCAATTTACGGGCAGAATTATGTAAAAGAAACAACTCAAGAAACAGTTCAGCAGCTTTTTAATTTTTTGTTATTAAAACATGCCACTGTTTTTTTTGAAAGTGAATTTTTAACAACTCAAAATACAGCCATTCAGAATAGTTCAGAAGTTAAAACATTTGACGAATTAGATACGAGTTATGATTTATTAATAAGTGTAGGAGGTGATGGTACTATATTAAGAGCTGTAACTTATGTGAGAGATTTAGGTATTCCTATAGTGGGAATTAATACAGGACGTTTGGGGTTTTTAGCAACGATACAAGTTGAAGATATTCAAACAGCCTTATCAGAAATATTTAGTGGTGATTATAAAATTTCTGAACGTTCATTATTAAGTGTCACAACTGATCCAGGACATAATGATGTCGTTAATACAAGTTTTGCACTTAACGAAATTGCATTAAGTCGAAAAAATACAACATCTATGATTACCGTTGAAACACATCTTAACGGTGAATATTTAACCTCATATTGGGCAGATGGACTCATATTATCTACGCCCACAGGTTCTACAGGATATTCTTTAAGTTGTGGTGGGCCAGTAATTGCTCCTGATGCAAATAATTTTGTGTTAACTCCAATAGCACCACATAATTTAAGCGCACGTCCTTTGGTTATTCCAGACAATACAACAGTAACCTTAAAAGTTAGCGGTAGAGAAGATCAGTTTTTAATGTCGTTAGATTCAAGGATTGTAACATTATCTAATACCACAACAGTTACTGTAAAAAAAGCAGATTTTGTTGTAAAAATGGTAGAACTACTAGACGAAACCTTTTTGGCAACACTCCGAAAAAAGTTGCTTTGGGGAGAAGATCGACGTAACTAAAGCTAAATAATACAATAAATACCTCTTTAAATTGTTAATGAGTAAGACAATTTGCATCAAATTGTTACACACAAATCTTAATTGTTATATTTGCAAACTTTGAAAAATTTATGAGGTATATTTTTCTAATTATTTTAAGTACTTTTATTATTAATAAGGCTGATGCTCAAATCTATGAGGTTGGTATATTTGCTGGTGGAAGTAATTTTATTGGAGATGTTGGTGCAACAGATTATATTTCGCCAAATCAACCTGCTTTTGGTATTGTTGCAAGATGGAATAGAAGTCCAAGGCATTCGTTTAGAGCTTCTTTAATATTTTCAGACTTAAAAGGGGTTGATGGAGAATCTGACGATCCTAGGCGAAAACAACGTGGTTATCAGTTTGATACAAGTATATTGGAAATTTCAGCAGGAATGGAATTTACATTTTTAGATTTCGACTTACATTCGAGTGGTATGAAAGGTACACCATATTTGTATTCGGGTATTTCTCTAGCCAATCATGATAATTATTATTTTACTCCAACAGGTGAGTATACATCAGAAGGCACAAGTAGTTGGGCGGTAGGAATTCCTATGGCTTTGGGATATAAAACAAACATAGCATATCACCTTGTTTTGGCGGCAGAAATTGGTGCACGTTATACTTTTTCGGATGAGTTAGATGGAAGTGTTCCAGATTCTGTAGATAGAGAAGTATTTAGTTTTGGAAATACGAATAACACAGATTGGTATATGTTTACAGGAATTACATTAACTTACACCTTTGGAAGAAGACCATGCTATTGCAATTTTTAAATGAGTTTAAAAGATCAAATAAATAAAGAAAAGTTACCTAAACATGTTGCTATTATTATGGATGGCAACGGTCGTTGGGCAAAACAAAAAGGAATGTTACGCGCTATTGGTCATGAAAATGGGACAAAGTCAGTAAGACAAACCGTTGAAGCAAGTGCAGAGATAGGAATTAAAAACCTAACACTTTATGCTTTTTCTACAGAAAATTGGAACAGACCAAAGTTAGAAGTACAAACCTTAATGAAGCTTTTAGTAAAATCTTTAAAAAAGGAAATTAAAACACTTCAAGACAATAGTATAAAACTCTGTGCAATTGGTTGTTTGAGCGATTTACCTAAAAAAGCGCATCAAGAACTATTAGATGTTATAGAAAAGACAAAGGATAATAAAAATATGACATTAACTTTAGCATTAAGCTATGGTTCTCGTGAAGAAATTGTTAATGTTATTAAAGAATTGTCAGTTAAAGTTAAAAATAATATAATTTCTGCTGAAAGTATTGATGAATCCATTATAAATAAGCATCTTTACACGCAAAATTTACCAGACGTAGACCTGCTTATTCGCACAAGTGGAGAACAACGTATTAGTAATTTTTTGCTTTGGCAAATAGCCTATGCAGAATTATATTTTACAGATATTTTGTGGCCAGATTTTAGAAAAGAAGATCTATATGAGGCACTCATAAATTATCAAAATAGAGAACGAAGATTTGGAAAAACAAGCGAACAACTTACCTAATAAGACAGTATTGAAGTCATTTATTAAATTTATATGTACTGTATTACTATTTACAGTTGCATTTACCAGTAATGCTCAGGTTGAAGAAGGAGAAACCTATTTAATCAAAGAAATAATTGTTACAGGAAACACTAATTTTAGTGCACAAACTATAATTGCTTATTCTAAACTTAGAAAGGATGAAGAGGTACAAGTTGGTGGAGAGAAAATAGCTAATGCTGTTAAAACATTATGGAAATCTAATTTGTTTAGCAGTATAGATATCTATGTTACAAATATAGAAGGCAATACAGCAAACTTAGAAATTCATCTTAGTGATTTACCAGAACTTAAGGATATTACCGTTGAAGGTGTAAGAAAAGGAAAAAAGGAAGAGGTTATTGAAGAGAATAAGCTTAAGCCAGGTCTGAAAGTAACAGAAAACCTTATTGCTACAACTAGAAATTACCTTACCAATAAATATAAGAAAAAAGGATTTTTAAATACTAAAATAAAAATTAGTACGTCACAAGTTATTGACTCTGTAGAGAAAGAGCGTGTTAATATGCGCATTGATATAGACAGAGGCGAAAAAGTAAAAATTAAAACGATTAATTTTGAAGGTAATGAAATAATGGCCGATAAAAAGCTTCGTAGAGCAATGAAAAATACGAAGAAAAAGAATTTTATTCGACTTTTAAAACGTTCAAAATATATTGAAGATAATTTTAGAGAAGATCTTATAAGTGTAGTAGATTACTATAAAGAAAATGGTTATAGAGATGCTAGAATTATATCTGATTCTATTACCTATTTAGATAAGAAAAATATAGCTCTTAATATTAAAGTAGAAGAAGGTGAAAAATACACTTTTGGAAAAATTACTTTTGTAGGTAACACAGTATATACAGATCAGTATTTATCTAGTCTTCTTGGAATAAAAGAAGGAGATACATATAATGGAGTAGAGTTAAGAGAGCGTATTGCAGACGAAACTAATCCAGATGCTAATGACATAACCAATGCTTATCAGAATTATGGTTATATGTTCTCTACAATAAACCCTGTTGAAGTTAGTGCAGAAGGAAATGTAATAGATATGGAAATCCGTATCTCTGAAGGTAAACCAGCGTATTTTAATAATGTTACTGTAATTGGTAATGATGTTACAAACGATCATGTGGTTTATAGAGAATTAAGAACACGTCCTGGTATGCTTTACAGAAAAGCAGATATTATTAGAACCATTAGAGAGCTTGGGCAATTAGGGTATTTTGACGCACAACAGATTTCACCAAATGTTAAAAATCCAAACCCTGTAGATGGTACCTTAGATATAGAGTATTCTGTTGTAGAGCAAGGATCTAGTCAGATACAGTTACAAGGTGGTTATGGTGGAGGAGGCTTCATCGGTACTTTAGGCTTATCGTTTAATAACTTTTCAATAAAGGATATCTTTAAGAAAGACGCTTATAAACCAGTACCAAGAGGTGATGGTCAGAGTTTAGCATTAAGACTTCAAGCAAGTCAGTTTTTTCAAACGTATAGCTTTTCATTTAGTGAGCCTTGGTTTGGTGGTAAAAAACCATTTCAAATGTCATCATCGCTTTCGCATTCAAGACAATTTTTATATGATTCGTCAACAGGAAATGCAGATAAAAGTAAACGTTTTAATATAACAGGTTTAACCTTTGGTCTTTCAACAAGATTGTCAAAGCCAGATGATTACTTTTTGTTATCACAAGCCATAAGTTATCAGCATTATGATCTTCAGAATTACAACACCGGTTTATTTACTTTTGGTGATGGTACTTCTAATAACTTATCTTATACTATTGGATTAAGTAGAAACAACCTTTATAACGATCCAATTTTCCCAACGGGAGGTTCTAATTTTTCAGTATCAGCTAAGTTTTCATTCCCTTATTCATTAGTTAATGGTGTAGATTATGATGCTTTACAGGACGAAAGAGCAGAACAAAACGAAATAATTAGTGATTATCAATCAAATCCAAACCCTAGTTTACAAGAAACTACTTTATATAATAACGCCGCAGAAAGAATAGGTGAAATTGACCAAGAGCGTTTTAAATGGTTAGAGTTTTATAAAATTAAATTTAAAGCAGATTGGTATCAGGCTTTAACTAAAAAATTAATATTACGACCAAGTGTAGAGTTTGGATTCCTTGGAGCTTATAATAATGCACGTGGTGTAATTCCTTTTGAGCGTTTCTTTGTTGGTGGTGATGGTTTAGGTAATTTTTCATTAGATGGAAGGGAAGTTGTGCAATTACGTGGTTATCCAAACCAGTCGTTATCATCAGAAGATGGAGGTTCAATCTATAATAAATTTTCTTTAGAATTAAGATATCCTATCACTTTAGGTGCACAAGCTAAAATTTATGCATTATCATTTTTAGAAGCAGGTTCATCTGTAAATGACTTTAAAGATTTTGATCCATTTAACCTTCAAAGATCTGCCGGTTTTGGACTGCGAATTTTTATGCCAGCCTTTGGTTTACTTGGGATAGACTTTGGTCATGCCTTTGATGAATCTCCATATGGAGCAACAGTCAAAAAATGGGAAACACACTTTATTATTGGGCAGCAATTTTAAGTTTGGCACGATATTTTCTAATAGCTAAACAAGGATTTCATCATGGTGTTAAAATTTTTAAGAATATATTTCGTTAAATTTGATGATTAGTAATACTAAAATGATAACACATTTGGTTTTACAAGTAAAATGTCTCAAAATACAAAAACAAAAATGATGAAATTTAAAGTTCTTTTTTTACTAGCAACAATAAGCCTGTTGAGCTTTACTGCAAATGCCCAGCGTGGAGTAAGAATAGGTTATATAGATACAGAATACATTTTACAAAACGTACCTGAATACCAACAAGCCTCTACGCAGTTAGATAAAAAGGTGAAAGATTGGAAATCTGAAATAGAAACAAAATTAAGAGCCATAGAACAAAAGAAATCAGAGCTTGATAATGAACGTGTCCTTTTAACTAAAGAATTATACGATGAGCGTTTTGAGGATATTTCTTTTGAAGAAGCTGAAATTTTAGATTATCAACAAAAGCGTTTTGGACCAGATGGAGATTTAATGATTCAAAAGCGTCAGTTAATAGAACCTATACAAGATCAAATTTTTGCAGCAGTGCAAGATATCGCAGAAACTGGAAAGTATGATTTTGTATTTGATAAATCAGCAGATGTTGTGATGTTGTATTCTGCAGAACGTTATGATATTAGTGAGCGTGTACTGCAAACAATTACAAGAACATCTAAAAGATCACAAGCTAAAAATAAAAAAGAGCGCAAGGCATTAGAAGATGAAGCGGTTGTGCCAGTTGTAGGAGGAGGAGATAAGGATGCTCGTCAACAAGCATTAGAGGATCGTAAAGCTAAACGTGAAGAAGAATTGGCAGCTAAACGTGCAGAACGTGAGAAAGCAGCAGAGGATAGAAAAAAAGCACAAGAAGCATTACGCGACGCTAAAAAGAAAGAGGCAGAAGAGCGCCGTCAAAAGGCCATAGAGGCAAGAAATAATAAATCTGCTTCTACTTCTGATAAAGCTACAGCAAAAGATTCTACAGCAAGTGCGAGACCAATTGTAAAAACAGATAGTACAAAAGCTAAAGGTGCTGTTAAAAAAGACTCAATAAGCTCTAAAAAGCCTAAAACAGCTGCGGAAATAGCAGAAGCACAACGCCTTAATAAAATAAAAGAAAGAGAAGCACGTCAGAAAGCTTTAGCAGATAGAAAAAATAAAATTTTAGAAGAACGTAAAAAAGCACGTGAAGAGCGAGAAAGACAAGTAAAAAGACTAGATTCTATCGCTAAATCCAAGAAAAACGGAGACAACTAGAAGTAAACAATTAATAATTTATAACACACAAATACAATTTAGAAAAATGAAACATTTAAAAACTTTATTATTTGCATCGGTACTTTTTATAGGAGCTACAAGTCTTACAGCTGCTCAAAGTCAAATTGCTCATATTAATAAGCAAGAATTAATTAAATCTATGCCAGCTTATACCCAAGCACAAATAGATATTGAAAAGATGGGTAAAACTTATGAAGCTGAAATTCAAAATTCACTTAAAGAGTTAGACAAAAAATTAAAGCAATATACAGCAGAAGAGCCTACAAAGACTAATGAAGAGAATCAAGCACGTATGCAAGAGGTTGAAGGTATCAAGCAGAGCTTAGGAGAATACCAACAACAAGCTCAAAAAAGCTTACAAGAAAAAGAATTTAATCTTTTAAAGCCTATCGTTGAAAAAGCAGACAATGCGATTAAAGCTGTGGCTAAAGCACAAGGATTTCAATATGTTGTAGATTCTGCAATGTTAATTGTAGCAGATGGTAAAGACCTTATGGCAGATGTTAAAAAACAATTAGGAATGTAATCCTAATTAAAAAAAATAAACATTTAGAAAGTCGCTTATTAATAAGCGACTTTTTATTTTTGTATACATGAGTAAAAAAAGCATTGGTATATTTGATTCGGGTATTGGAGGTACATCTATCTTCAAGGAGATTTATACGCTTTTACCAAATGAAAATTACATCTATTTAGCCGATAGTAAAAATGCACCTTACGGGAATAAAACAAGCCAAGACATTCTCAAGCTAAGTATTAAAAATACCGAATATCTTATAAGTAAAGGTTGTAAAATCATTATTGTGGCTTGTAATACAGCTACAACAAATGCTATCTCTTATCTAAGAAAAAACTACAGCATTCCTTTTATTGGTATAGAACCGGCAATAAAGCCAGCAGCTCTAAATACTAAAACTAAGGTCATAGGTATTTTAGCAACAAAAGGAACTTTAAGTAGTCAACTTTTTCACCAAACAACAGATTTATATACTAATGGAATAAAAGTGATTGAGCAAGTAGGTGAAGGTATTGTGCCATTAATAGAATCGGGTAAGCTAGACTCGATTGAAATGCAGGTATTGCTAGAGGCCTATTTAAAACCGATGTTAGAGCAAAATATTGATTACTTGGTTCTAGGCTGCACACATTATCCGTACCTTATTCCTATGCTCTCTAAAATGCTTCCAGAGCACATAAAAATTATTGATTCGGGTTTGGCGGTAGCAAAACAGACACAAACAATTTTATCGGATAAAAACTTATTAAACAATTCTGAGTTAAATCCAACGATACAGTTATTTTCTAACGGTAATGTGGCAGTTTTAAATTCAATTATAGATCAACAATTTAATGCGACTTATTTAGATTTTTAGTAAGGTTTCCTTTTTAAAGTATACTAATCTATTATGAAATTACTATTTGTTTATAATGCTAAATCAGGGGCATTAAATGCATTGTTTGATGCAGGACATAAGCTTTTTAGTCCTTCAACCTATAAATGTAGTTTGTGTGCTTTGACACATGATGCATTTACAGAAAATACAATTTGGAAGAACTTTAGGTCAGAAAATCATTTTAAAATGGAATTTTATCATAAAGATGAGTTTGAAGCAAAATTTCCTAGTGTAAAAATAATGTATCCAACCATTCTTAAGTTAGAAGGTCATGAGCTAACAACGGTTTTAAATCCAGATGTCTTAAAAGAGATTTCAAATGTTGAAGGCTTAATTGAACGCTTAAAACGAGAGGTTTAATATAGATAAGGTGTTCAGCTTTTTAGACGCTCAAAATTACTCCTTAAACCAACTTGAATATTCTACATAATTATTAGCGATTCTATCAATTTCACCTGAAATTAATTCTTTGCTAATGTCCTTTACTTTTTTTGCAGGTACTCCAGCATAGATGCTTCCAGATTCTACAATGGTATTTTTAGTTAATACAGCACCTGCAGCGACAATACTATTGCTTTCAACAATACAATCGTCCATAATAATACTTCCCATACCAATAAGCACATTATCTTTTATAGTACAACCATGCACTATGGCATTATGACCTATAGATACATTATTACCAATGGTTGTTGGTGATTTTTTATATGTTGCATGAATCACTGCACCATCTTGTATATTTACCTTGTTGCCCATTTTTATAAAATGTACATCACCTCGAATTACGGCGTTAAACCATACGCTACATTCTTTTCCCATAGAAACTTCTCCAACAATAGTTGCATTTTCTGCTACGTAGCAATCTTTTGGAATTTGTGGATGTTTTCCTTTAACAGGTTTTATAATTGGCATAATTTAGTTTTATATTATAAGTTATAAAGGCTATAAGATAAAATGAAAAATTAAGATATGCAGGATTTATTGCATAAAAAAAGAGCAGCATTATGCTACTCTTTAATATTATCTTATAGAAATATATATCTATATATCTTCAGCGTCTCTCAAACCTTGAATGTATTCAGCTTTCTGAATCTCTCTTCTTCTTTTTACAGAAGGTTTAGTGAAATAACGAGATTCTCTAAGGTTTTGCATAATTTGCACATTTCTGTGTTTACGCTTGTAACGCTTAAGTGCACGTTCTATATTTTCTCCTTCTTTGATTTCGATTTTAATCATTTATCGATATATTTTTGTTAACTAATTCTTGCAAATGGTCGGCAAATATATGCTAACTATTTGAAAATAAAAAATTAATTCAACGTTTTAGATATTTATTTTTAACCTAGGTATGTTTTTAAGATTTTACTCTTACTTGCATGTCTTAATCTTCTAATACCTTTTTCCCTGATTTGTCTTACACGTTCACGTGTTAAATCGTAAATACTTCCAATTTCTTCAAGGGTCATTGGTGGTTGATCTCCGATTCCAAAATTTAAACGAATCACATCACTTTCCTTTTGAGTTAGTGTTTCTAGAGCACGTTCAACTTCCGTGTTTAAAGACTCTTTCATTAAATCTCTATCAGGTCTTGGTGATTCACCAGAACTTACGACATCATATAAACTAAATGTTTCTCCATCTTTTAATGGAGCATCCATTGAGAGGTGACGACCAGAGTTTTTCATAGATTGCTTTACTTCACGAACACTAATATCCAATTCGCGAGCAACTTCTTCTGCATTTGGTGGCCTTTGGTGAAGCTGTTCTAAATGAGAGAAAGCTTTATTAATTTTATTAATTGTGCCAATTTTATTTAATGGTAATCTTACAATACGCGATTGCTCTGCTAATGCTTGTAATATCGCTTGTCTAATCCACCATACAGCATAAGAAATAAATTTAAAACCTCTTGTTTCATCAAAACGTTTTGCGGCTTTTACTAAACCAGCATTACCTTCATTAATTAAATCTGGTAATTTTAAACCTTGATTTTGGTATTGTTTAGCAACTGAAACCACAAACCTAAGATTGGCTGTCGTTAGTTTGTCTAAAGCTGCTTGATCACCTTTTTTTATAAGCTGTGCTAATTCCACTTCTTCATCAGCAGTAATCAACGGAATTTTACTTATATCTTGTAAATATTTATCTAAAGATTTGTCTTCTCTGTTGGTAACCTGCTTGGTGATTTTTAACTGCCTCATATATCCTTTTAAAATTTAGTGAACCTTCAATGTAATCTAATAATTAAGAATTCCAAACAATTAGGTTATTATTAACAGGTTTTAACGAAAAATAGCTATTTTAACCGTTGAACGGTTAATTTTTGGTTGAATCTGTCGCTTTTTTGTTACTTGTTTTTTTCTTTCCGCCTAATAGTCCACCCAAAATATTACCTACTCCTTCTTTAACTTTGTCTTCAGTAGATGACTTTGTTGTATCTTCTTTTGTAGATGTAGAATCGGTTTTTGTAGGAGTTGAGTTTCCTCCTAAAAGGCCACCTAATAAATCTGTAACCTTATCTTTTCCTTTTCCTATTAATTTTTGTTTTTCAATTTCAATTAATTGATTGGTTAAGTTGGTAACACCAGATGTTAAATCGGTTTTAATATTAGGGCTTGCAAATGTGCCACCAATACTAGCTGTTATTGGAACCGTTAGATTATTGACTTCATTGTCATTAATTTTTCCAATCAAACGATTGACTTCACTTCCTAAATATTTAGCTGGTACTTGTAAAACAGCACTGTAGTTCATTGTATTTGAAAAGCTATGAGAACCAGAGACTTCAATAGGAATGTCTTTATAATTAATAGTGAATGGTTTTACAGAAACTTGTCCGTTTTCAAAACTTAAATTCGTTTTAATGTCTTTTAAATCTAGTTTGTTAAAATCAATAAAATCTAATTTGCTATCTAAGCTTGTTAGTAAAGGACTGTTGCTTGTATCTACTTTATCTGTTAAAATTTCAGCCAAAGCATTACCAGACATTGTTGTTAAATCTGGAGAGAAGCTTTCGTCTAAAAAACCGCTAATATCAATGGTAGAATTTAATTTTCCTTGCAATACATTAGCAATTGGTGCCAAGGCTTTTAGCATTTCTAAATCTTTGAAGGATTGTGATATGTCAAAGTTTTGCATGCCTAATTTCATATCAAAACTTGGCTTTGCAGATTTAGTGGATACATTACCAGAAATCCCTAATTGACCGTTAAAAATATCTGTGGTCATATTTTTTAAATTCGCATTTTGGTCTTTAATTAATAGTTGCCCTTTTACGTTTTTTAGATTTAGATTGTCATAAATTACTGTTTTAGCATTGGCTGTAATAGTGCAATCTAAAAATGCAGGAATTTTAAGAGATTCTGTTTCAGAGGTTGTTTTATTAGAGGTTTCACTAGCTGTTTCATCTTCTACCATAAAATCTGAAATGGCAAACGTATTAGAGTTAACATTAAAGTTACCTTCTAATTTTTTATCGCTTAAAAGAAAACCTAGTAAATTGGTAATAGTTCCTGTAGCTGAAAAATCACTCTGTCCCGTTAAAGCATCAAAACTATTTAAGCTTACAGTTCCTGGTTTAAACGTTAAATCTGCTTTATTGATTTGTATCGGATTTACAATGTCCTCAGAAGAAAATACAAAATTAGATAACGAAACACTACCAACATTTTTAATGCGTTGGTAAGCATTTGTTTCAATGGCGTTCATATCAAAAGAAGTGCTGACATTTCCTTTTAAGATACCGCTAAGTTCATTCTCTAATTCAATAGGGTAAGCTTTAGTGATGTTTGCTAAATTTAAAACACCATCTAATTTGGCAGCAACCAACATGTTTTTTGTGAGGTTTTTAATAGAAGCTTCAGATTTAAATACATCTTCATCAATTTGAAAATTCAGTTTATTAATGTTTACAAATGTGTCGTCTACATTACCTGTTGTGTTTTTTACCGAAGCGTCAATCGCAATATTTCGGACGCTTTTTGGAAGATCAGGAAATTTAAATGATGCATTACTGGAATTTAAATTAATATCTAAGGTTGGTATTGTTTCTTCTGAAACTAATCCTTTAACAATTCCGTTTACGGTAAAATTCCCAGTAGTGCTTACGTTTTCAATATCCTTAGCATAAGCTTTAGGAATAACAGCTAAAAAATCTTTGAAGGATGCTTCAGGGTTTTTAAACGTAATGTCAATTTGTTGTCCAGCTTCAACCAACTGCACAAAACCATCAAATTCTAAGGGTAAGGCATTGATGTAGGCTTTGTTTTCTTTGAAGGTGTATTTCTGTTGTTCTAAATCTAAATCGATGAGTGCGTCTAGCTTAATGCTATTATTGCTTAAGTATTCAGTGCTGTCCATAGCAAAGGTGACATTAGCTTCTGTGTTTGTGTCTAGTTCCGACTTGCCTCCAGAAAATATACCTGTTCCTTTATGGTTAATTTCTGTAAGGTAAAATGCCATATTAGATGTGTCATCAATATAGGTAAAAGCACTGTTGTTAAGTTCGTAGTTGTCAATATCAAAACTAAAACCGCTTGAAGCTTCGGTGTCTACAGGTGCCGCATCTGTTTCACTTTCCTTTACAATGTCATAATTTACAGCACCAGTTTTATTGGTTTTTAAAATAAGAAGTAGCTCATTGGCTATTATTTCATTAACCTCTAGAGGTTCTTCCGTGCCTTTCAATAATTGCATAACTCCCATTTCAAAAGACAATGATTTTGCTGTAGCTAAGGTTTCTCCTTTAAAAGGAGCGCGGTTGGTGATTTTTAAATTGTCTACACTAATTTCGGCTTTAGGAAAACTACTGATAAGGCTTAGGCTAATATCGTCAAAAGTTAGTTCGGCATTTAAGTTTTCATCAGCATAGTTTTGAACAATGGCATCTATTTTAGACTCTAAGACAAAAGGTATTGCAATAAGAATCGCAATAAAAAGTAGTAAAATGATTCCGACAATTTTGAGGACTTTCTTCATAATTAGTATTTGTAAGTTTTAAATAGCTTCTTTAGTTATATACGCAAAATTCCGTATAAAAGTTGCTAATTTCGGTAAGTTTAAGAAGATTTTAATGTTTTGTTTAGCGGTTATAATAAATTTATTTCCTCATTTACCTTTAGCTTAAAACGCTTTCTGAATAAATAGACGCCTAAATATAAAAAAGGCGTGTCTAATAATGCGATTAATACTTTGAAAATAAAGCCGCTAATGAGTAATCCTGGAAAATTTGCCCAATCTATAATGCCAAATGAACAGAGTAAAAACACAATAGTAAAGGTGTCTATAAATTGAGAAAACCATGTCGAGAAATTATTACGTAACCAAAGGTGTTTGCCTTTGGTTAATCGTTTCCAGAAATGATAGATTTGAATATCTACAAACTGAGCAAATAAATAGGTCACCATACTAGCAAAAACAGCAAGCGACGTGTTCCCAAAGACTTTGTTAAACATGGTGTCATTAACATAAGACCAATTTGTAGCAGGTACACTTGACGCTGTATAGATAATTAATAAGGAAAATAGTGAAGCAAAAATACCAACCACCACAATGTCGTTAGCACGTTTTTTACCATAAATCTCACTAATTAAATCTGTAATTAAAAATGTAATGGGATAGGGTAAAATACCAACAGAAATCTCAAATAATTTAGAACCAAAAATCTCAACATCAAAAGGATGCCAATAAAAGAATTTTTGAAATATTAGGTTTGAAACGACGAGCGAAGTGATAAAAAGTCCTCCAAGTAAGAAGTAAATACGTTGGGCTAAAAGCTTGTCTTTTAATGACATTAAAAATGGTTAATAAATAGTTTAGGTAAAGCTAAAGTAATAAAATTTGTTTTAGTTATTTTGTTGCTTCGATGAAACCAACCAAAACCATCCATATAGCATTAGGGAGTAACAAAGGCAATAAATTGCAGTATTTGCAATCTGCTATTGATGCTATTTTTGAACGTATTGGTGCGGTTAAAAAGATTTCTAAAGTATATAAAACGCCAGCTTTTGGTTTTGAAGGTGACGATTTTTTTAATGCCTGTATTGCGGTTGAAACAGAATTAAGGCCTAAGAGCGTCTTAAAATTATTACAAGAGATTGAACTTAAGTTGGGTAGAGCTGCTAAAACTACCAGTGGTTATGAATCTCGCGAAATAGATTTAGATATTCTGTTTTTTGAAGACGAAATTCTTGAAGAAAAAAACTTAATCATTCCGCATCCACAAATACAACATCGTACATTTGTTTTACAGCCACTGCTTGATATCGCTAAAGATTTTAAGCATCCGGTTTTAAATACTTCAATCGAAGCATTATTAGGTCAGTGTATAGATAATTCAGAGATAGAACACGTTAATATTTGGCTAAAGAATCCAAGGAAAGTTTACACCTTTAATAATTATAATTATTTAGCAATTGAAGGTAATATTGGAGCCGGAAAAACAAGTTTGGCTAATAAAATTTCTAAAGACTTTAATGCTAAACTAATATTAGAGCGTTTTGCTGATAATCCGTTTTTACCAAAATTCTACAAAGAGCCAGAACGTTATGCCTTTACCTTGGAAATGTCTTTTTTGGCAGACCGTTATCAACAAATTAGTGATGATTTATCACAATTAGATTTGTTTAAGGATTTTATGGTTAGTGATTATGATGTAAATAAGTCGCTTATTTTCTCTAAAGTAACCTTGCCAGAAGATGAATTCCGTTTATATCGTAAACTGTTTTATCAAGTTTACAAAGATATTGCAAAGCCAGATTTGTACGTTTACTTATATCAAAATACTGAACGTTTACAGGCTAATATTAAAAAACGAGGCCGTAATTACGAAAAGGATATCAAAGACGATTATCTAGAAAAAATAAATACAGGTTATCTTGAGTTTTTAAAAAGTCAACCTGATATGAATGTGAAAATCATTGATGTTTCAGATAAGGATTTTGTTAAGCATCGTGCGGATTATTTGTGGTTGTTGGGAGAGATTAATGAGTCTTCAGTAAGCAGTAAGTAGTAGGCCGTTGGTTCTGTTGTTCTTAGTTTTGTTTGGTGTGGAACTTCTTATAGTCTATAAAGCGTAGTCTTAATTATACCTTTATTGTTATCTAAAGTAATTTGTGAAAGTTTTTGTGCTTCAACAATTTTTAAATTAAAAGGAGCTTCCAGTAGATTAACACCACTATTTTTTTTAATCCTAATACCTTGTCCTGAAATAATATCTATGTTAGGTGTAAAATTTCCAACGGGTAAGTGTTCTGTCAGAATCAGATATTTATAATGTGAGAGTTTTTTAATGATTTTTTGAATTTCAGTATTAGATAAGTGTTGTAACACCTGTCTTAAAATAACACAGTCGGTTTTTGGTAATTCATCTTCAACAATATTAAGGCAATGAAATTCTAAATTTTCGGCTTTAAATAGGGTTTTGTTTCTTTCAATTAAATTTTCAACGATATCAATTCCAATATACTTTTTAGTATAATTAATGAGTTGCTTTCCAATATTAAAATCACCACAACCTAAATCGCAAACAGTAAGAGAGTTGTTATGCGATTTTAAAAACGTAGAAACACTATGTAGGTAAGGTTCAATAATTTTAATGTTATGAGAGCCATCACCTGAGTAAAAGTCAAAGTCTTTTCCTCCCCAAAGATGCAGGTCATAGACTTGCTGCATGGCATCTTTTGTGGGCCAAGGTGTTTTTGGTTTCAATTATTACAGCGCTTTTAATTTACTGAACACATCCCAAATTACAACACCACAACTCACCGAAATATTTAAGGAGTGCTTGGTGCCATATTGCGGAATTTCAATCACCAGATCACTAGCGTCAACTACGTTTTGGTCAACACCTTTTACTTCATTACCAAATACAAAGGCGTATTTTTCATTAGGTTGAGGTTTAAAATCATTGAGCATAGTTGCGTTTTCGGCTTGTTCAATAGAACAGATGTTTACGTTTTCTGCTTTTAATTTTTCAATAACATCTATAGTGTGTTCTGCATATGCCCAATCTACAGTTTCAGTACTTCCTAAAGCAGTTTTTCTAATGTCGTTATGCGGAGGCTGTGCGGTGATGCCACAGAGATAAATTTTCTCAATTAAAAAAGCATCGCTAGTTCTAAATACAGAACCGATATTGTTAAGACTTCTAATATTATCTAAAATAATAATGATAGGCGTCTTTTTAGCGTCTTTAAATTCTGAAACGTCTAGTCTATCTAATTCTTCGTTTTTTAGTTTTCTTTTCAACTGTACTTAATTTTTTTAATTAAATTTTGAAACACCCCTAAAGTCCCTTCACCTCAAGGGGACAGTCTCACTGTTGCGGTTAAAAAAATCTGAAAGATATTTTTAACAATTGTCCCCTTGAGGGGTGTTTTTTTATTCTACGAGACCAATAAAGTTTTTAAAACCAGCTAGGTCAGTTGGCACGCCGTTATCAACACTTGTAAATAACTTCTAGTTTTTGAGCTTCAATAAACCTCAAAATATAAGTAATTTAGCAAACTTGCAATTCTGAAATAATTCAGTACAAAAGTATAATTTAAAACGCGATTACCATTGGCTAAAAAGGCAAAAAAAGTAACACCATTAATGAAACAGTATAATGCCATCAAGGTTAAATATCCTGATGCACTTTTACTGTTTAGAGTAGGCGATTTTTACGAAACTTTTGGTAGTGACGCTGTAAAAGCATCAAAGATTTTAGATATTATTTTAACCAAACGTGGTGCAGGCAGCGAAAGCGAAACAGAATTAGCTGGTTTTCCACATCATTCTTTAAATACGTATTTGCCAAAATTAGTTAAGGCAGGAGAGCGTGTTGCAATTTGCGACCAATTAGAAGATCCAAAACAAACTAAGACCATTGTAAAACGTGGAGTTACAGAGTTGGTGACGCCAGGTGTAGCCTTTAATGATGATATTCTACATTCTAAGTCTAATAACTTTTTAGCAGCTGTTTATTTTGAAAAACAACGTATAGGTATATCGTTTTTAGATATTTCAACAGGAGAGTTTTTAACCTCTCAAGGTAATGCGGAATACATTGATAAGCTACTTCAGAATTTTAATCCAAGTGAGGTTTTAATTTCAAAACAAAGTCGAAAAGTATTTTCTGAAACCTTTGGAAACGATTTTCATACCTTTTATTTGGAAGATTGGGTGTTTCAAGCCGATTATGCCAATGAAACATTAACCAAACATTTTAATACGAAGACCTTAAAAGGATTTGGTATTGAAGATTTGTATGAAGGGATTATTGCTTCAGGCGTTGTACTTCATTATTTAAGTGAAACACGTCATAATAAGTTAGAGCATATTGCAACCATTTCTAGAATTGCAACAGATGATTATGTCTGGATGGATAAATTTACCATTAGAAATTTAGAGCTTTATAATTCTACTAATGCCAATGCGGTGACGTTAATCAATATTATTGATAAAACGATTTCGGCAATGGGAGGACGAACCTTAAAACGTTGGTTGGCATTGCCTTTAAAACATGCTGAAAAAATAAAGCAACGCCACGAAGTGGTGAAGTATTTGTTAGAAAATGAAACCGTACTTCAAGATATTCAAGGTCAAATAAAGCATATAGGAGATATTGAGCGTCTTATTTCAAAAATAGCAACGACTAAAGTGAGTCCGCGGGAAGTAATTCAGCTAAAAAATTCTTTGGATGCTATTGTGCCTATTAAATCGGTTGCTGAAACTTGTAAGAACGAAGCTTTAAAGGTATTAGGAGATAATTTACATCGCTGCGATTTATTACGTGAAAAAATAAAGGAGACTTTAAACGAAGAGGCACCAGTAAACATTTTAAAAGGAAGTTCAATTGCTGCAGGTTTTTCTGAAGAGTTAGATGAGCTGAGAGGTTTATCCCAATCAGGAAAAACCTATTTAGATAATATGCTGAAGCGCGAAAGTGAGCGTACAGGAATTACCTCTTTAAAAATAGCGTCAAACAATGTTTTTGGCTATTATATTGAAGTTAGAAATTCGCATAAAGATAAAGTTCCAGAAGAATGGATTCGTAAGCAAACCTTAGTGAATGCGGAACGTTACATTACAGAAGAGCTTAAAGAATACGAGGCAAAGATTTTAGGCGCAGAAGAACGCATCTTGGCTATTGAACAACAATTATTTGCCGATTTAGTAACGTGGATGCATCAATTTATTATTTCGGTGCAGCAAAATGCGCAACTTATTGGGCAATTAGACTGTTTATGTGGTTTTGCAAGTTTAGCTAAGTCTAATAAATATGTGTACCCACAAATTGATGACAGCTACGATTTAGAGATAAAAGATGGTCGTCATCCAGTTATTGAAAAGCAATTGCCAATAGGTGAGCCATATATTGCTAATGATTTATTTTTAGATAGAGCGTCTCAGCAAATCATTATGATTACGGGGCCTAATATGTCGGGTAAATCGGCAATTTTAAGGCAAACGGCTTTAATTGTGTTATTAGCGCAAATAGGAAGTTTTGTGCCAGCAGGTGAAGCTAGAATTGGTTTGGTAGATAAAATTTTTACGCGCGTAGGAGCTAGTGATAATATTTCAATGGGAGAATCTACCTTTATGGTAGAAATGAATGAAACGGCTTCTATTCTGAATAATATTTCGGATCGTAGTTTGGTGTTGTTAGATGAAATAGGAAGAGGAACAAGTACCTATGATGGTATTTCTATCGCTTGGGCTATTAGCGAATACTTACATGAGCATCCATCTAAGCCTAAAACACTTTTTGCAACGCATTATCACGAGTTAAATGAAATGACAGAAACGTTTGGTCGCATTAAAAATTTCAACGTTGCAGTAAAAGAATTAGAAGACAATGTACTTTTTGTTAGAAAATTGGTTGAAGGAGGAAGCGAACATAGTTTTGGAATTCATGTGGCAAAAATGGCAGGAATGCCTCAACAAGTCATTAGACGTGCCAATAAAATTTTATCTAAATTAGAGAAGTCACACTCAAGTGAAGAGCTCACGGATAAGGTAAAAAGTATTAAAGACGATTTGCAATTAAGTTTCTTTAATCTCGATGATCCTCTTTTAGTGGAGATTAAGGATGAAATTTTGCATACAGATATTGATACATTAACACCTGTTGAAGCTTTAATGAAACTCAATGAAATTAAGCGAATGTTGCTAAAGAAAAAGCAAGCGTAAAAAAAAATAAAAAATTTTCAAAAAAGGCTTTGCATTTAGAATTTAAATTTTAAATTTGCATCCGCTTTTGAAGCGAAAAAGTTCATTTAAAAATTGCGAAAGTAGCTCAGGGGTAGAGCATCACCTTGCCAAGGTGGAGGTCGTGGGTTCAAATCCCATCTTTCGCTCTGATGATATAAAAATACCAATTTGATTACAGTCTGTAATCAAGATGCTGAAGTGGTGGAATTGGTAGACACGTTGGACTTAAAATCCAATGTCCATTAGGACGTACGGGTTCAAGTCCCGTCTTCAGTACAGATGAAAAGTCGAAACGAAAGTTTCGACTTTTTTTGTTTTAAAAAATAGCCAAAAACAATCTTGATTTGCCTCTATTGCAAAATAAATTTTGAAAAAGAGTATTTTGGTTATACCTTTTTCTTTTAAAATAGAACTATTTATGACAACACTCAAAGAATTAGCCGCACTTTTAAATATTTCCGTATCTACGGTTTCAAAGGCGTTAAATGATAGTCATGAAATTAGTGAAAAAACAAGAATACGTGTTAAGGAATTAGCAACGAAACTTAATTATAAGCCCAATAGAATAGCACAACAGCTTAAAAATAATACATCTAAAACTATAGGTGTAATACTTCCAACAGTTACAAATCCTTTTTTTGCTGAAGTTTTACATGGTATTGAAATGGCAGCAACAAATAATAATTATGATATTATCGTTTGTCTTTCTAATGAAACCTTACATAAAGAAAAACGAAGCCTTAGCTTATTGTCTAATGGAAGTGTTGATGGATTTATAATTGCTGTAGCAAGAGAAAGTCAAGTAAAAAATCAGACAGATCATATAGAAGCTATTATAAAAAGTAAGATTCCTGTTTTAATGTTTGATCGGGTGGTTAATGGTATTGAGTGTAATAAGGTAATTGTAGATGATTTTCAATCGGTATATGAAGCTACTAAACATTTAATAGTTAACGAAAAACGTAAGAACATTCTTTTGGTTAGTAATATTGAAGAACTTAGTGTTGGTCAGCTCAGAATAAGTGGGTACTCAAAAGCTTTAGAGGATTATAAGTTAACACCTAATATTTTAAAGTTAGATAACGCCGTTGATATTGAGGTTGAAAAGAAAATATATGCATATTTAAAGGACAATACATCTATAGATGCTATTCTGTCTATAGATCATATTACTGGGATTGTAGCAATTAATATGGCTAAAAGATTGGGGAAAGAAATTCCAAAAGATTTATCTGTAGTGGGATTTGGTTATGACCATACCCAGTTATTATCAAGTCCTAAAATTTCAATTATTCACCAAAAAGCACATAAAATTGGAGAAATGTCTACTAAGTTGTTAATAGATAGCGTTAAAGATCAAACTCTTAAAACGCAGACTATTGTTGTTCCAAGCGAACTTAAATTAAGCGAGTCTACAAAGTAAATTTTAAAATAAGGCACAAAAAAAGCCTGATTTTTATCAGGCTCTTCTTATGGGTTTAAAAGGATATTAGTTTCCTTTAACTTTATCTGCAGCTTTGTTTACAGCATCAGTACCAGTCTTTTTAGCTTTGTCAACTGCATTTGCACCAGCTTCTTTAGCACCATCAACGGCATCTTTAGCAGCATCTTTAACGTTGTCAACAGCATCACCAGCAGCATCTTTTGCGCTATCTACTGCATTACCTGCGGCATCTGTCGCGTTGTCTACTGCATCACCTGCAGCGTCTGTAGCGTCGTTCACGCCATCTTCTATAGCATCACCGGCATCTTCTAAAGCGTCACCAGCATCATCAACAGCATCTTCAATTGCGTCACCAGCATCTTCTAATGCATCTCCTGTAGCGTCAGCAGCGTTTTCTACTGCGTCTTCAGCTTTATCAGCAGTTTCTCTACAAGATGTAAATGACAATCCTAATACAGCAACAAGTGCTAAACTTAATACAACTTTTTTCATTTTAATAGTTTTAGTGTTAATTTATGTTAATGCACGAAAATAGCAATTTAAGCGAATTAATAATATAATTTGCCGATTTTTTCGACGCGCATCTGTGCTATATACGTTTAGATTATTGGTTTTGGACTTTTTTTAGATAAATTTTTACAAATTTGTGTGACAGAACTCTTCCGTTAGTTGATATTTTAATAATTTTTTATTTGTACTTCTTTAAAATAGAATACCTTCAATGTTTTAGAGTTTAAGTTGTCAATAGGAAATGGCAGTTATTGTAAAATCTTTGATTTATAATTGAAACTTTATAATTTTAATGAAAACACAACTTTTTAACCCAATAAAGCTTACTTAATATTGAAATTAAATAAAGATACCGACCTTATATTGTGGGCACAGCTTAAAGATGGTGATATTGATGCTCTAGGAGGTTTGTACGACTTGTTTATTGATGAGTTATTTAGTTATGGTGTGCAGTTTTGTGCAGATAAGACTGTTGTAATGGATAGTATTCACGATGTGTTTTTAAATCTTTATAAGTACAGAAAAAATTTAGCCAATACAGATCAGGTAAAGTATTATTTATTTAGATCGTTAAAAAATCAAATTATAAGTTCTTTAAAAGGAGAGCTTTTAGATCAGGCTTTTATGTTTAATGATGATGTGTATATCAATAAATATTCAAACTCTATTGAAGAAGAAATTATAGAAACAGAATTTAATAACGAGCAAACCTATAAATTATCTAAAGCTATAAATTCACTTAGTAAAAAACAACGTAAAGGCTTGTTTCTAAGATTTACAGAAGAACGCGATTACGAAGAGATTGCTCAAATTATGAATGTTTCAGTTCAAACTTCACGAACCTTAGTGTATAGAGCAATTAAAACGCTAAGAAAGAATATGTTAGTTGGGGTGTTTTGTATTCTTAAAACATTTTTTTAAAATTTCTTATATTTTTTTGTCTATGGATTGTCTATTCTCTACTTATTAAGGTAAAGAAGCTATAAATATTTATATAATACTCAAAGATAGCTTTAGCCTCAATAAGTCGTACAAGAGAATGAAAGATAATAAATCTAATATCAATTTTAGTCAGATTTCTAAGGAAGAGAAATCTAAATTAAAGCACAGAATAGAACGTTCTGTGTACACTTATGCTCAAAAAAGGCGTATAAAAAAGTATGCCTTTCGATTTGCAGCTGCGTCAATACTATTGCTAGTTTCTATAGGAATTTTTAATCATCAAAATCAAACGGATTCACCAATTGAAAGTTTCGTTAATTCTTCAACAAGTGATCATCAGACCAATGAAGTACAACTGATATTAAACGACAATAAAAACATTGAAATAACAGATGAAAATTTAGAAATAATCTATTCTAATAATGGTGAAAATGTAGCTATCGGAAAATCAAAATCTGTAAATCAAAAACTTGAAGAATCAAAAGAAATGGTCTTCAATACTCTAATTGTGCCTTACGGAAAACGCTCAGAAATTGTATTGTCTGACGGCACTAAAGTGTGGATTAACTCTGGTTCTAAATTAATATTTCCTGCAACATTTTTAAAGGGAAATAGAGAGGTGTACCTTGAAGGAGAAGCAATTTTTGATGTAACACATAATAAGCATCAACCTTTTATTGTAAAATCAAAAAATCAAGATATTGAAGTTTTAGGAACCGTTTTTAACGTGAGTAATTATGACGATGATGATGCTGTTTTTACCATACTTAAAAGTGGAAGTATAAATCTTCATTATAAGAATACTAATTTGTTGTCTTCTCAAAGTGAATTAAAAATTACACCAAATACACTGGCTACCTATCATAAAGAAGCAAAAACGATTCATACTGAAACAGTAGATGTCGAAACTTATTTTTCTTGGCGAGATGGTGTTTTTATCTTTAAAAATGATGCTTTAAAAACGATAATGAAAAAGCTGTCGCGTTATTACAATGTTGAAATTTCTATCACTGATAAAGACTTAGCGAACCAAACATTTTCGGGATATTTAGATGTGAATCAAGATTTAGAACATGTAATGCAAATCATTAAAGAAGCAGAATCTTCTCAATTCAATTATCAATTAACAACCAATAAAAAACTAATTATTAACTAAAAACCAAATGATTTGAAGTAAAACCGAACCAAAAAAACTAGAAGATGCGCCAACATCCTCTAGCTAAAAAAATCAATACAACTGTATTAAACAGCAATATTAACCACTAAAACAAAATTATGAATAAAAACGAGAACCTTTATGCTTTGCGAAGCGTAAAATCTTTAAGATACAATTTGGTAAATATTATGAGAGTCTTTCTACTATTAATAACCATTGGTCTGAGTTCTGCTTTTGCAAATACTACAATTGCACAGACAAAAATAGATGTAAACGTAAAGAACGTAACGTTAGAGGAACTATTTAGGGATATACAGAGTAAAAGTGAATTTATATTTTTTTACAAAGACAATGTTCTAAAATATAATGTGACCTTAAATGTGAAAAATGCATCTGTTACTACCATTTTAGATTCAGCACTTAAAGGTACCAATCTTACTTATAAAGTAAACGACAGACAAATAGTTGTTAAGGAAAATCTTAGTAGCTTAGACCAAGGACGTCACATAAAAACAAACCAACAAGAAAAAACCATTACAGGTAAAGTTCTTGACGATACTGGTAATCCTTTAATGGGGGCTACAGTTCAAGTCAAAGGCACAAATATTGGTGTTGCTACAGATTTTGATGGTCATTTTAGCTTAACAGTTTCAGAAAACACAACAACTATTGTGATTTCGTATTTAGGTTTTGCTACTCAAGAAATTGATATTACCGATAAAACCACAGTTGAGGTAAAAATGATAGCAGATAGTGCTGCCTTAGATGAGATTGTTATTATTGGCTATGGTTCAGAACAAAAATCATTGTTGAGTGATGCCGTGTCTTCTATTAAATCCAGTTCAGTTAAGGATTTACCAATTCCTTCTGTAGATGGTCTTCTTCAAGGTCAGGCCGCAGGTGTACAAGTGCAACAAAATTCAGGAACACCAGGCGGAGAAATGTCGGTAAGAATTCGTGGATTAAGTTCAATTAGTGGCTCTAATCAACCACTTTATATTATTGATGGTATTCCCGTAACTTCAGGAGATTTTGGTCGTATTGGTTATTCTGGTCAAGGGGCAAGTGCGCTTTCAGATTTAAACCCAAGTGATATTGAATCTATAAGTGTTTTAAAAGATGCGTCTGCAACTGCTATTTACGGAGCTAGAGGGTCTAATGGTATTGTATTAATTACTACAAAACGTGGTAAGGAACAAAAATCTATAGTTAGTGTTAATGTATATTCTGGTGTGCAACAAGCATGGAATAAATTAGATATGTTAAACGCTAGAGAATGGATGGAATACAGAAACGATTTGGCTGGAACAACTGTTTTTACTCCAGAAGATATAGCTAATAACACTATAGATACCGATTGGCAAGACGTTATTTTTAGAACAGCTTCTATTAATAGTTATGAAGCTTCTGCAAGAGGAGGTTCCGAAAAAACACAATATTTTATTAGCGGAACATATTTAGAACAGGAAGGCATTTTAATAGGGACAGATTATCAACGTGTTAATGCACGTGTTAATGTCGATCATCAATTGTCAGATAAAGTTAAAATAGGAACAAGTATAGGTTTAACACATGCTAAAACAAATCGAGTTGAAAGCGATCAAACTTTGCATGGTCCATTACCAAACGGTATTTCTACTCCTGCCATTTATTCGGTTTATAACGAAGATGGTTCTTACAACCAAAGTGGACCTTATTCTAATGCCGTGTCAATTGCAAACGAAGCCATCAATCAAAATTTTTCATACAGAACGAACTCTAATGTGTATTTAGATTGGGATATTATTGAAGATTTAACTTTTACCACAAAATGGGGAGTAGATTTTTTAAATTTTAGAGAACATGCTTATGAATCTACAAAAACAGTTCAAGGAGCAAAGTATAATGGCTTAGGATTTGAAACGTATTCTAATGTGTCTAACATTGTATCAAATAACCTTTTAAAATATAAAAAGAAATTTAATAAACATAAATTAGAAGCTTTGGTTGGTTATTCATTTGAAAAATACCAATACAGATCGTCTTTTATTCGAGGTCAAGATTTTGCCGATGATAATTTAGAATATATTAGTTCGGCAGCAACAATTGTATCTGCTACAGCTAATGCGTCAGACGAAGGTATAAGATCGTATTTAGGGCGATTAAATTATAATTACGATGATAAATATATTGCTTCTATTACAGGTCGTTTTGATACTTCTACAAAATTTGGTGAGAATAACAGAACCGGATTTTTCCCTGCAGCTTCATTAGCGTGGAGAATAATTCAAGAAGATTTTTTACAAGATCAAGATCTTGTTTCAGATTTAAAATTAAGAGTGAGTTATGGACTTACAGGAAACGATGATATCAGTCCGTTTTTATTTTCAGAGCTATACGGAAACACCTCTTATGACGGTCAGCCAGCAATTTACCCAAGCAATATTCCTAACCCAGATTTAAAATGGGAAAGTACAGCACAATTTAATGTTGGTATTAATGTAGGTTTGTTTGAAGACAGAATTACATTAACTGCCGATTACTACAACAAACAGACCAACGATTTATTATTAAGTAGACCTTTACCATCAAGTTCAGGGTTTTCTTCAATAACCGAAAATGTAGGTAAAGTAGAAAATAAAGGTATTGAGTTATCTATAGCAACACAAAATTTTATTGGAGAAGATTTTACATGGAATACGCAATTCAATATTTCAGGTAACAGAAATAAAGTGTTAGAGCTTTATAACAATCAACCAATTGATGATATTGGTCGAGGTGGAAATAGAATTATGGAAGGGCAGCCTATTGGTATTTTCTATAGTTATAAGTCTTTAGGTGTAGATCCTTCAACAGGAGATATTGTTTATGCAGATACTAATTTTGATGGTGAGATTACTTCAGATGACAGAACAATTGTAGGTAATCCGCATCCCGATTTTATTTATGGTATAACCAATACATTCACTTATAAAGGTTTTGATGCTTCAATATTCTTACAAGGATCTTATGGAAACGATGTGTTTAATGGTTCTAGATTATTCTTAGAGTCTTTACAAGGTGGAGATAATCAAGTTGCAGATATAACAAGGCGTTGGCAGCAACCAGGTGATATTACTGATATTCCTAGAGCAACAACAGATCCTATTGCATCTGCACAGAACAAACGTGTGTCGTCTCGATTTATTGAAGACGGTTCTTATTTAAGAGTAAAAAACGTAACCATTGGATATACGTTAGACAAAAGCATTATGGAAAAAACCATGTTTTCTAGTCTACGAGTATATGCAAGTGCACAAAACTTATTCACGTTTACCAATTATTCTGGCTTAGATCCAGAAGTGAATTATAGAGGTGATGATAACTCTGTTA
This sequence comes from Winogradskyella sp. ECml5-4, assembly GCF_036903175.1. NCBI lineage: Bacteria > Pseudomonadati > Bacteroidota > Flavobacteriia > Flavobacteriales > Flavobacteriaceae > Winogradskyella > Winogradskyella sp. ECml5-4. Next base: position 273,353 of record NZ_JAYJLF010000005.1, on the reverse strand, counting down.
TAGGAACAGATTTCTTTACCTATCCACAAGCGCAAGTATTCACATTAGGTGTTAATTTAAAATTTTAAATCATGAAGAAGATCATTTATATAACCTTAATTTTAGTTACAGCTTTATCGTGTGAGGTGCTAGAGGTAAAACCTCAAAACTCGGTACCAGCAGAAGATGCCTTTAAAACAAAAGAAGATATAGATAAAGGTATTTTAGGAGCTTATGCGTCGTTTCAAAGTCTAAGTTATTACGGAAGAACGTTTAGTATATTTTCAGATTTAGCTTCAGATAATTTATCGCACCCAATTGATGCTACAGCAACAGAATATGCAGAAGTTGATAACAACAGCATTTTGCCAGAAAATGGATCTGTAGATGGCATTTGGAGTATTGCTTATGATGGAATTAACGTTGCAAACAACGTGATTGATAAAGTCCCATCTATTGCAAACATGACAGAAGAAGAAAAGAATGTCGCTTTAGCAGAATTGTATTTTATTAGAGCTTTAAATCATTTCAATTTATTAAACTATTTTGGAGGAGTTCCTATTAAAGTCACACCAACGGTTGGTACAGGAAATTTAGATGTACCAAGAAATAGTGTCGAAGAAGTTTATAGTCAAATTATAAACGATCTTATTTTTGCTTCAGATTACCTACCTCCTTCTACGAATAAAGTAAGAGCATCTAAATATGCAGCAAAAGCCTTATTGGCAAAAGTATATTTATATAAAAAGGATTATCCTCAGGCTAAAACATTAGCTTCAGAAGTTATTGCAGACGGAGGTTATACGCTTTTACCTAATTATAGCGACATTTTCGCCGATGATGAATCGGCAGAGTCTATTTTCGAAATTTCATTTTCACAGTTGGAAAGAAACCGTATTTCAGAATATAATTTTCCAACAGCGCTTAACGGAAGACGAGAAGTAGAGCCATCTCAAGATTTATTAGATGCTTATGAAGCAAATGACGAAAGATTTAATGCCAGTTTAGCTTTTGAAGGAGATCAAGCATATGCCATAAAATACGATGATTTAAGCTTGGGAGCAGATAACTTTATTGTTTTAAGACTAGCAGATATGTATTTGGTAAGAGCAGAAGCAGAGGCCAATTTACCAAGTCCAATAGTTTCAGCAATACAATCGGATATTAACGACATACGATTACGAGCCAATTTACAACCAACATCAGAATCTGGGATTCCACAATTACAACGAATCATTGAAAAAGAAAGACGTATAGAGTTTGCTTTTGAAGGGCAACGTTGGTTCGATTTGGTAAGAACAGATCGCGCCATAGCTGTTTTACCAAATGTGACTAGTACAAATCAAACACTTTTTCCAATTCCTACAGACGAAATACAAACTAATAACCATTCTGGAATGGTTCAAAATCCAGGATACTAAAAACTATCGATCATGATTAAAATAAATTTTATGAAAACTAATTTTTTAAGCTACATTTTTATAGCCGTTTTATCGTTTACATTTTTTACTTGTGAAGAAGATGATCCATTACCACCACAATCGCAAGCAGAGTTTACAGCTAGCGCAACCGAAGTTGCCGTTGGTGAAGAAATACAGTTTACCAACAATTCGCAAAATGCTACTGCTTATGCGTGGAGTTTTGGAGATGGTACAACGTCTAATCAAGTTTCGCCTAGAAAATCATACGATACTAGTAATGTCTTTTTAGTAAGTTTAGTATCTACAGGAGCTGGAGGTTCTACAATTTCTAATATGGAAATTACAGTAACACCTGCCGCATCTTTTATGGTTGAAGATGAAGAAACCCTTATAGCAACGATTCCTGTACAATTCACTAACACGTCTATTAGTGCAGATAGTTACTCTTGGTCGTTTGGAGATGCAGATAATTCAACATCTACAGAAGAAAATCCATTGTTTGCATTTCCGTCAGCTGGTACATTTACGGTAAGTTTAACTGCAAGTTCAGCGTACGGTTCGCAAACGGTGACAAAAGAAGTTGTAATTGGTGAAGCTCCAGAAAACCCAGCCGAACTATATTATATGGCAATCGGAGATGAGTATATAAGAAAACTTATTTTAGATGGTCAAGGAACGGTTGAAGATGTGTACAATGCCGTTGGAAAAGGTGGTGTTGGCATGGCTTACGATGCCGTTAATGAAAAATTATACTTCAGTGATTTTGATACAACTCCTTTTGGAAATATATGGAGAATGAATCTTGATGGTTCTGGTATCGAAGCTATTGCATCAAATATTGACGATCCTTACGCCATTACATTAGATGTTGCAGGAAATAAAATTTATTGGGTAGATGATGCTGGTAATGTATCCAAAGCAAATTTAGATGGTTCTAGTGCAGAAATTGGATTCTTCTCAATGACAGGAGTGTCTTGGAGAGCAATTTCTTTAGATGTTGAGAATAACAAAATGTACGTGTATGATGCTAATATTGAAGAGATCTACGAAGTTAATTTAGATGGCACAGATCCAAATGTTATTATCACAGGCAATTATGGCTACGCTATTTTAGTAGACACCGTAAACGACAAAATTTATTTTGATGATCAAAATGAAGAATTATTAAAAGTAGCCAATTTAGATGGTACCAATATTCAAACAATTGATGACGGAGGTTCTAGAATCTACGGTATGCAAATCGATCATGAAGCAGGTAAATTATATTGGTCTGGTCGTGATTCTGGGGAATTATACTCTGCTAATTTAGATGGTACAGATAAGGTCGTTTTAAGAACAGGAATTTCAAGTCCTAGAGGAATTGCATTAATAAAATAAAACTTTAAAATAATGAAGAACTTAATTTATATAGTGGCTCTACTGCTTACCGTTGGGATGTTTCAGTCGTGTTCCGATGATGATTATCCTGTGCCACCAGCAAGTACAGTACCTGAGTATAGTTATACCATAGATAACGACGAGTTTGCTCCTGCAACCGTAACATTTACCAATAATTCTATTGTACCAGAAACCGTAGGTTCTGTAACCTATTATTGGAATTTTGGTGATGGACAATCCACTTCAGAAGAAAATCCAACACATCTATATACAGAGCCAGGAGCTTATAATGTGAATTTAGTTGTTGCAACTTCTGAATCCTTAGAAATAAATGAAATCACAAAAACCATTGTCATCAGAGACCCAAGTGCAACAGGAGTGCCTATTTATTTTACAGATGGAGCTCAAGTTTATGAAGGTTTAATTAATTCGCAAGCACCAATTTTTACACCATTAAGTGGAGTTGCGGCGCAATCGTCTTATGGGATGGTAATGGATAAAGTAAATCATAAGCTCTATATAAGTGATTATGGAGCAGATAAAATTTACAGATCTAATTTAGATGGTAGCGATTTTGAAGAGTTTAGAGTCGGAGTTGATTCTCCTAATGGAATGGCGATTGATTACCAAGACAACCAATTATATTGGGATACTAGCTCAGGAATTCAAAGAGGTAATATTGATGATTCTGATGTGAATCAGGTTGAAGATTTTGTTACAGGACAAACTAATGATCCCGATGGGCTTTCTATAGATTTAGTGAATAGAAAACTGTATTGGATTAACTACAATGGAGGTGTTTGGGTTAAGAATTTAGATGGTACAGGAGAGGCTGAATTAATACCAGCTATAGAAGGAGGAAGTATTTTAGTTGTTGGTGATAAAATTTTCTATGATGAATATGTTGCTTCTGGTGACATTAGATTAAAATCAGCAAATTTAGATGGTACTGGAATTTCAACTTTAGCAGTTAATATTGGTCGCGTTGTTTACGGAATTGGTTACGATGCCAATGACAATAAAATTTATTGGGGAGATCGTGCTACAGATGTCATGATGCGTGCTAATTTAGATGGTTCTAGCCCTGAAGCATGGTTTACACATTCAGCTGATACTAGAGGAATTGTTATAGGAGAATTGGAGTGATATGATGTTAAAAAGAATAGTACTGCTTAGTCTATTTTTAGGGTTTACAATTCAAAGTTGTGCTCAAAATTTAGATGCAAAAGGAAAGCTATTTATCATAGGTGGTGGTTCAAGACCAGCATCTATGGTAGATCGTATTGTTAAAGAATCAGGAATAGATAAGGAAGGCTACGGTATTGTGTTACCAATGTCTAGTTCTATACCAGATTCTTCAGCATATTATGCAACTAATCAATTTTATAAGTTAGGAGTTAATAATGTTTATGGTTTAAATTTTGTTAAAGACGAAGTGTTAACCGTTTCAAAATTAGATTCCATCCGAAACGCAAAATTGATTTATATTTCTGGGGGCGATCAAAATAAATTTATGGATATCGTTCAAGGTACAGCAATTGAAGTTTTAATTCACGAAGCTTATGAAAACGGATCTTTAATTGCTGGAACAAGTGCGGGAGCTGCCGTCATGAGTGAAATGATGATTACAGGAAGCGAGCTTAAACATCCAGATTATTCTTCTACCTTTAGAAATATTGAATCTGAGAATATTGAAATAAAATCAGGATTAGGATTAATAACCAACATTATTGTCGATCAGCATTTTGTAAAACGAAGTCGATATAATCGTTTATTAAGTGCGGTGATTGAATATCCAGAAATAGCAGGAATTGGTATTGATGAATCCACAGCAATTTTAATATCTGGAAAAACGATGGAAGTGGTTGGTGAATCTCAGGTCGTCGTTTTTACAAATCCAGATAAATCAAAAACCACATTTAATGATAAACTTGGAGCTCATGGCCTTATAATGAACTTATATTTACCAGGAGAAACTTTCAAAATAGATTAAACATGATTTTAAAATCCAATTATAAAAATTCACTTTTCATTGCTGTCTTATGCGTTTCGCTTTTAGGTTTTTCTCAAAATAATAGAAAAGAGAAAAACATTATAAAAGCGGTAGATAAACATACGGAAAACGCTATTGAGTTGATTAAGAAAACAGTCAATATCAATAGTGGCACCATGAATTTTGAAGGTGTAAAAGAAGTGGGAAAACTCTATCAAAAGGAATTAGATAAATTAGGGTTTAAAACCGAATTGACTAATGGTGATGCTTATGGTAGAGCAGGACATTTAATTGCGACAAGAAAAGGAAAAAAAGGCCCAAAATTTTTAATGATAGGTCATTTAGATACTGTTTTTGAGTTAGATAGTCCTTTTCAAGACTACACCATGCTTAATGATTCTATCATGAAAGGACCAGGCGTTGCCGACATGAAAGGTGGTGACGTTATCATCATTTTAGCCATGCAAGCTTTACACGACGCTGGACTTTTAGATGATATGTCTATAGAAATTGTAATGACAGGCGACGAAGAAAAGAGTGGTGACCCTTTAGAATTGTCTAAAAAAGCTTTAATCGATGCCGCAAAACGCGCAGATATTGCTTTAGGCTTTGAAAATGGCGATAACAACCCAAAGACAATAGTGGTTTCAAGAAGAGGTTCTGCAGATTGGCAACTCAAAGTAACAGGAAACCCTGCGCATTCTTCTCAAATTTTTACAGATGCTATTGGTTCAGGTGCTATTTATGAAACATCTAGAATTTTAAATGAATTTTACGTTCAGTTAGCCAAAGAAAAAGATTTAACCTTCAACCCAGGATTCATTATTGGAGGTACAACATTACAACCCGATGAAGATGGAACGGGAGGACATGCTTTTGGAAAATCTAATGTGGTATCTCAAGAGGCTATTGTTCGTGGAGACTTAAGAGCCGTATCATTAGATCAACTGATTAAAGCTAAAGCCACAATGAAAAAGATAGTTTCTGAAAATTACCCAAAAACGAAGGCCGAATTAACCTTTTCAGCAGGTGCATATCCACCATTAACCAAAACAGATGGAAATGTGAAGTTGTTAGAATATTATAATACCGTAAGCGAAGATTTAGGTTTTGGATCTGTCACAGCTGTAAATCCAAGAAATGCTGGTGCTGCAGATATTTCGTTTACTTCAGAATATGTAGATATGGCAATTGATGGTTTAGGGCTTACAGGAGGTGGAGACGACCACACAATTAATGAAACCGGAGATTTAAATACGGTAGCAACACAAGCAAAAATAACTGCAGTTTTGATGTACAGGTTAGTGAATTCTAAATTGAAATAGGTATTAGGCATGAGGTATTAGGGATTAGGTTGAAAGCATTCATTTTAAGAAGAATATTAAATAAGAACACATGAAAAAAATTACCCTATTATGTTTGTTGAGTTTACAAATTGGATTTGCTCAAGATTATACAGAATATCATACAGGAAGTAATGCAGATGCTATTACTAATCATGAAGCAGGAGTTTGTTTAATGGGTGGGGCTGTAGAACAAGAAGATGCTATGATTTGGTTTTTAAATAAAGCAGACGGAGGAGATGTTGTAGTCCTTAGAGCATCAGGAAGCGATGGTTATAACGATTATTTTTATACGGATTTAGCATCAGATTTAAATTCACCAATTAATTCAGTAACCACATTTGTTATCAATAACGTTGCTGGCGCTACAGATCCTTATGTGTTACAAAAAGTAGCTAATGCAGAAGCCATTTGGTTTGCTGGTGGAGATCAATACGATTATGTCAGTTATTTTAAGGATAATGCTATGGAAGATGCGCTAAATACCTTTGTAAATACCAAACAAGGAGTCATTGGTGGTACTAGTGCTGGTTTGGCTATTTTAGGAGGTAACTATTTTTCAGCACAATACGGAACCTTGTCTAGTGAAGTCGCTTTAAGTAATCCATACCATCCAAGAGTCGCTATTGGTGAAAATGATTTTTTAGATATACCAAATTTGAATAATCTGATTACAGATTCGCATTACGACAGCCCAGACCGAAGAGCAAGACATAGTGTAATGTTGGCCAGAATTGCAACAGATAATGGCACACGTTCTTTTGGAATAGGCTGTAATGAATATACCGCAGTGTGTGTTGAACCAGATGGTAAAGCATACGTGTATGGAGAGTATCCTGCTTACGATGAGTATGTTTATTTTTTACAAGCTAATTGTACCACAGATTTTGAGCCAGAAACCTGCGTGTCGGGTTCGCCTTTAACCTGGAATAGAGGAGGAGAAGCCATCAAAGTTTACAAAGTCCCAGGAACAGAAACAGGCGTGAATTATTTTGATCTCTCAGATTGGGAAACAGGCAGTGGAGGAGAATGGAGAAATTGGTCTATAGATAATGGTGTCTTTACATCAGTAGCTGGTACTAATCCCCAATGTTCTTTATCTGTTTCAGAATTTGAAATGGCAAAAATTAAAGTATATCCTAATCCGTTTGTAGATACCATTCAAATAGAATCTGATGTTGTCTTAAAATCAGTTCAACTTATTGATATTTTAGGAAATACAATTCCCGTAAAATTACAGTCCGATATGACTATTAATGTGACATCATTAAGTTCTGGAATTTATTTTATACAATTGAAGAGCGATGCAGCTACTCAAGTTGTAAGACTTGTGAAGAAATAGAAAGCTTGAGGTGTATTTATTTGTAATAATGGACTTATTTAATGCTGAAATAGATGCTAATCTTTTACCATTTGATGGAGAAGTTAATTATTACGGCTCCATAATGACTGTTGAAACAGCACAAGAATATTACAAAAAATTACTTGAACATATTGATTGGGAGAATGATAAAGCAATCATTTTTGGAAAACTAATTATTACGAAACGAAAAGTAGCTTGGTATGGAGATCAACCATTTAGTTATACCTATTCTAAAACTACAAAATCGGCATTACCTTGGAATAAAGAGCTCTTAGAACTCAAGCAAATGGTAGAAGCCAAAACAGGAGAAACTTTTAATTCATGCTTACTTAATTTGTACCACAGTGGAGAAGAAGGTATGGCTTGGCATAGTGATGGTGAAAAGGATTTAAAAAAGAATGGAGCCATTGCGTCCTTAAGTTTTGGTGCAGAACGTAAATTTTTATTTAAACATAAAGCGACTAAGCAAAACGTTTCTGTTCAGTTAGAAAAAGGCAGTTTGTTGGTGATGAAAGGATCTACTCAAACCCATTGGTTACATCGCTTACCTCCAACTAAAAAAGTAAAAACACCAAGGATTAATTTAACGTTTAGAACTATAGAATATTAATTAAGATTCTAAATAAGCCATAATTTTTAAAACAGCGCCAGTATTAGAGTCTATAAAAGATTTAGTAATATCACCTTGCTTTTTTCTCAATATAGCATCAGTAATTAAAGCGCTTAAAGAAGCGTTAAAGGCTGAAGAACTTGCCAAACTAGTAACTCCTCCTAAATTAATAAGTTCTTTAGCTTCAGGAAACTTGTCGTAGTTCTTTCCAATAAGAATTGGAATACCAAAAACAGCAGGTTCTAGTATATTATGCAAACCAGTTGTTCCTGCGCCTCCACCAACATAAGCCATATCTGCATAGCTATAAGCTTTGCTTAAATACCCAATGGTGTCTAAAACAAAGACTTTATAATGGGCTAAATTTTGATGTTCAGTTAATTCTGAATAACAAATGGTTTTTACGTTTAATTGTGATTTTAAAGAAGCCACATAACTAGGCTTTATATTATGTGGAGCAATTACAAACTTTACATCTGCATTAGTATTAGAATTTATGAAATCCATATATAATTTATCATCATCTGGCCAAGAGCTTCCAAAAACCACACATAATTTGTCGTTTTTAAATTCTTCAATAAAAGACACTGTATTGTCAACTTTTAATTGATTTGAAACTCGATCAAATCGTGTGTCGCCAGAAACAGAAACAGTATTATACCCAATACGATGAAGTAATGTTTTAGAGTTTTCGTCTTGTGTAAAAATATGATTGAACGCAAACAGCGCAGACTTTGCATAACTGCCATACCATTTAAAAAAAATGTGATCTTTTCTAAATACAGCAGAAATTAAAATCGCTTTTAGGTCACGTTTTTTAATTTCATGTAAAAAATTAGGCCATATTTCATATTTTACAAATAGTGTGTAATCGGGATTTACTAAATCTAAAAAACGTTTGGCATTTGTTTTGGAGTCAAGTGGAAGGTAAACTACAACATCGGCAATTTTTGCATTTTTTCTAACCTCATAACCAGAAGGCGAAAAGAAAGATAGTACGACTTTGTAGTCAGGATGCTTAGCTTTTAAAGCTTCAAAAACAGGTAAACCTTGTTCATATTCGCCAAGAGAAGCACAATGAAACCAAAAGGTTTTGTCTTCTGGTGTAATGGTTTTTTTAAGTTTTGAAAAGGTGTTTTTTCTGCCAATAACTCCCTGTTTCAATTTAGAATTGAATAATGAAGCAATTGTAATAACAAAATTTGCTAAGTAAATTCCTATGGAATAGAGTCCTTTCAAAAAAAAGATTTGTGCTAAAATACATTTCTTTCAATTAAAAGCATTGGCTCAGCCATTACAATTTTGTATTTTCGCTTAGAGCCTTTGGCTTTTTTTATTATACACTAAAATGTAGTCTTTAGAATGAAAAAAATACAAATGGTTGACCTTCAGAGTCAATACGCAAAAATAAAAGATGTTGTAGATCCATCGATAGCAGAAGTGATGGAAAGTGCTGCATTTATCAATGGACCTAAAGTACATCAATTTCAAAAAAATCTTGAAGATTACTTAGGAGTTAGAAATGTTATTCCTTGTGCTAATGGTACAGATGCTTTGCAAATCGCCATGATGGGCTTAGGCTTGCAGCCTGGAGATGAGGTGATAACAGCCGATTTTACGTTCGCAGCCACTGTTGAGGTTATTGCATTATTACAATTAACTCCAGTTTTAGTAGATGTGAATCCCATAACGTTTAATATTGATGTCGCTGCGATTGAAAAAGCAATTACACCAAAAACTAAGGCTATTGTGCCAGTTCATTTATTTGGACTTCCGGCAGAAATGGATGCCATTATGGAATTAGCGAAAGCACATAACTTATACGTCATTGAAGATAATGCGCAAGCTATTGGCGCAAGTTATACACATAGCGATGGTAGTAAAACCAAAGCAGGAGCTATAGGGCATGTAGCTTCTACGTCGTTTTTTCCATCTAAAAACTTAGGTTGTTATGGAGATGGTGGCGCCATCTTTACTAATGATGATGATTTGGCTCATAAAATTAGAGGTATCGTAAATCATGGAATGTACGAAAGGTATCATCATGATGTGGTTGGTGTAAATTCACGTTTAGATTCTATTCAAGCCGCTGTTTTAGATGCTAAATTACCGCATTTAGATAGCTACAATACAGCCAGACGAAACACAGCAAGAAAATATAATGAAGCTTTTAAAGATCATCCTAATATTGTAACTCCAACAGGTTTAGAGCATGGAGATAGTAGTGATGATCATGTTTTCCATCAATATACACTTAATTTAAAAGGAGTAGATAGAGATGCTCTTGTAGCACACTTACAATCAAAAAATATTCCATGTGGAGTGTATTATCCAATTCCGTTGCACAGACAAAAAGCGTATATGGATGAGCGTTATAACGAATCAGATTTTCCAGTTACCAATGCCTTAATCCAATCTGTGATTTCACTTCCAATGCATACAGAACTTGATGATGAACAAATTGAATTTATCACGAGTACAGTTTTAAATTTTATACAGACAAATAAATAATATGAAGATTTTAGTAACAGGCGGTTTAGGTTTTATTGGGTCGCATACCGTTGTTGAATTACAAAACGAAGGCTACGAAGTCGTAATTATAGATAATTTATCCAATTCTTCAATTGAAGTTTTAGATGGTATCACTGCTATTACGAATAAAAAGCCACATTTTGAAAAATTAGATTTAAGAGTAAAACAAGACGTACAAGACTTTTTTAAACGTCATAATGATGTTGTTGGAGTCATTCACTTTGCCGCAAGTAAAGCGGTTGGAGAAAGTGTCGCTGAACCTTTAATGTATTATGAAAATAATATTACAACTTTGGTTTATATGCTTCAGGAATTAAGTGGTTTAAATACTAAGAATTTCATTTTTAGTTCATCATGTACGGTTTATGGTCAAGCAGATGAATTGCCAATTACTGAAAATGCACCTGTTAAAGTTGCAGAATCTCCTTATGGAAATACAAAACAAATAGGTGAAGAAATTATTAGAGATGTCTGTAAAGTAAATGGAGATGTTAATGCTATTGCTTTACGTTATTTTAATCCTATCGGAGCGCATCCTTCAACAGAAATAGGGGAATTACCTATTGGAGTGCCGCAAAATCTAGTGCCTTTTATTACGCAAACGGGAATTGGTATACGAGAACAATTATCTGTTTTTGGAGGAGATTACCCAACGTCAGATGGTACTTGTGTTAGAGATTATATTCACGTGGTAGATTTAGCAAAAGCGCATGTACTGGCTTTACAGCGATTATTGAATCATAAAAACGATTCTAATTTTGAGTTTTTTAACTTAGGAACAGGAAAAGGAAGTACAGTTTTAGAGGCTGTTCAGTCTTTTGAACGCGTTTCTGGGAAATCTTTAAATTATAAAATTGTAGATAGACGCGAAGGAGATGTCATTTCGGCTTATGCTGAAACGTCCAAAGCCAATAAGGTTTTAGGTTGGAAAACCGAATTGACCTTAGACGACGCAATGGATTCTGCTTGGAAATGGGAACAAAAAATAAGAACTAAATAATTATGAAAACTTTACTTGGGATTTTAGTATTGCTCTGTACAGTAACACTTACGGCACAGAACACGTATTTACACTGTGGAAAATTGATAGATACAAAATCAGGTAAAGTACATAAGAAGAAAACTATTGTTGTTTCTGGCGATAAAATAATTTCGATTGAAAATGGCTATATAAATCCAACAAGTGCAGAAGATATCACAGTAGATTTAAAGTCTAAAACGGTCATGCCAGGCTTAATAGATATGCATGTTCATATTGAAGGCGAAACGAGTCCAAAAGCTTATCTTAATAAATATACCTTGAATGATGCAGATGTAGCTTTTAATTCTACAAATTATGCGAAAGTCACCTTAATGAGTGGTTTTACAACGGTTAGAGATTTAGGAGGTTCTGGAGTAAATATAGCATTAAGAAATGCTATAAACGCAGGAAAAGTTGTTGGTCCAAGAATTTTTACAGCAGGTAAATCATTAGCAACGACAGGTGGTCATGCCGACCCAACAAACGGATCTAGTAAAAATCTTATGGGTGATCCTGGTCCAAAGGAAGGTGTGGTTAATGGTGTTGAGGATGCGAAGAAAGCAGTAAGACAACGGTATAAAAACGGAGCAGACTTAATTAAAATAACAGCAACAGGCGGTGTTTTGAGTATGGCTAAAAGTGGACAAAATCCACAATTTACTGTCGAAGAAATAAAAGCAATTTGTGAAACAGCCAAAGATTATGGCTTTCATGTAGCTGCACATGCACATGGAGATGAAGGGATGCAACGTGCCATTTTAGGTGGAGTAAAAACGATTGAGCATGGTACTTTAATGAGTGATGAAACTATGGAGCTTATGAAGAAGCACAATGTTTATTTAGTGCCAACCATTACAGCAGGTAAGTTTGTGTCTGATAAAGCAAAGATTTCGGGTTATTATCCTGAAATTATTGTTCCTAAAGCTTTAAATATTGGACCAAAAATTCAAGATATGTTTGGTAGAGCTTATAAATCAGGTGTGGGAATTGCCTTTGGTACTGACGCTGCTGTATTTTATCATGGTGATAATGCTAAAGAGTTTGGATATATGGTTGAAGCAGGAATGCCTGCAATTGAAGCGCTTCAAAGTGCAACAGTTACCAATGCTATGTTGTTACAAATGGAAGATAAAATTGGACAAATTAAACCTAATTATTTAGCAGATATTATTGCTGTAAACGACGATCCAACAATCACAATTTCTACCATGGAAAACGTCACTTTTGTAATGAAAAACGGCATTATTTACAAAAAATAGCCCATTTTAAGCGAAATTTTGATTATTGAATGTGTAACCCTTAAGCTACAACGATGCGAATATGTTAATTGTTGTAGTGTCTGATTTTCAATATGATAATATCAAAAGGAGTTAACCCTGTTTTAACATTCATTTCTTGGAGTTGGTCATCAATCTTCGTTGCTTTGCAGTGAATGATAATTGAACAACATGAAATTGATTAGTATTAAAAGAGAGACCAAAACAGAAGGTCGCTTCACAAAAAAAATGGGTGTATTACAGACTAATGTCACCTACATCAAAAAGCAATTTTTAAGTATACCTTACAAAACACTTCACAAATATCGTGAAACTTATTATGGTGAAATTAAAGATTGCGAAGATTGTAAACTAGCGCGTTAAGCAATCTTTTCTTTTTTCTTGCTGTTAAAAACACCACTGAATAGTAACATTACCATTCCTATGGTAACAGACATATCAGCAACATTAAAGATTCCTGTTTTAAAAACACCGCCTAAATCAATAAAGAAAAAGTCAGTGACTTCACCGAAAACAATTCGGTCAAAGACATTGGCTATACCTCCTCCTGCAATACAGCAAAAGGCAATAAGGCTTAATCTGTCTAATTCTTTAGTTTTTAAAATATAATATATCACATAAGCTAAAACAAGGGTTGGTAAAACTAACAAGAAGATTAACCTAAGCGTAGGATTCATATCACTTCCCATACCTAAAAAAGCTCCTTTATTTTCTACCCAAATGAGTTGAAAATAATCTTGTATAACATTGATTTGGCCTTTACCTCCTTTAATCATTGTTGTTCTAACAATTACTTTAGAAATTTGATCAATGGCAATATTAAAAGCTATGAGTAATACAATAAATAGTGATCTGTTCAAAGTAATTGGGTTTAGGAGTTAGTTTCAAAAGTAGCTGAAGCCGTTTCTGCTTCTCTGTGTATTTTCTTTACTAAGCCTTGTAATACTTTTCCAGGTCCTACTTCTGTAAAATGTGATGCACCATCAGCAACCATTTGCTGTACCGATTGTGTCCAACGAACAGGAGCTGTTAATTGTGAAATTAAATTGGATTTAATCTCATTTTCATCTGTTATAGCAGACGCTGTTACGTTTTGATATATTGGGCAATTAGGTTTACTAAATGTTGTATTCTCTATGGCAGCAGCCAATTCTTCGCGAGCAGGTTCCATTAATGGAGAGTGAAATGCTCCACCAACAGGTAATACCAAAGCACGTCTTGCACCAGCTTCTTTTAATGCCTCACAAGCTTTATTGATGGCTTCTACCTCGCCAGAAATTACTAATTGACCTGGACAATTATAATTTGCAGGAACTACAACTCCTGCGATAGTTTTACAGATGTCTTCAACAACGGTATCTTCTAAACCTAAAACGGCAGCCATAGTGCTTGGTTGCAATTCACAGGCTTTTTGCATGGCTTGTGCACGTTGTGATACTAATTTAAGTCCGTCTTCAAAAGTTAATGCTCCAGCGGCAACTAATGCAGAAAATTCACCAAGAGAATGACCCGCAACCATATCCGGCTTAAAGCTGTCTCCAAGTGTTTTTGCTAAAATTACAGAGTGTAAAAAGATAGCAGGTTGAGTGACTTTAGTTTCTTTTAAATCTTCAGCAGAACCTTCAAACATAATGTCTGTAATATTAAAACCAAGTATATCATTGGCTTTTTCAAATAATTCTTGTGCTAAAGGTGAGTTTTCGTAAAGGTCTAATCCCATTCCTGAGAATTGAGCACCTTGACCTGGAAATATATATGCGTTCATTTGTGTTTCAATTTAAGATGCAAAAATAGGAATAATATCTTGAAATTGAATTAAGATTGCGTTGCTGATAGAAACAGGAATAAAGACTGTTTTAACTTCATTGGAACAATTATATCGTATACGTAATTCTAAACACATGCAGCTTCAGCACAACGCTCACCATCCATAGCTGCAGAAATAATACCTCCAGCATAACCACCACCTTCTCCACAAGGAAACAAATTAGCGATTTCAGGATGTTCTAAAGTTTCTGTTCTTGGAATGTTTACAGGTGAAGATGTACGAGATTCTACACCAATAATATTAGCCTCTTTGGTATAGTAGCCTTTCATTTTTTCGCCAAATGCTTTAAAGCCTTTGCGTAAAGATCCTCCAATTATTTTGGGTAGTAATGAATGCAATGGTGCCGATTTTAAACCTGGTTGGTAAGACGTTTCGTTTAAGCTTGAAGACAATTTGCCTTCTACAAAATCCGTCAACCTTTGAGCAGGAGCAGATTGTCTACGTCCTCCAGCAGTGAAGGCTAAACGTTCCAAGTCTTTTTGATATTCTAAGGCTTTTAAAGGGCCGAAATGTTCGTATTTATAAAGATCTTTATCAGCATTAATTTCTGTGACAATACCTGAATTGGCAAACTTATTATTTCGTTTGGAAGGAGACATCCCGTTAACGACAACTTCACCATTGGCTGTGGCTGCAGGAACTATAAATCCACCAGGACACATACAAAATGAATACACACCTCTGTCATTCACTTGTTGTACCAAACTGTATGAAGCTGCCGGAAGTAACTCGTCGCGTTGCTCACCTTTACAATGGTACTGAATACCATCAATGATGTCTTGCGGATGCTCTACACGCACTCCCATGGCAAATGATTTTGCTTCTAACTTTATCTTCTTATCATTTAACAAATAGAAAATATCCCTTGCAGAATGACCCGTCGCTAGAATGACTTTTTCAACATCGAGTTCATTGTCATTGTTAAGCTGAATAGCCACAATTTTATTGTTCTTAATCGTGAAATCAGTCACACGCGTTTCAAAATGCACTTCACCACCAAACTTGATGATATTCTCTCTTATATTTTGAACCACTTTTGGTAGTTTATTGGTTCCGATATGTGGATGGGCATCAACTAAAATTTGATCTGTTGCTCCGTGATACACTAGGTTTTCAAAGATTCTTCTAACATCTCCACGTTTTAAACTTCTGGTGTACAATTTACCATCAGAATAAGTTCCTGCACCACCTTCACCAAAACAGTAATTGGAATCTTCGTTTACAAAATGATCTTGGTTAATGGCTTTTAAATCACGTCGACGATCTTGTACATTTTTACCGCGTTCTAATACAATAGGCTTAAAACCCAACTCTATACAACGTAATGCGGCATACATACCTGCTGGGCCAAAACCTATAATATGAATAGGCTTTGCGTTAGAGACATCTTTATAATCAAAATGATAATCTGAAGTTTCAGGTACAGGTTCATTGATGTAAACTTCAACTTTATAGTTGAACATAATATTGCGCTTACGTGCATCAATCGATTTTCTAAGAATTTTAATTCCTGAGATTTCGGAAGATTTCATTCCCAAATCATAGGCCGCTTTATTAAGCAAACCATCGGGTTGTCTTTCTTGCTGTAAATTAATGCGTAGTTGTAAGGCTTTTATCATGTTGCAAAATTAAAGAAAAGAAATGTTATCAAAATTTTAAAATAGCACTAAGTTGTAATGTTAGTGTTTCTATATAAGCATAAAAAAAACCACGCTAAGGAACGTGGTTTTTATTTTTATCTCAAATATAGTAGTGTACTAAGGTTTTGTTTTAGGTTGATCTCTGTTTATTTCGGTGATATCAATTTCTGTTGCTTCTACTCCTAGTAAATGTTTACTAAAGTGATCGGCACGTAACCAAAAAGAATACTCAGTCATATTACCAAAACTATGACGTTGACCTGGCATAAGCATAAAATCGAAACGTTTGTTTGCTTTTATTAATGCGTTTGCCATTCTAATGGTGCCTCCTGGATGTACATTATTATCTACATCACCAGTAATCAACATTAAGTTTCCTTTTAGATTTTTAGCTAAAGACTGGTTATTGTCAATGAGGTATTTGTATTTTACGTTACCATCATCATCCATTTCTTCTTGTACACCATGATGCGTTTCACTCCACCAACTGTTATAAATGTTATTATCGTGGTTTCCGGCAGAAGAGACTGCCGCTTTAAAGAAATCTGGATACACTAACATGGCTGCGGTAGACATAAAACCACCACCTGAATGACCGTAAATTCCAACTTTATTAATATCAATAAAATTATGTTTGTCGGCAAGTTGTTCTGCAACGTGTCTCTTATCGGCCAAACCATAATCTCTAAGGTTTCCATAGCCATAGTTGTGGTACCATTTAGAACGGTCTGGGTGTCCACCACGATTTCCCATAGTGACTACAATAAATCCGACTTGTGCCATACGATCTAAGCGATCCATACGTACAGAAAATGATTTATTTACAGCTTCGGTTTGTGGTCCAGGATATACATATTCTAGTAATGGGTATTTTTTAGTCTCATCAAAATCGAAAGGCTTGTACATTACTCCATAAATATCTGTAATACCATCGTCTGCCTTCATTTTAAAGGGTTCTGGAAATTGATAACCTGTAGCCATTAATTGTGATAGGTCGGCTTCTTCTAAATTCATAATAAGTTTTCCGGTATGAGATCTTAATTCTGATTTAGGAACGGTATTTACTCTAGAATAATTATTTACAAAATAAGCGTTAGAGTCTGCCATGCTCGTACTCGTATTATAATCACCAGGATTTAAAGCTTGCAGTCCAGAGCCATTTAAATTAATTTTATAAAGGTGTTCATAATACGGATCTTGGTTTTTTGGAATACCATGAGCTGTAAAATAAAGTGTTCTACTTTTTTCATCAACACCAATAGCACGTTCTACATGATAAGAGCCTG
Source organism: Winogradskyella sp. ECml5-4 (assembly GCF_036903175.1). Classification (NCBI taxonomy): domain Bacteria; kingdom Pseudomonadati; phylum Bacteroidota; class Flavobacteriia; order Flavobacteriales; family Flavobacteriaceae; genus Winogradskyella; species Winogradskyella sp. ECml5-4. The sequence continues at coordinate 255,683 of NZ_JAYJLF010000005.1, read as the reverse complement.
AGGTCACTTCGTTTTTTAAGTTTCCTTCAGTATCATACAAATAATAGTGTGCCCAACCTGAACGTTCTGCCCAATGTAGCATTTCAGTTTCGTTATTTAGTAAGACTAACGGACGTGACTCTATATAGGTGTTGAAGCGTTCTTCAATTAAAACTTTTGTTTCTCCGGTATTAATATCAGCCACACAGATATCTAGTTTTTTACGATCTCTACTAATTGTGCTATAATAGATTTTACCTTTTTTAGATAAAAGTAATGAAGGTGAAAAATCATCATCGTAACTCGATTTTAATCTTGGCGCACGATACACTTGAATACTTTGTTGTTTAACAGTATCTAATTGGACTTTTATATTACTTTTTGAAGGTATATCGAAGACATGGAGTTCTGTTTTGTAATACTCATCTTCACCAGGCATGTGGTATTTGTAAGTTTCTAAAGTAGGACGCTTGTTTGATGTTGTATTAATAACCCACAAATCGTTGATATGTCTAGAATCTGTTCTTTGGAATACAAACTTTTTAGAGTCGTGAGACCAAATACCACGAACATATTTACGTTTGTCTTTATTCTTTAATTTGGTTTCATTGTTTTCTCCACGGCTACTTCCACCAAAATCATAATTTTCTTCCCCATCAGTAGTCCATTGGTTTTCAACTATTGTAGAATCTTTCTCGTTTTTAACCGCTTTGAGGAAATTTTCTTTGTCCATCCAATACAAATTGTAATGTTTAGAAAATAACACTACAGAACTGTCTGGTGCAATGTTTGCCCATTTTTTCCAATCTTCTTTTTTCTTCTTTTTATTATCTAAGACGGTTAAGCCATTACTGCCAAGTCGGTATTCAAAATGGTATACTTTGTTGACTTTTTTAGCCTTTTTAGCTTTGCCTTTTTTCTTTGTTTTGGTAGAATCGGTGTCTTTGCTGTTTTCAATATCTTTATCGTCATCGTCGTCATCTTTTGCTTCGTCTACTTTTTCAGTAGATGTTACATAGAAACGTATTGCTGTTTCATTTTTTACAAACTCAAAATTGAATTTTGGTAAATGTTTAGCATCATAAGGATCTTTTGTAATTTCAGTAAGCCATTTTGCCATCTTTTCATTGTCAAAAAGTTCTTTTTTACTGCGTTTGTCTGCATCTACAATATAGTATTTAGAACCCTCAGTTGTTTTATATTGGTACCAAAACCGATTTCCGTTTTTTAACCAATGTGGATTTACAGATGTTGAATGTACCAGTTTTCCTAAATTTGTTGGAGAAAATTTAGCTGCTGCTCTATAGTTAGGTGTGGGTGTTAGATTTTCTTTTTCGGTGTTTTGTGCGGTTATTAAACTACAAGAGAAGCCTAATAGGAGTAGAAATATTAATTTTTGCATGCGTTGTGGTTGGATTTAAGTTGCTTTAGTTTCTTGATTTGACTAAAATACTAGGAATATTATAAAGGTGATAAATATTTAACATTAGCCTAACGAATTAAACGTGCTATTGCTTTTGTAATGAAGTGATTTTAGTATCTTGAAAAACATAAAAAAATAGATAATTGAGCTGGTTAAAAAAAGACCCTTTACAGATTATTGCATTTCAAAGTTATGGAACAGATTCTCATTTTTATGCTAGAGGTAGAGCATTAGAAGATGAATCAATAGACTTAGAAGCTAACAATACTTGGCGGCTTATCGTGAATTCTTGGAAACGTTTTGGAACTGATGAAATTAAGCATGTAGGTTTAGATTTAAAACTACCTAATAATAACATTTTAAAAGCAACGACAGATAGAAAAGGCTATTTTTGGGTTGAAGCTAATTTAGAAAACTTAAAATCACTTACCAATGATGAGGGTTGGTTGCCTTTTGAATTATCTTATAATGACGTCAATATAAAACGTACCATACAGAATCAAAATCGATTTCCGGGAGAATTATTAATTCCTTCAAGTAAAGCGAAATTTGGTGTGGCAAGCGATATTGATGATACAATTTTACATACAGGAGTTGTGTCTTTACTAAAGTGGAGATTAATTTATAATTCTATTTTTAAGAGTGCTAAAAGTAGAATTCCTTTAGAGGGCTCGGTAGAGTTTTTTCATAAATTACATCGAGGCTCATCTGGTGATAATGCCAATCCTATTTTTTACGTTAGTCATAGTCCGTGGAATTTATACCGTTACTTAGAACTCTTTCTAAAGCAGAACGATTTTCCAAAAGGACCTATCTTATTGCGTAGCGTTAGCGAGGCTTTAAAGAAAAAGGAATTAGGTGATAAGCCTCAGAAACAAAAAGAGATTTTGAACCTTCTTAAAACGTATCCAGATTTGCCTTTTATTTTAATAGGTGATAGTGGCGAGCATGATCCAGATATTTATATAGAAGTAGCAGAAAAATTTCCAAATAGAATTCTTGCTATTTATCTACGGAGTGTTAAGCACAAAAAGAAAATGTTACGGGTAAGACGCTTGATAGAAAATTATAGCTTAACACCAGTTTTGCTTGTAGAAAATAGTCAACAGGCAATAGAACATGCTAGAGAACACGGATTTATTGTTTAAGGATATTGTCTATTCTTTTTTTGTTTTTCTGTTGTAATAATGAAGGATATAGATTAAATATTACATTAAAAACAAACAATATTAGAGCAAAGGTATAAGCTTTATACCCTATTTGTAAACCTATAATAATAAGTATAAAAATGAAGCCAATAATATGTCCAATTTCGGCATAAACCATTTCATTTCTAATCTGTTTTAGATCTTCACGAGAAGCTCTTTTTTTTAGTTTTATATTCTGATTGAAGATTTTAAAGAAGCTGTTTTTTATAATCCAAGCAAATACAGATAGCCCAAGACTATTATAAATAGTTGCGCTTCTGATAAATTGAAAATCTGATAATTTTGAATAGAATGTGGTGTTTTTTATTGCATTATTAACGATTAACCCAATAGTCCATGAGACAAAAGTAAATGTAATGGCCTTGAGAAAATAGAGTGTAAGAGTCACCTAAAATAAGCCATTAATCTCAGCATCAATTCTATTAATAATATCACCTAAATCTTCAGGGTTCGCTACAAAATCAAGATTGTCTACATCAATAATCAATAAATTACCTTTATTGTATTTAGAAATCCAAGCTTCGTAGCGCTCGTTTAAGCGACTTAAATAATCTATGCTGATAGTGTTTTCGTAATCGCGACCTCTTTTATGAATTTGAGCGACCAAATTAGGAATAGAACTGCGTAAGTAAATCAATAAATCAGGCCCTTTTACAAAAGATTCCATTAACTCAAATAGCGAAGAATAGTTTTCAAAATCGCGATTTGTCATTAAGCCCATAGCATGTAAGTTGGGTGCAAAAATATGTGCATCCTCATAAATGGTTCTATCTTGAATGATATCTTTTCCGCTATCGTGAATTTGGTTGACTTGACGAAATCTGCTATTTAAGAAATACACTTGTAGATTAAAGCTCCAACGTTCCATCTGATTGTAAAAATCATCTAAATAAGGATTGTCAACGACATCTTCTAATTGTGCCTCCCATTTAAAATGTTTAGCGAGTAATTTTGTGAGTGTAGTTTTTCCAGCTCCTATATTTCCAGCAACAGCAACATGCATAATCTATTCCGTTTTTAATTGGTATTCTCGTAGTATTTCTTGGTCGTAAATATACAAGGTTTCGTTGGTTACCAAAAACTGTTTTATTAACATTTTTGGATGTTGTATAGGCTTAATTTTAGAGCCATTTTTTTCTAAGAAATAAAGTTTTTCAGCCTTCTTTAAAAGCAAATATGCTTTACTAAAAGCTAAACGCTCATATCCTGTATTCTCTATCTTTTGAATTAAACTACCAAAATAATTATAAATGTAAAGAAAGTTCTCCGTAAGCAAATAGCAATAGTTATAGTCGCTTTTTAGGTCTAAAACGATAGACTGAACAGGAACAGTTTTGAGTTTTATCTTATTAGTTTTATAGTCATACAATTCTAAATATTGATAATCCTGATTGAATATCCACAACGAATTATCAAAACCAGAAGAGACAAAAGAGACACTTTTGTATGGGTGAATGGTATTAAAATCTACTTTTGAAATTTCGGCTAAACGATTGTCTAAAATTATAACTGTATTAAAATCTTTATAAAATAGGCTTATTTTTAAAGGGTTAAACGTGTTTGCCGATGTGATTTCTCCAAGTTGAAAATTGGCATAAGTAATGGTGGTATCCTTTGTTTTTTTATTAAATGAATTGTTTTCTGTAGTATAGTAAAGTGTTCCAAAGTTGTCAATACCAAAAATAGCTTTGGTTTCAATTTTTATAGAATCTTTTAGAGTAGCAGTAATTCGTTGTTGTGTCTTCTCTTGTGAAAAGCAAAATAAACTAAAGAGAAAAAACAAATACACTAATTTTTGCATGATTGTGGGCGAATAAGCTTGAAAAATACAAAAATTGTGTCAGACTTTGTGTCAAGATCTTTTAGGTTTTTAAAACCTGAAAGGTTTAAACTTGGTTGCTAAGCTAAAATCAATCCGTTAATTTATACCCAAACCCACGAACATTAATGATTTGTATACTTTGATCCTTCTTTAGTTTTTTACGCAATTTTGTAATAAAAACATCCATGCTTCTTGTCGTAAAAAAATCATCGGTTCCCCAAAGTTTATTTAATATTAAAGAGCGGTCTAAAACCTGATTTTTGTTTTTTATTAAATGAAATAAAAGATGCGCTTCTCTATGAGTTAATTGAATAGGATTTTCAGACTTGTAAAGAAGTTGTTGTTTGGGGAAATCAAAAGTATAAGCACCTATTTTTAAGACTTTTGTTGTTTTTTGTGTTTTAGACCTGCTTATTAAATTATGAATTCTTACTATAAGTTCTTCTATGCTAAAGGGCTTTTTTAGATAGTCATTTCCTCCAATAGAAAACCCTTCTACAACATCGGCAGTTTGCGATTTTGCTGTTAAAAAAATAATAGGAATATCATCATCAATGGCTCTAATTTCTTTTGCTAAAGTGAAGCCGTCTTTTTTAGGCATCATTACATCTAAAATTAAAATGTCTAGTGCTTCAGATTTGAATTTTTCAAATGCTTTTTCTCCATTATCGCATAAAACGACTTTAAAATCTCGTGTTTCTAGACTTTCTTTAATGATTTGTCCGAGCGCAGCTTCGTCTTCAGCTAATAAAACTTTTATGTGATCAGCCATTTGGAAGTGTGATTTTAAATGTGGTTAAATTTTTATTGAGTTCTAAGGAGATAGACCCATTGTGTTTGTCTATAATAGTTTTAGTGTAATATAAACCAATACCAAATCCTTTTACATCGTGTGTATTCCCTTTTGGAACACGATAGAATTTTTCAAAAATCCGGTCTTTGTTTGCTTTACTTAGAGTATTGCCATTATCTGAAATTAAAAGTTTTATACTTGTTTCTTTTGGAACTAAATCAATAGAAATAATAGCGCCTCCATATTTTGTGGCATTGTCTAAAATATTATTTAGAGCATTTTCAAAATGAAATATATCGACACTAATACACAGGTTCTCAACTTTTAAACTGGTATTAAATTCCTTTTCTGGAAATTGAATTTTATAACGATTTACTAAAGTGTTTAGTAATTCTACAATATCAATAGACTCTTTGTTTAACTCTAAATTGTCACTGTCTAAAGTGGCTGTTTCTAAGAGTTTTTCAACCATAATATTCAATTTATCTAATTGCTTAGAAGACATATTAATGTAGGCTTTAGTTTTTTCTTTATCGTCAATAACATTAAAACTATTAATACTTTCTAAAGCAACACCAATGGTGGCAATTGGTGTTTTAAATTCATGTGTAATGTTACTAATAAGATCATTTTTTACTTCGGCTAATTGCTTTTGATGTTTTATGATTTTTAATAGATAGAATAAACAACTTATTACAGTTAAAACTAAGAGCGTTGAAATTAAGATGCCTCCGAGAATGCGATATAAAATAGCTTTAGTGGTGTTGGTAAATAATATGGTTAAAAATGTGCCTTTTGGTAGAAATCTAGATTTTGTATCTGTTTGAAGGTAATCATCAGACATGTGATTAGGATCTAATTCGGGTATGTATCCGTTTACCCTAAAATAGTCTAAATAGCGTTCGGAGTCTTTATAGTCTAAATAAAAATCGACATTAATATTCTTGCGCTCTAATTCTTTTGCTATTAGACTTTCAACGGCCTTAACATCAAGTGTGTCATTTTTTATCGAAATCATCACTTTAGAGGTCAGAAATTCGGCATTTTTAAATTCGAGATCTTTGGTATCAATTTTAAGGCTATCTATTTGTAATTTAAATTGATCTATTGATAAGGGCTTGTGTTTTTTATTATGAGCCTCTGACATTGAATCTGCTTTAAACCCTCTAAAAATAGTTATGCCTTCAATAGTATTTGTATCTAAAGCATCAAGATTTGTAAACTCTTTTTTAGATTCATCAATGGTTTTTAAAATTTTTTCTAGTTCTCCATCTTCTTCAAAAGCATTTTTTTGTTGGTCGCCTTCAAGAATAAAACCAAAAGTAGTGCGCTCTGCCAAAGCGGTATAATAATCATCTACCGCTTTATCTAAACTAATCTGTACGTCGTTAATTAGTTGTTGTTTATTGGTTTGGTAGTTTTTATAATTCCAATAGACCTGTATGCCAATGGTAGCCATAATTACGGCAATGATGGTGTATAAGATTAGGCGATACCGTTTATCATTCATATGTCAAATGTATAAAGTTATTATTAAGTATAGGTTATCGGTTAACACACGTTAACACTAGTTAACCTAAAAAACGAATTGGTGTTGAGATATTTGTAGGGTATTAATTATAAAACCATAAAAAATGAAATCAAAGATGCGTGACTGTTATAGTCTAAAAAAAGTGCTCACTTGTTTAGTGTTATTAGTTTCTGTTGTTGGATTTAGTCAATCTAAAGTTGAAGAAAAATCAGTAAAAATTGATGCGTTTAGTATTGAGGTTAGCGTTGATTCTCTTGAAGAGTTAGAGTCTACTTTTAAAACGGAAGATTTAGATGAGTTATTTAAAATGATGGATAACAATGAAGAGTTGAGTTTAACCTTAAACTGTAGCTTTTCAGAGGCTAAGGATAATTTAGAAGGAAACATGACTTATACTGTTACAGGAAGGGCAAATGAAAAAACGAAATTTCTAAAGAATATTGAAAAAATGAAATCTACAGCATCGAAATTTTATAATTTAAAAAACAGAAACTAATGACAACAATTACTAGAATTATAATTTTGATATTAATGGTAATCGTTTCATCTGTTAGTGCACAAGATTTTCAAGGCATTGCGACTTACAAAACCCATCGTGATTTTGATATTAAAATGGATAGTACCAAAATGAACGATGCAATGCAAAAGCAAATGATGGACATGATGAAGAAGCAGTTTCAGAAAACGTATATTTTGACTTTTGATAAAAGTGCATCATTATATAAACAAGAAGCAGAATTAGATAAGCCACAAGTTGGAGGAGGCATTCAGATGTCTTTTGGCAATAGTGGGTCAGATGTGTTTTATAAAAATATAAAAGATCATAACTATGTAGATCACAAGGAAACAATGGGAAAAAAATTCCTTATTAAAGATACGATCTCTCCCATAGAATGGAAACTAGAATCCGACACCAAACACATAGGAGAGTATATGTGTTTTAAAGCAACATATACCAAGAAGGTGCCTAAAAATAATTTCAATTTTAACAGTAATTCAAATATAGATGATGATACTGAAGAGGAAAAAGAACTAGAAATGGAAGAACGTACAGTTACAGCTTGGTATACTCCTCAAATTCCTGTAAGTAATGGTCCTGCAAAATACCAAGGTCTTCCGGGTTTAATTTTAGAAATTCACGACGGAAAACTAACGGTAATCTGTAGTAAGATAATCGTTAATCCTGAAGAAAAAATTAAGATTGAAGCACCTACAAAAGGTAAAGAAGTTTCTCAGAAGGAATACGACGCCATTATGGATAAAAAAACAAAGGAAATGATGGAGCGTTATGCACCCAGAAATGGTAGTAAAAGCGGTGAGGTGATTCAGATAAGTATAGGAGGTTAGTTTTCTTAACACAAGTTTAACAAACCTAGACTTAACTTTTCTTCATCAGTAGAGTCTTATGATAATAAGATTAACAAAAAAACTATTATTGAGTTTTACTATACCATTAAAGATGAAGAAACTACCGCTTAAAATTGCATTGTTATTAACTGTGATAATTTCCAGTTCTAATTTATTTGCTCAAGATTTTCAAGGAAAAGCCTATTACATGTCTAAAACAACCATGGATTTAGATCAGTTTGGTGGACAAGACATGAGCGCAGAACGTAAAAAGCAAATTCAAGAACGTATGAAGAGCTTTTTAGAAAAAGAGTTTACATTAACGTTTACTAAATCTGAGTCTATCTATAAAGAAGAAGAAAAGTTAGAAGCACCTGGTAGCGGAGGTCGTAGAGGTTTTGGAGGAAGTCTGACAGGCGGACCAAAATATAAAAATGTTCAAACCAAAGAAATGCTTCAAGATCAAGAATTTTTTGGGAAGCAGTTTTTAGTTAAAGACGAATTAAAAACTATAGAATGGAAAATGGGGACTGAAACCAAAACAATTGGTCAATACACCTGTTTTAAAGCAACTGCGATGGTAGAGCCTACAGGAATTGATTTTCAGAGTTTCAGAAGACCAAGAAATGGAAATCAACGTAAAGAAGGAGAGAAGGGTAAAGATTCTACTGACTCAAATGAGCCTGCAAAACCTAAAACAATAGAGGTTGTAGCGTGGTACACTCCTCAAATTCCTGTTAACCAAGGGCCTGATAATTATTGGGGTTTACCAGGTTTAATTTTAGAAGTTAATGCAGACCGTACAACGATTCTTTGTACTAAGATTGTATTAAACCCAACAGATAAAGAAACGATAGAAAAGCCTAAAAAAGGTCAAAAAGTTACGCAAGAAGAATACACTGAAATCACTACAAAAAAGATGGAAGAAATGCGTGAAATGTACGGAGGACGCAACGGTAGAGGTGGCGGAAGAGGACGAAATTAAGCACCAAATATTAAACACCACAATCACAACCAAATTATATGAAAAATATTTTAGCACTACTATTTACCTTAGTAGTAATGAGCTCTTTTGCTCAAATCAAAATGCAAGGCATTGTAAAAGATAGTATTGGAGCGCCTTTAGAGTTAGCTAATATTATAGCTATTAATAAAGATACCAATACATTAGAATCCTATGCTATTACTAATGCTAGTGGGAAATATGTTATTTCGCTAAGTAAGAACGGAAGGTATAGTATTCAGGTGAGTTATATTGGATTAAAGTCCGTCGATGAAACTATTGAAACTAAAGAAGTAGATATCACAAAAGACTTTACAATGCTTACAGATAATATGCTTGATGCTGTTGAGTTGACTTATGAAATGCCAGTAACCATAAAAGGAGATACCTTAATTTATAATGCCGATTCTTTTAAAAGTGGAACAGAGCGAAAGCTTGAAGATGTCCTAAAAAAATTACCTGGCGTAGAAATAACAGCAGAAGGTAAAATTGAAGTAGAAGGAAAGGAAGTTACTAAGCTAATGGTAAACGGAAAGGATTTCTTTGATGGAGATTCAAAATTGGCCACAAAAAATATACCTTCTAATGCTGTAGATAAAATTCAAGTATTACGTAATTATGCTGAGGTAGGGCAATTAAGTGGTGTACAAAACAACCAAGATAACGTTGCTATAAATATTAAACTAAAAGAAGGAAAAGAAAACTTTTGGTTTGGTGATGTTACAGTAGGTGGAGGTGTTGCACCATCTCCAAATGATGAGCTTTATTTAGTGCAGCCTAAGCTATTTTATTACAGCCCTAAATACAGTGTTAATGTTATTGGAGATTTAAATAATACAGGTGAAGTGGCATTAACAGGTAGAGATCTTCGAAACTTTGGTGGTGGTTTTAGAAGACCAAGTTCTAGTAGCGGAACAAGTCTAAATCTTGGAGATAATGGCTTAAGTGGATTAACCAATATAGACGATTCACAAACTGTAGAATCTAAATTAGCAGCAGTTAACTTTAGTTATTCGCCAAATAAAGCTTTAGATCTTAGTGGCTTTATAATTTATAATAGTAGTAGATTACGTACTCGTGAAGAAAGTTTTGTACGTTATACAAATCCCGAATTAGAAATTCCGGATGAAGAAACAATACAGACAGGTAGTGAGGCTACTAACCAAGGTTTAGCAAAATTAAGTGCAGCTTATAAGCCAAATGCAAATAACCAATTAAACTATGATGTTTTAGGTCGAATTTCTAGTGATTCTGAAACTCAAAATGAATTTTCTTCGGTTGTAGGTAATACGTATCAATTAGATGAGGCTAAACCATTTAGTATTAATCAAAATGTAAATTATTATTACACCCTAAATGAGAATAATATTTTTGCTTTTGAAGCACAACATTTAATAAAAGATGAAGATCCGTTTTACAATGCCATTTTAGTAAACGACCCTACAAATAATAATGCTACAGATCCTAGTGATAGAGATGCTTTTGATAATACAGCTTTGAGTTTAGGACTAGATAGAGATCAGTTAGGTTATGATTTGAATCAAGACCGTCGTATAAAATCAAATCAGCTAGATGCTAAATTAGATTATTACAATATTTTGAATTCAAAAAGTAATATCAATTTAACCTTAGGGACTATTTTAAGTACTCAGAAATTTAACTCTAATATCTTTCAGTTTTTAGATGATGGTTCTTATTTTGATCCAACTGCAAGTTTAACAAACGAGGAAGGAGATGTGTTATTAAATGAAAATGACACTGAGTATAATTTTAGTGATATTTATTTAGGTTTTCATTACCGATTAAAAACAGGTAAGTTTACAATTACTCCAGGGTTTTCTGTGCATGCTTATGGTAACAAAAACACACAGTTTGGTAAAACTTACGAAGACAATTTCTTTAGAATATTACCAGATTTTGAAACACAAATTCAGTTTAAAAAGAGCGAAAGCTTAACCTTTCGTTATAACATGAAAAATGCGTTTACGGATGTTACAAGTTTAGCTGAAGGTTTAGTTTTAAATAACTATAATAGTCTTCAGTATGGTGAACCAGAATTACAAAATTCGTTATCTCATAATTTGAGCTTACGTTACTTTAGTTTTAACCTATTTAATTATACCAATGTTTTTGCAATTCTTAATTATAACAAAAACATAGATCAAATACGTTCATTTACTAATTTTGATAATGTCATTAGAACAAATACATACTTTAATTCAAACTTCGCAGATGAGAGTGTTACAGCTATTGGACGTATACAACGTACATTTGGTAAGTTAAGAGCTAGTATGCGAGTTAATTTTAATTACAGTAAGAATAATCAATTTGTACAAGATGTAAGATCTGTAAATGAAACATTTTCTCAGAGTTATACACCAGAATTGCGTACTAATTTTAGAGAAGCACCAAACGTAAGTTTAAAATATTTATATCGTGTTTCTGATACGAATCAAGGTGATAATGATACACAGTTTATTACAAATGCTCCTTCAGTAGAGTTTGATGCATACTTGTGGAAAGCTTTAACGTTTAGAACTGATTATTCTTATACAAGTCAAAGTAGTAATGTTAGTGATACACAATCCTACCAAACTTGGAACGCTAGTTTAGCTTACCGAAAAGATCAGGATGCTAAATGGGAGTATCAAATTAGAGCAACCAATTTATTGAATATAGATTCTGAAGTAAATAATGGTTCTAGTAACATTTCAGTTTATAGTTCTGAAACATTTGTTTTACCAAGGTTTGTTACCTTTAGGTTAACCTATACTTTATAAGAACAATTTTAATATAAAAAAGCCTTGCATTCATATTTATTGATTGCAAGGCTTTTTGTTTTTTGAGGTTTTAAGTTAATTAATAATCTCTTAAAACATGCACAACTCCTGAAACAGAATGTGGGTTTCCATCATAGTCTTCATAAGTTCCGCTAAAATTAATATCAATATATTCACCAACAGCTCCAAGAGATGTTAAATTGTAAATGACGTTGTTATTGGTGTTAGACATGCCAAAACACTCTTGAAGATTGAAGCCCGTATCGCTGTTGTCATTGGCATTCCAATTGTAATTGTCGTAAGTCCCTTCGTAAGAGGTTTCATCTAATTTTCCAATCAGGTAAAAACAGTTTCCATCATTACTAGACCCACTAAGTGTTAAAATTGGCCCATTGTAATTAGGTGAGTTGGCATCAAACTGACTATTAATATTATCTAAAACATAAATTAAATCTCCACCGTCAATACTATATTGAATAAACTCAGTAATCGTGTTACAAGCACTTATAGTTCCAATGTTTGTTAATGGCGTGGTAAAGGTATAGCTAATACTGTCTGTTGTTTGAAGGTTGACATAGTCACTCGCTTTTATTTTGAAAGTATTATCGTTTTCGCAGCGTAATAGATTAATTTCAAATGTACCATCGTTAACAACATCGGTAAAGATTTGTCCTCCGTATTTTAATTGTACGTAGCCATCTGTTACAGCATTGTCATCACAAGTATTAAAGTCTCCTGTTACAGTTTCGGCTATAATATCAGGATTGTCAGGTATAGTTATTGAGAGATCAGAGTCTGATGTAAAAGGGCCAATTATTTGCGAGTGTAATGATTCATTTCCACAAAAGTCATAATTATAAATATCTAGCTCTAAAGTTTCTCCACTAGGGACAAAACCACACACTTCTCCATTGTCGTTAATATAGCCACTACGAGTACCAAATGTAGCACTTGTAATACTTACATAGAGATTGTTTAAAACATTATTTTGATCGTCTGTAGCAGTTACACAAAGTGTGATAGCGTTGGCAGGAATATCATAATTCCAAAAGGAAAAATGCGTTACGGTTCCAATATACATATTGCCTTGTAAGGTGGCTTCACCTTCTTCAATCCAATAGCCTTTGGTTTCGTCAAAATACCAAAGTGGAATGGTTGCTGGTGCAATGCTCATTAAACTTGGGTCAACATACATTTTAATTTCAGAGGTAGATCCTTCAGCTAAGTTTAATTCTTCTCCTGAGCTTCCACGTAATTCTACAGCCAACATTCCAAGGGTTTGTAACATACGTTCAGCTCCATCAGAGTTTTGAGCATATAACATTCCTGGGCGTTGTAAGGCCATATCTTCATCTGCTGGATCTAAATGATGTACAATAACATTTACAGTGCCAGCGTATTCAGAGCCATCTTCTTTTATGAAATTTCCATCAAAACTTACAGAGCTTCCGTTGTCAAGTGATACTGTTCCTTCAGAACCACTGTTTACAGTACCTGTAATATTGGCGTCAAGTAACATAATAGTTACTTTATTAGTGCCATTAGTGGGTACTACATTTCTAGAGCCATGAATATAACCTGCTTTTGAAGCCTTGATATAGCCAAAGCGTTTGTGTACTGTCGCATTTTTAATGATAAAAACACCATTGCTATCAGTCATTGCAGTATCATCACCAATTGTTATTAAAACGCCTTCAATAGGAAGATGGTTTTTGTCGATGACTGTTCCTAAAAAATCTCTCGAAATTTCATTTCCGAAATATTCAGAGAATTCGTCAGGAACAATTTCTTGTTGTTCACCTACCGGATTGCTATCATCTTTTTGACAAGACGTCATTGTAAGTAATGAAAATAAAAATAGAAAAATGAATTTGGGGAATTTGTTCGTACGTTTCATATCGCTTTTTTTTTGATTATGCATTTTACTTTTCACTTATAAAACAACTCAATAACTGAAATTCCTACCTGTTTCGATTATTCTAAAAGAAAAACCCTCAGCATTAATTAAAATGTTGAGGGTTGTTTTTGGGTAACACTTTTAAGGGTTATCCTTTGGTAATATCTATTTTTTCGATCACTTTTTCAACCTCACCAGCTTTGTTAGTTAATGATGCTTCAAATGTTTTTAGTGAATTCTCTACTTGAGTTTTAGTTCCTTTAAAAACAATGGTTTTTAATACTTTTTCTCCATCTTTAATCGTCGAGTAATCAACTGTAGCTACGGCTTCAATATCTTCAGAATCAATAGTCATTTCAACAGAAAAGTCTTCTTCAATATTGGCTAAGCCTATGTCATTAGCATGACCACCTAAGATAGGAGCAATGACCAAACCGATTAAACAGGTTAATTTAATTAAGATATTCATTGATGGTCCAGAAGTATCTTTAAAAGGATCACCAACAGTGTCTCCTGTTACTGCAGCTTTGTGCGCTTCAGAACCTTTAAACGTCATCTCTCCGTTAATTTCAACACCAGCTTCAAAAGATTTCTTAGCATTATCCCAAGCACCACCGGCATTGTTTTGGAAGATAGCCCATAACACACCAGACACAGTAACACCAGCCATATAACCACCTAACATTTCAGCAATCGCTAAATTATTCATTCCAAAAATCATAGGAACAAAAGCAATTACTAAAGGAAAACCAATAGTTAATAATCCTGGTAACATCATTTCTTTTAAAGAAGCTTGTGTAGAAATAGCCACACATTTATCGTATTCTGGTTTTCCAGTCCCTTCCATAATTCCAGGAATATCTCTAAACTGGCGACGTACTTCTTCTACCATTTCCATAGCTGCTTTACCTACAGCATTCATTGCTAAGGCAGAGAATACTACTGGCACCATACCACCAACAAATAACATCGCTAATACTGGTGCTTTAAAGATATTAATGCCGTCAATACCCGTAAAGGTTACATAGGCAGCAAATAAGGCTAATGATGTTAAAGCTGCAGAAGCAATAGCAAATCCTTTTCCTGTTGCAGCTGTTGTGTTACCAACCGAATCTAAAATATCTGTACGCTCTCTAACGATAGGTTCTTGTTCACTCATTTCAGCAATACCACCTGCGTTATCAGATATTGGTCCAAAGGCATCAATGGCCAATTGCATAGCTGTTGTTGCCATCATCGCAGAAGCTGCTAAAGCTACACCATAGAATCCAGCAAAAGCATAAGATGCCCAAATAGCTCCAGCAAATAATAATACGGATGGGAATGTAGAAATCATACCTGTTGCTAAACCAGCAATAATGTTTGTACCTGCTCCTGTGCTTGACTGTTGTACAATATTTAAAATTGGTTTTTTACCTAAACCTGTATAATATTCCGTTACTGAAGAAATCACTGCTCCTACAAATAAACCAACTAAGGTGGCGTAGAATACTCGCATTGAAGAAATGTCTTGTAAGCCTTCTCCAAAGAAGTTCATTTGCATGGTTTCAGGTAACATCCACGTTACTAAACCAAAACATGACACAGCAACTAGTATAATAGATGTCCAGTTACCTATATTTAAAGCTCCCATAACCTGAGCTTCTTTAGCGTCGTTACTTTTTATTTTTACCAACATTGTACCGATGATTGAAATAATGATTCCTGCACCAGCTATTGCCATTGGTAATAAGATTGGGCCAATACCTCCAAACAGATCATCAACTGCTCCACCCATATCTTTTATGACATAGTTTCCAAGAACCATTGCCGCCAATACGGTTGCGACATAAGATCCAAATAAATCGGCTCCCATACCAGCAACATCACCAACATTATCACCTACGTTATCTGCAATAGTTGCAGGATTACGAGGATCATCTTCTGGAATACCAGCTTCAACTTTACCAACTAAATCGGCACCAACATCTGCAGCTTTAGTATAAATACCACCACCTACTCTTGCGAATAAAGCAATTGATTCAGCACCTAATGAGAAACCTGCAAGTGTTTCTAATACTATGGTCATATCCATTGTATTGGTCCACTCACCTCCCATAAATACATGGAAAAACACGATAAAGAAAACGGTTAAGCCTAAAACGGCTAAACCAGCAACACCAAGTCCCATTACAGTACCACCTCCAAAAGAGATTTTTAATGCGTTTGGTAAACTTGTACGTGCGGCTTGTGTTGTTCTAACATTTGTTTTAGTAGCAATCTTCATGCCTATATTTCCTGCAAAAGCAGAGAATACAGCACCAAAAACAAAGGCAATTACAATTAGCCAATGCGTAGTTGGAACAATGAAAGAGACTAGAGTTAATAAGGCTGCTACAATGACTACAAAAATGGCAAGCAATCTATATTCGGCATTTAAGAACGCCAATGCACCTTCATAGATATGATCTGAAATTTCTTTCATTTTACCATCTCCAGCGTCTTGTTTCATTACCCAAGATTGCTTTATAAGCATGTAAATTAACCCTAAAAGTGCCAAAGCTATTGGCATATAAATCATCATTGACTCCATATTATAATATTTAATTTAATTAGTTATTAGCTAGGTAAATGTAATAAAATGAATCATATTTTTACGAAAAAAGCAATATCAATTATATGATACTGCTTTTTTATTAGTTTTTTGTTAAAAAAACTTGAGATTTCTAAATGAGAATATTAAATCGTAAACGTGCGTTTCTTTTTGTGTTCGCTTTCATCATAACGTTGTACACATTCATGATAAATTTTGATAGCTTCTTCTGCGTCTCCCCATCCACCAACATCTACTTTCTTTTCTTCTAAATCTTTGTATACACGGAAAAAGTGTTCGATTTCTTTTAATCTATGTGGATTTAAATCACTTATGTTTTTATTATTACTCCAAATTGGATCAGAAACTGGTACACAAATAATTTTTTCATCTGGACCTTTTTCATCTGTCATATGGAAAACACCAATTGGTCTTACTTCCATTACTACCATTGGATATGTTGGTTGGTGACCTAAGACTAAAACATCTAAAGGATCACTGTCTAAAGCTAAAGTTTCAGGTATAAAACCATAATCTCCAGGATACATCATAGATGAAAAAAGCATACGATCGAAACGTATTTTATGTAATGTAAAATCGTATTCATATTTATTACGACTTCCTTTTGGTATTTCAATTAATACATCGAAGGTTAATTCTTCTGTTGTTGACATGTTAGATTTATTTTGTTTTTTTACAAAAAGAACACGGAAATTTAATTATGTAATTTTTGTGATAATTTAAGCAGCAAATATAGTATAATACAGATTTGTTGCCAAAGGAAATTGGGCTTATGTAGAGATTAAAAATAAAAGCCAAAACTACCTGTAATGCCAAACTTTCTTGCATCAGGATTTTCAAGGTAATTACCTCTAAAGTTAAAGTCTAATCTTAAAACTTTAAAAATATTGGCAACACCAAAACTATACTCGTAATATATACGTGAATCTGGAGCAACCAATGTAAATTCAACAGGATTACCAGTAGTGCTAAGGTCTCTGTTTTCTTGAGATAATTCGCCCCAAACACCTCTTAAACTTAAAATAGCTCTTAAATTATATTTCTTTAAAAATGGAATGCGTGAAAAAATACGTCCATTAAAATTATGCTCTACATGCATTGATGTATATGTGTCTGTAACAAACTCATAGAAGTCAAGTTGAGAAAAGGTATTATAGATTGAAAAATAGGTCTGGTTTCCTGGTACAACATTTAGTAGCGAAAGAGGGACTTCTCCATAAGTTTTACCTGCTTCGATAGATGTTGTTAAACGGCCAAAACCACCAACTTGCCATGGTTGTATATATGAGAATTGTACTTTTGTATAATCAAAATCACTGTTAAACCAACTGCGATCTCCACGACTTACTTGTGCAAATAATCTTGCGAAATTGTCATTTTTTTCTTTTCGTTCGACTCCAAAACCAGTCATTTGGCGTTTTGGGTAAAAGGCTAATGAGAGTCGGCTTTCAAATTGTTTTACCTCAGAAGAAATTCCAGATGACGCTTCTGCATCATTATAATCTAAACTAAAAGTAGGAGAGGCAGAGCTTAATGTACGGAAACTACCATCTAAGCGTATTTCGAAATTTCTAGCAGCTTCAATAGACATTCCGAGGTTGGTTAAATTGATATTGGTTAATTTATCATTAGAACCAGTACCAATAACAGAGGAAGATGCTAAGCTTCGACCAAGGACATCTGTAGAGCTTGTTAAACTTGCACCAATTTGTTCTATGTCGCGCCTGTTTCCGCCAAACAAGGTTAATCGGCTTCGTTTATCTAGCAACCATTTTCCAGAAAGGCCGTATTTAAATTTATCGTCTTTAAAGCCATAAGCCATAAAGCCTTCGACCCTCCACAGATCGTTAGGGCCAAAATAAGTTCGTCCTCCTGTTCTTAAGCGTAAACCTTCAACTTCATTATATCCAAAGGTTGAGAAAATAGGACCATAATCAAAATTAATGCTTGGAAATTCTACATAACCAGAAGCAAGAATGCTTCCTAAATTATACAATCGCTTAAATTTCTTCACTGTTTTAAGCGTGTCTAACATTTTGTAAACCCCTTTTTCGTCTTTGTTTAAGGCTTCAAGTCTATTGTTTTCCCAAAAATCATCTTCTCTATTATAAACGTCTTTGTCATAATCATAGACAACTTTATCATAGAATTTAGGATCTTCTTTTGGCTGATTAAATTTGTAATTATCGTAAATTGTAGTTCGTTTACCATAAACACCTCTAGATTGTTCCTTTTTATTAAATGCAAAATCGGAAAGAAAATAATCGCGTTTAATAAGAAATAAAGAGTCGCTTAGTACTTCAAACTCTTGTTCTATATAAATTTCTTTTACCCAATTGATATTAGCACTTTTAGATGCTTGAAGATTAATTTCTTTAATGGCGTAGGTAGAGTCGTTAACCCAAAAGTCGCCTTTAAAAGTCAATTCGTTTTTTCGTCTAGGATAATATATAATGTTGTAGCACCATTTATTATCAATAAATGCACTGTCTGACAATACGTAATTATAGGTTTGGATACCTGTTCTACTTAATGGGCTTACAAAGCTCTTATCAAAAAACTTTAGGTAATTATCATAGACATTATACTCGGAATATAAATCGTCTATAAAGTCTATAATGATTTGGTTGTTGCTAAATCCTGAGTTTTTATTTCCTAATAAATCTTCTCGTTCTTTCTTAAGAATATTATCGCCAGATATTTTTTTAACAGATTCGTTTAAGAAAATAGGCAAATACGTTTTTCCAGTAACGTTTGAAGTATCTACTTCTTCAAAAACAAACTCCATACCTTTAAAGAGTTTACTTTTTATTAAAGCACTATCTATAGTGTTTAGGTCAAATTCAACTTTTTCATACTGGTCGTATTCGTATTGTTTAAATTGACTTAAACCATTTTGTCGTTTACGTTCCCAAATTTTCTTAAGAATTCTAATCGCTGGATTTTCGGAGGCTTTTTTAGATTGTTTTCCGGTAACAATAAGCACCTCGTCTAAAGAGGAAGCTTCTTCTTTTAATATAAATTTTAAATCGTAATTAACACGTTTGGTAAGTGGAATTTCTAAAACTTCAAAACCAATAAAAGACACAATTATGGTTTCCCATGTTTCATCAGATTCTAGATAAAACTTTCCATCTTCATTAGTAATGGTACCTTGTGTAGAACCTTTAAAGAAGATATTAACATAAGGAAGTGCTACGTTGTTTTCATCAAACACGTATCCACTAACTTTTGTCTGTGAGATTGCAGAAAAAAAGCCTAGAACAAAAAAAAGTGTAAATAATTTTAATTTCATATTAAAAACAAACTTCATCAATAACCATGCTAAACTTTAGTTAGAGGGTTACTAATGAAGTTTTTTAAACGCAGAAAACTGCAATTTATTTGTACATTACTTTTTTTACTGCTTTAATAACATCGTCGCTATTAGGCAACCATTCTGCTAATAAAACAGGAGAGTATGGTGCAGGAGTATCTGCGGTATTTATTTTAACAACTGGGGCATCTAAATAATCAAATGCTTCTGATTGTACTAAGTAAGTGATGTCAGTAGCTACATTTCCAAAGGGCCATGCTTCTTCTAAAACAACTAATCTATTGGTTTTCTTCACAGATTTTAAAATGGCTTCTCTATCCATTGGACGAACAGTTCTTAAATCTATAATTTCACAAGAAATACCTTCTTTTTCTAATTCGTCTGCAGCTTTGTAAGCTTCTTTTATGATTTTACCAAAAGATACGATAGTAACATCTGTTCCTTCACGTTTCACATCTGCAACACCAATAGGTATTACATATTCTCCTTCTGGTACTTCGCCTTTATCACCGTACATTTGCTCACTTTCCATAAAAATTACAGGATCGTCATCTCTAATGGCAGCTTTTAATAAACCTTTAGCGTCATATGGATTTGAAGGAACAATAACTTTTAATCCTGGAGTATTGGCAAACCAACTCTCAAAAGCCTGAGAGTGTGTTGCTGCTAATTGGCCAGCAGATGCTGTTGGTCCTCTAAATACAATAGGGCATTTAAATTGTCCACCAGACATTTGTCTAATTTTAGCGGCATTATTTATAATTTGATCAATTCCAACCAAAGAGAAGTTAAACGTCATATATTCTACTATAGGACGATTGCCCGTCATTGTAGATCCAATGGCAATACCAGCAAAACCAAGTTCTGCAATAGGTGTATCTATGACGCGTTTAGCACCAAACTCGTCTAACATCCCTTTAGATGCTTTATAAGCACCATTGTATTCCGCTACTTCTTCACCCATAAGATAAACGCTTTCATCTCTGCGCATTTCTTCGCTCATAGCCTCGCAAATAGCTTCTCTAAATTGAATTGTCTTCATGCTTTTGTTTTTATTCGAGCTGCAAAAATAATAATTCTAGACTATATAATGACATTAAATCTTAAACGAAAAAAGAAAATAATTGTAACTTGTAGTTCGTATTAATTATTTGAGTGTTTATGAAAGTGAAAAATTACATTTTTATCTGTTTGTTTTTTATAGTTTCTAATTTTGCTTTTGCTCAAGAAGCTGTGCTTTGTCCGTTGCAAAATCATCATGTAAAAATTGAATCCACAGCAGATATTCCGACGGTAATAGATAATATGGATGGTACAATAACGCTAACACACCAAGATCAAAACATTACTGATATTTTTGCCGATTATGTAATTTATGATTTCTACCAATCTTTTCCCAACACAAATCCCGATGGTGAGCTTATCAAATATTATACAATTGTACATGGGAACAGAACACTTATCAATGAGTTATATGATTATGCATATCCCGATGTTTATAGTATGGAACCATATTCTAACACCTCTATAAGTCCTGGTTTAATTAATTTGTTAGACAACAAAACTTATAAGCTTATAAAGTATTGTACTGAATCAACAGAAGGAGGGTTACCTTGCCCAGAAGGGGAACAAAATGTGCCAGCTGGTTTTCAACTAAATATTGTTTTTATATATGATGAAGTCAATGGTATGATGCATGCCGAAACAGAAGGTATTTCTAGCTGTGAAAATTCTTTTTCGATAAGGCTGAGGGGAGGATTTGACGATGGATTTGGCAGCACAGATAACACACTTCAATTATGGCAATCTGAACAAGGAACTTCTACCGTTACAAGTTATAATCAACCATGTCACTATATTGAAAAAATGCTCTATTCCGTTTTAGATATAGGGTGTATAGACCATGATAATTATGGAAATATTAGGGTTAATGAAAGTATAGATGAAACATGCCAGATCATTCTTGAAAGAGAAAATGCATTTTTTGCGACGGATTTTTTAACTTTTCAAGACACTGCTTTATCAATAAGTGATGAAACTTTTTGAGACTAAAGGAAATCCATTTTTGCAAATCACTAACTTAAATAATCAATTGGTAAATGTTGAAATATATAACACATCTGGACAACAAATTATTCAGCCAATTACGTTCAAAGAAAACAGTCTAAATATTTCAAATCTTTCCAACGGATTATATTTCATTAGAGTTTCAAACTTAAATAATCAGCAAAAAATCTTCAAATTTTTAAAAAAATGATAGTTTATTGATGAATGATTGAATTTTTCTGAAATTTGCTATGCGTGCATAGTAAAATTCAAATTATTATTTTTATCTTCGTACTCAAGAAAAAAGACGTTTAAATAAATCATTTTTATATGAAAATATTAGTATGTATTAGTCATGTACCTGATACAACATCAAAGATTAATTTCACAGAAGGAGATACAAAGTTTGACACTAATGGTGTTCAGTATGTTATTAATCCTAATGACGAGTTTGGTCTAACACGTGCCATGTGGTTTAAAGAAAAACAAGGGGCAAGTGTAGATGTCGTTAACGTTGGTGGTGCAGAAACAGAGCCAACTTTAAGAAAAGCATTAGCTATTGGTGCAGACTCGGCAATTAGAGTAAATACAGAGGCTACAGATGGTTATTCAGTAGCAAAACAATTAGCTAAAGTTGTTAATGATGGTGGTTACGATTTAGTAATAGCAGGAAGAGAATCTATTGATTACAATGGTGCTATGGTTCCTGGAATGTTAGCAGGAATAATTGATGCTAATTTTGTTGCCAATTGTATTAGTTTAGAAGTTGATGGCACTAACGTTAAGGCCGTTAGAGAAATCGATGGCGGTAAGGAAACGGTTAGCACAACTTTACCTTTAGTTATAGGTGGTCAAAAAGGGTTAGTTGAAGAAAGTGATCTTCGTATTCCTAATATGAGAGGTATTATGATGGCACGTAAAAAACCTTTAACGGTTGTAGAGCCTACAGATGCTACTGCAGAAACTAAAGCAGTAAGTTTTGAAAAACCAGCTCCAAAGGGTGCAGTTAAATTGGTTGATGCCGATAATATAGACGAATTAGTAAACTTACTTCATAACGAAGCTAAGGTAATTTAGTAAACTTTGATTATTCCGAAAGGTTACGCTGAGCAGAGTTCAAGTGTTATTTCGGAATCTCTTGAAGTTAAAGGAAATAGTAATAAGTTCCTGAATCAAGTTCAGGATAAATTTTATAAATAAAATTTTATGTCAATTCTAGTATATACAGAGTCCGAAAACGGAAAATTTAAAAAAGCGGCTTTAGAAGTCGTGTCTTATGCTAAAGCTGTTGCAGACCAAATGGGAACTTCAGTTACAGCAGTTGCTGTTAATGCAGACAACGCAGAAACGCTAGGAAATTATGGTGCGTCTAAAGTACTTTCAATAAAAGATGAATCTTTAAATTCATTTAACGCTAAAAAATATGCAGCTGCTATAGAAGGTGCTGCAAAAAACGAAGATGCAAAAGTGGTGGTTATTAGTGCTAGTGCCAATAGCAAATATTTAGCGCCATTGTTAGCTGTAGGTTTAGAAGCAGGTTATGTTTCTAATGTTATTGCAGTACCATCTAGTGTCTCTCCATTTACAGTGAAACATTCAGCGTTTACAAATAAAGCATTTGCAAATACTGAAATAACAACAGATGTAAAAATTGTTGGTTTATCTAATAATTCATTCGGTTTGGTAGAAACGGAAGGTAGTGCTACTGTAGAAGATTTTTCACCATCAATACCAGAATCAGGTGTTAAAGTTGAGTCTGTAGATAAAGCTACTGATAAAGTAAGTATTGCTGATGCCGAAATTGTAGTTTCAGGAGGTAGAGGATTAAAAGGTCCTGAAAATTGGGGTATGGTTGAAGAACTAGCAGAAGTGTTAGGTGCTGCAACAGCATGTTCTAAACCTGTATCAGATTTAGGTTGGAGACCACATAGCGAGCACGTTGGCCAAACAGGAAAGCCTGTAGCGTCTAATTTGTACATTGCTATAGGTATTTCTGGTGCTATTCAGCATTTAGCAGGTATTAACTCTTCAAAAGTAAAAGTGGTAATTAACACCGATCCTGAGGCACCTTTCTTTAAGGCTGCAGATTACGGAGTTGTAGGTGATGCATTTGAAGTGGTACCTAAATTAATTGAAAAATTAAAAGCTTTTAAAGCTGCAAACGCATAATTTTATTACCTTGTAATATTAAATGCCAATTCATAAAAAATTAGATGCGGTATTAATAAGGACTGTTTAAATTTAGATTCCTCTTATTCGCTTGCGTTTTATCGAAAGTATAGAGGAAATTAACCAAATCTGCACAATGCAGTTGGTAAAGTCCAAATTTAAACAGTTCTTTGTGTTTTATAAATTATGAGTTTAGTTCGTTTAAATATCAAAGGCATCTCTTATAGTCAAACCCAGAATGGTGCTTACGCTTTAATACTTAATGAAGTTGATGGTGATCGGAAGTTACCAATAGTTATTGGTGCTTTTGAAGCGCAATCTATTGCCATTGCTTTAGAAAAAGAAATTAGACCTCCGCGTCCGCTTACACATGATTTATTTAAAAACTTTGCCGACCGATTTGATATTGTTGTTAAGCAAGTCATTATTCATAAGTTGGTTGATGGTGTGTTTTATTCAAGTTTAATTTGCGAACGCGATAAAATTGAAGAAATTATAGATGCCAGAACGAGCGATGCTATTGCATTAGCCTTACGTTTTCAGGCACCAATTTTTACTTACAAAAATATTTTAGATAAAGCAGGAATCTATCTTAAAGTCAATCCTAAAAAGGAAGACGATGAAGAGCAAGATAGTATTCTTGTTGACGACCTTATTGTTGAAGAAATTGAAGCTGCATCTGCAGAACAAGAAGGTTATAAAAATAAATCTCTCGAAGAACTTAATAATCTCTTAGAAGAGGCGGTTAATAATGAAGATTATGAAATGGCTGCCAAAATAAGAGACGAAATTTCTAAACGCTAACTAACACTTATTACATATGAATCAGTTTTTCAAGGCTTTTCTAGCTATTTTTCTAGGGCTTTCGTCAATAACAGCACAGGAACTTGAGAAGCCAAAAAATGATTCCATTTATATTGACGATGTAAAAGAAGTACCAGTATATCTAACTAATATTGAGGATTTAAAACTTAATAATTGGCAGTTGTCTCAACATGTCATTTATGAAAAATATCCAGACAGTATTCAAGGTCATCAAGAGTTTGCTAAAGGTAAAGAATATCTTAATTTATATAAAAACGGACAATACAAATCAGTACTTAATGGTAGTCTCAATGAAGGAGTTTGGCTTCAAAATAATAACCTTTTAGTCTTTAAGCAAAAAGTACCAGCTGCTGTTGATATTTATTATGAAGTTTTGAAGCAAGACGCTACCACTTTACAATTAAAAAAGAATAATACAGTCTTAACCTTTGTCTCAGAATCACATCCAAACTACCTAGTCTTAGATGCACCAATTAGTACTATAATTAAAAGTGAAGGTTTTACATTCAATAGTTTTTGGCGTGGAGTTTTAGGTATGGTTTCATTGATATTTATAGCCTTTTTATTTAGTAGTAATCGTAAAGCGATAAACTGGAAAACGGTAGGAATTGGTTTAGCTTTTCAACTCATTATAGCTGTCGGTGTACTGCGAGTTGATTTTATAAAAAATGTATTTGAAGGTATAGGGCAAGTATTTATAAATATTTTAGACTTTACAGGAGCAGGTAGTGAATTTCTATTTAGCGGAGTTATGGATGTAAATTCTTATGGTTTTATTTTTGCATTTCAAGTGTTACCAACAATCATATTTTTCTCTGCATTAACTTCGGTGCTTTTCTATCTAGGTATTATACAAAAGGTTGTAAAAGCAATGGCTTGGTTATTATCTAAGACTTTAAAAATATCTGGAGCAGAAAGTCTCAGCGTAGCAGGTAACATTTTCTTAGGTCAAACAGAAGCACCTTTATTAATAAAGGCTTATTTAGAAAAAATGAATAAGTCTGAAATTCTCCTTGTTATGATAGGTGGAATGGCAACGGTTGCAGGTGCTGTTTTAGCGGCTTACATTGGCTTTTTAGGTGGTGATGATGCTGAGTTACGACTATTTTATGCCAAACATTTATTAGCAGCTTCAGTAATGGCAGCTCCTGGAGCTATTGTAATTTCAAAAATATTATTTCCACAAACAGAGACAATAAATACTGATGTTTCAGTGTCACAAGAAAAAATTGGAGCCAACATTCTTGATGCTATAGCAAATGGAACAACAGAAGGTCTAAAATTAGCTGTAAATGTTGGGGCAATGCTTCTTGTATTTGTTGCTTTTATAGCCATGATAAATGGTATTCTAGGTTGGATTGGAGATATAACGACCTTAAATGGTTGGATGGCAGCAAATACACCTTACTCTAGCTTCTCTCTTGAAGCTATTTTGGGAACTGTTTTTGCACCATTAATGTGGTTAATTGGAGTTGCGAAAGAAGATGTTATGATGATGGGGCAACTTTTAGGTATTAAATTAGCAGCAAGTGAGTTTATAGGTTATATTCAATTGGCTGATTTGAAAAATGCTGCAAATGCAACACACCTTACGTATGAGAAGTCTATTATTATGGCAACTTATATGCTTTGCGGATTTGCTAATTTTGCTTCTATAGGAATTCAAATTGGTGGTATTGGGTCTTTAGCCCCAGGACAGCGTACACAATTGTCTAAATTTGGAATGAAAGCTTTAATAGGTGGAACGATTGCTTCTTTAATATCTGCGACTATTGCAGGTATGATTATAGGGTAACAAATTGCTGAGAAAGCAGGAATCTCATAATGGTTTAGAATAAACACCACTTCAAATCCAACTCGTTAATAACTTTTAATATCTGCTACATGATATTTCAAGTGATTATTTAACATTTACCTAAATTCGTAATTGCATTTTATAGCATTTGTCACACTTAGCATTACTGAAATGAAACTATATTTTTGTTGAAAGTACATTGCAAAGCAAGGCGAAGTGTCTTATAATATAGGACTAAAGTTTAATTTAAACAGATTCCCACTTTCGTGGGGAATATTATGAAACAATATCACGATTTAGTAAAGCACGTTTTAGCAGAAGGTAATGATAAAGGAGACCGTACAGGTACTGGAACAACAAGTGTTTTTGGTTACCAAATGCGTTTCGATTTAAGCGAAGGTTTTCCAATGGTTACAACCAAAAAACTGCATTTAAAGTCTATTATATACGAATTGCTTTGGTTCTTAAAAGGGGATACCAATATTAAATATCTCAACGATAATGGAGTAAGAATTTGGAATGAATGGGCTGATGAAAATGGAGATTTAGGACCTGTTTATGGCCATCAATGGAGAAATTGGGCAAGTGAAGAAATAGACCAGATTAAAGAGGTTATAACAACTTTAAAAAATAATCCAAACAGCAGAAGAATGTTGGTTTCAGCTTGGAACCCTTCAGTTTTACCAGATACGTCTAAATCATTTTCAGAGAATGTGGCTAATGGTAAGGCAGCTTTACCACCATGTCATGCCTTTTTTCAATTTTATGTAGCAGATGGGAAATTGTCTTGTCAGCTTTACCAACGTAGTGCAGATATCTTTTTAGGTGTGCCTTTCAATATTGGATCTTACGCTTTGTTTACGATGATGATGGCTCAAGTTTGTGGCTATGAAGCAGGAGATTTTATTCACACTTTTGGTGATGCACATATTTACAATAACCATAAGGAACAGCTAGAATTACAATTGTCTAGAGATATTAGACCATTGCCTAAAATGATTTTAAACCCTGAAATAAAAGATATTTTCGACTTTAAATTTGAAGATTTTACATTGGTCGATTACAATCCGCATCCACATATTAAAGGTAAAGTTGCCGTTTAAATTTTCTCTATGAAATTATTTGTATTTGTTATGACCTTTCTTTGCGGCTTATCTTTAAGTGCGCAAGAACGAGAGGATGGTACGTATCCTGTTTTTAGAGGTTGTAAACAAGAATTAAGTTTCGAGGAGACTAAAAAGTGTACATCTGATAAAATCATGGATTATATCAAATTGAGCTTTAACTATGAGTTAGCAGATAAAGTCTTTCCAACAGATTTAACCACCGAATTCTTTGTAGAATTTACCATTAATAAAAAAGGTAAAACAGAACAAATTAATGTAAAAGCACATCATAAAGCTATTGCTATAGATGTGATTCAGCTGATAAAACGTATGCCTAGATTTAAGGCACCAGGAACCGTTAAAGGGAAGCCTGTAGATACACGCTTTGCTTGTTTAATGACGGTTAGATTGTTAGGATAAAAGAAAAAGCGTCTCAAACTAAATTGAGACGCTTTTTTTATGTTTTTTATAGAAAAGTCCTATAGATTGATTACGCAATTTTCTTCCCCTGCAAATTCATTATAAGCATAAGAATCAGCCTCGTCGTCATTAATATAAGCTCCATCAATAAGGTATCTGAATTCGTAAGAATTATCACGTGCTAAATCAACAGTACCTTTAAAGGTTCCGTTTTTTAATTTCTTTAATTTAGTCGCTTTTGTAGTATCCCACTGGTTAAAGCTCCCAACAACTGCTACACTTTTAGCCGCTTCTGCAGGGACAGAAAATGTTACCTTACAAACGGGCTTACTTTTTAAATACTGCTTTTTAATTGCCATAATAATAGATTTAATTACAACACAAAAATATAAAAGAATAGCGCATATAATATTGATTAAGTGCTTAAAAACTAAAGAATTATCGATTTCATAAAATTGCCATTAATTTTTATTTAGAATGTAAAATATGAACACTTAATTTATTGGATTGTTAGTGTTAAGCGGAATTGCTTGGTGGCTGATTATCAATGATATCGTTTTCGTTAGAAGCTTTTCTTCAAAGTCTTTAATTCACAATATTGATTTACTAAAAAAACAAGTATCTTTATCTTATTAAATTACGATTATGTTTGGTAAGAAAAAACAGGTTTCAACTATAGATAAAGATCAGTTAGAGCTTATAGAAAACGCTCAAAAACGCATAAAACAAAAAAAGCGTTTGTATATTCATTTTGTTATATTCTTAATTGGTGCTGTATTTTTAATCGTGGCCAATACTGTTTTAGGTATTAAAAAAGATTTTAAGATTGCAGGTATTGATTGGTTTGTGTATGCTATAATTGCATGGTTCTTTTTATTTATTTACCACTTTGTGAGTGTTTTTATAACCAATAAATTTATGGGTAAGGACTGGGAGAAGCAACAACTAGAAAAGTTAGTTAGTGCACAACAGGTACGTATTGATAAATTGAAGCAGAACTTTCTAAAGGAAGAGACTAAAATAGCGCAGACCAAAGCTTACAACGAAGCTAAAAATTTGCCTAACGCTTCAGAAAAAAAAAAATCTAACGAATTAACTATTATTGTTGCTGCAGGAGAAAATAATGCTATCGGAAAAGACAATGATTTAATTTGGCATTTAAGTGACGATCTTAAGCGATTTAAATCCTTAACTAACGGTCATCATATTATTATGGGACGCAAAACGTTTGAAAGTTTTCCAAAACCACTACCTAACAGAACGCATATTGTTATTACGCGACAGGAAGATTATAAGGCGCCAAGTGGAGTCATTATAGTCAATTCATTAGAAGATGCTCTTGATGCTGCAAGACTAGACAAACAACCTTTTATTATTGGCGGTGGAGAAATCTATAAACAAGCTATGCCTTTAGTTGATAAAATTGAAATTACACGTGTTCACTCTGAATTTAAAGATGCTGACACTTTTTTTCCTGAGATAGACAAATCTAAATGGCAAGAAGTGAACAGAACGACTCATAAGGTTGACGAGAAGCATGCCTTTGCGTTTTCTTTTATTACCTATTTAAAAGTATAGAAATGTATGTTTATACAACTTAAAACACCCTAACTAAAATAATTAGTTAGGGTGTTTTTGTGAAATTTTATAAAGTCTATTTAGTTTTAAATATCAAACGCAGCTTTTACTTTATCTACGTAATCTAACTTTTCCCAAGTAAACAATTCTACATCTAAAGTTATAGGTTCTCCATTTGGTTGTTCAAATGTTTTACTTACAACTTCGTTTGTTCTTCCCATATGTCCATAAGCAGCGGTTTCGCTATACATTGGTTGACGTAGTTTTAGTCGTTCTTCTATTGCTGCTGGTCGCATATCAAAAAGCTGTTCTACTTTTTTAGCAATCTCACCATCTGTTAAGTTAAAAGGACAAGTGCCATATGTATCTATAAAAATTCCCATTGGTTCTACAACACCAATAGCATAAGATACTTGCACTAATATTTCTTCACATAACCCAGCTGCAACTAAATTTTTTGCAATATGCCTGGTTGCATACGCTGCACTTCTGTCTACTTTACTTGGATCTTTTCCAGAGAATGCACCTCCACCATGGGCACCTTTTCCTCCATAAGTATCAACAATAATCTTACGACCTGTTAAGCCTGTATCTCCATGCGGTCCGCCAATAACAAATTTACCAGTTGGATTAATGTGGTAAGTTATATCATCATTAAATAATAATTGGATGTGTTCTGGTAAGTTAGCAACTACTCTTGGAATCAATATTTCAACAATATCTTTTCTAATTTTAGCTAACATTTTATCTTCTGCGTCAAAATCATCATGCTGTGTAGAGACTACAATAGAATCTATACGTTGAGGTGTATTGTCATCGCTATATTCAATTGTTACTTGACTTTTAGAATCTGGGCGTAAATAGGTGATATCTTTATTTTCGCGACGTAATTCTGCCAATGCTTTTAAAATTCTATGCGATAAATCTAAGGCCAAAGGCATATAGTTATCGGTTTCGTTTGTTGCGTAGCCAAACATCATTCCTTGGTCGCCAGCGCCTTGTTCTTCTTTGGTTGCTCTATCAACACCGCGATTTATGTCTTCTGACTGTTCGTGTATAGCTGAAAATACTCCACAAGAATTGCCATCAAACATATAGGCACTTTTAGTATAACCTATTTTGTTTATGGTATCTCTTGCAATTTTCTGAACATCTAAATAAGTATTCGATTTTACTTCACCTGCAAGCACTACTTGTCCTGTGGTTACTAAGGTTTCGCAAGCGACTTTAGATTCTGGGTCAAAGGCTAAAAAATTATCAATTAAAGCATCACTAATTTGATCTGCTACTTTGTCTGGATGGCCTTCAGAAACACTTTCTGAGGTAAATAAATATGGCATAAATTCCTATGTTTAGGTTATGGTTATTTGCTGAAAAACTTAGATTACAAGTCGCTAGAGAAGTACATAACTTACTGCTTTAGCATTTTTTATTCTGAAATAATTTCAGAATCTGCTCTTTAAAGAACAGGTACTGAAAATGGTTTCAGTACTAGAGGTTGCAATCAGACAAATTTTTCCTCTTAAATTTTAATAAGGCAAAAGTAGAAAAATTAAATGGAATGAAGATTTAATAACGTAATTAAGTTAGATCTCTAGTTTGTAAATTAGAGAATTAATTCTGTGTTTAATATTAATTAAGCACATAAATAGATAACTATTTCTTAGGCTTTAATTAACAAACAAAAAGACTTTTAATGAGATATTTGTACTGTATTATTAAGCCTCAGAAAAGATGAAATTAATTAAAAAGCATAAGTCAGATTTTAAATTTGCAGTGCAAATTGTGTTGCTAACAGTTGTTTCTTTACTAGCGTCACTTTTTGTGTCATAGTTTAGATTTTAGAATACAATTATTAATTGTATTTATTGATTATTTTTGCTGCTCAATAATAGTCAATGCGGAATTTATTAAGTATAATTTTATTACTCACCTCAGTTGTGCTCTACGCACAAGACGATAAAAAAAATACGTATTTCGATTTCAATTATTTTGGTGGAAACATAGCACTTCACAACAATGATATTCTCCACTTAATTAAAGGTCACCCAGAAGGTTTTGTTTTTAGTTTTAATAAAAAAACTTACGGAAACAAAGTTTGGGAGCAACGCTATAATTATCCAGAATACGGCGTGTCTTTTATGTATCAAGATTTAAAAAATGATGTATTAGGGAATAATATTGGACTCTACGGACATTACAATTTTTATTTCTTTAAGCGCCATTTAATGTTGCGTATTGCTCAAGGTTTAGTGTATAGTACTAATCCTTACGATAAATATGAAAATCCAAAAAATATTGCATTTGGATCTGATATTTTGAGTTCAACCTATCTAATGTTCAATTATAAAAAAGACCGCCTTTTTAATGGATTTGGTTTTCAAACCGGTGTTACCTTAGTGCATTATTCTAATGCTAATGTAAAAGCACCAAACACAAGTGTTAATACCATTTCGTTTAATCTTGGTTTAACTTATAATTTAGCATCAGAAGATAAAGATTTTATTACTGATAGTGTTGATGGTAAATTCACTGAAAAGATAAAATATAATTTAGCTTTTAGGTCTGGTATTAACGAAAGTGACATTATAGGTAGTGGCCAATATTCCTTTTATGTGCTTTCGGCTTATGCAGATAAACGATTAAGCCATTATAGCGCTATTCAGTTTGGTACAGATGTGTTCTTTTCTAATTTTTTGAAAGAACTAATTTATTACCAATCGGTTGCATATCCTGAATTAAATGTAAACAGAGATGATGACTATAAACGCGTCGGATTATTTGTAGGGCACGAATTATTTGTCAATAAAATGTCTGTTGAAACTCAAGTAGGCTATTATGTGTATTATCCTTATGATTTTGAAGGGAGAACTTATTTAAGGATTGGTTTAAAACGCTATTTTGGCAAGACCTTATTTGGAGCCGTTACGCTAAAATCGCATGGTGCAAAAGCTGAAGCTGTTGAGTTTGGTGTAGGAGTAAGGCTGTAAGTTTAATATTTAGTAAAGGCACTTTTAAAATTTTATAAATACATGAATAAGATAATTTTATACATACTTACGCTTTTTCTATTTTGTGCTTGCAATAGTGAAGATGTTAATGATTGTTTTCAAGCTTCAGGTAATATTATACAGCAAGAGGTTGTTGTGTTAGACTTTGAGCGTATTATTGTTAATAGAGATATTGAATTAATAATTAAAGAAGCTCCAGAATATAAAGTGATTATTGAAACAGGGGAACATTTAATTAACGATGTTAAGGTTGAAGTTATTGGTAACCAACTGGTATTAACAGATCATAATTCTTGTAATTATGTAAGAGATTATGGTATCACTAAAATTTATGTTGAAGCACCAAACCTTAAAGAAATAAGAACATCAACCCAATATTCTATTTCTTCAGATGGAGTTTTAAATTACAATACCCTAAACTTGTATTCAGAAGATTTTAATGGAATAAGTGAGTTTGCAGTTGGTGATTTTAGACTCCAAATTAATTCAGAAAGACTAAATATTGAGTCCAATAATCTTTCCTTTTATTATATAAATGGTGTTGTAGAAGATTTATTTGTGGGCTTTTATTCCGGTTCTGGTCGTTTTGAAGGAGAACACTTATTGGCTCAAAACGTTCATGTTTTTCATCGTAGTAGTAATGATATGGTTGTAAATCCACAACAAAAGCTTACAGGAAATCTTAAAAGTACAGGTAATTTAATTTCTGTTAATGAACCTCCCATTGTAGAAGTTGAGCGGTTTTATACAGGACAGTTGTTGTTTGAATAAACCGTAAATGGTTTCAATACTACAAATCTTATAAATAATTTAGAATACTTATGTGTTTATGCCAAGCGTTATTAAAAACTGCTATAATAAGCTTTATTACTGCAGGCCTATTTTGTTAGTTCTTGAAACAAGCTTTCTAAACTCGCGTTTTTCTGGTTTAGTTGTAGAATTTTTAAATCATTATCATGTGCAAAATCAAATACATGAGAGCGCATGTCTTCTTTGGTAGAAAAGGTGATTTCGTAAATAAAATCGTGTGTGTTTTTTACCGCATCTACTTTTGGAAGTTTTAAGAGAAATGCATCTTCAACTCTATAATCAAATTCAACAATCACAACCTGCTGTTGGCCATCTCTTAAATCCTTCAAATATTTATCTGCAACAACTTCACCTTTATTTATAATAATAACACGGTCGCACATAGCTTCAACTTCTTGCATGATATGTGTAGAAAGAAAAATGGTTTTTTCTTTACCAATAGTTCTAATTAAGTTTCTGATATCTACTAATTGATTAGGATCTAAACCTGTTGTTGGCTCATCTAAAATTAAAACGTCCGGATTGTGTAATAAGGCATTTGCTAAACCAACACGTTGTCTATAACCTTTAGAAAGTTGGCCAATTTTTTTGTGTGCTTCAGGAGTTAACCCAGTTAGTTCAATAACTTCATTAATTCTGGATTTAGGAGTGCCATACACATTTGCGTTAAAATTTAAATATTCTTTAACGTATAACTCGGTGTACAACGGATTGTGTTCTGGTAAATAACCAACACTACTTTGGACATTCTTTTTATCGGAAGTTACATCAAAACCATTTACACTAGCAGAACCTTCAGAAGCTTCAATGTACGTGGTTAAGATTTTCATCATGGTCGATTTTCCTGCACCATTAGGACCTAAAAAACCAACAATTTCAGCATCGTTTACTTTAAAAGAAACATTGTTAAGTGCTTTTTGGTTTTTGTATAGTTTTGTAATGTTTTGAACTTCAATAGACATATAGAAAGAAATTTAGTCAAAAATAAGTAATTCAGAATAGTGTATCACAAATATTGATAATTCTTTAAAACTTTAGAATATTTCTCAAAAAAGCATTTCAACAATTTTGATTTGTAAAAATAATAATTACATTAGCATTATAATTATAGATTTCCACAGATGTGGAAAATGAATATGAACATATCTAGAGCATATTATAACTGGTTTTATTTCTTTTTTAGTTAAAGGAACGAGACTGAGTATGTTTTATTTAAAATATAGTTTTAAAAGTCTCGATTTAATCGAGACTTTTTTTGTTTCAGCATTTTTGAAGTTGAAATAATTCTGGATAAGATTCAGAATTTAAAAGATAAAAAATTTGAAAAAACCAATAGCCATACAAGGAATAAAAGGATCATTTCATCACGAAGTGGCTCAGCAATATTTTAGTGACACTACAGAAGTTGTAGAGTGTATGTCTTTTGACAGTACTGTAGAACGTCTGTTAAATGCAGATACAGATTTTATTGTAATGGCATTAGAGAATTCTATAGCAGGTTCAATAATTCCTAATTATGCACTTATTGATACTCATAATTTAAGAATAGTCGGTGAGCATTATTTAGATATTCAGCATAATTTATTAGCGTTAAACAATCAGTCTATAGCAGATATTACAGAGGTACATTCGCACCCAATGGCATTATTGCAATGTAAAGTTTTTTTTAAAAAATACCCGCAGATAAAGCTGGTAGAAGCTAAGGATACAGCAGATGTTGCAAAACAGATTTCAGAGCAAAATATAAAAGGAATTGCAGCTATTGCAAGTAAAAATGCAGGAAAGTTATATGGTTTAAAGGTTTTGGCAGAAAGTATTCAAACGATAAAACATAACGAAACGCGTTTTGTTATTGTAAAGCGCGATAATGATGAAATAGTGCCAGATGAAGTCAATAAAGCATCACTAAAATTTGAATTAGATCACAAGCGAGGAAGTTTGGCTGCAATTTTAAATGTGCTGAGCGATTGTAAACTCAACCTTACTAAAATACAATCGTTACCAAAAATTGAAACCCCTTGGAAATATGCTTTTTTTGTTGATGTAAGATTTGAAACATATAAAGACTTTGAAAAAGCTAAATCCATTATAAATTTAATGGCAGAAAATTTTAAAGTGTTGGGAGAATATAAAAATACAAGATGATGATAGAAGTTGCTAAACGTTTACAGAGTGTTCAAGAATACTACTTTTCTAAAAAGTTGAGAGAGGTTGCGCTTTTAAAAGCGCAAGGAAAACCAATCATAAACTTAGGTATTGGTAGTCCGGATTTAGAGCCACCTTTTAAAGCTACGATGTTGCTTCAAGATAGTTTAATAGATGAGCAAGCACACCA
The DNA here is from genome assembly GCF_036903175.1 of Winogradskyella sp. ECml5-4. Classification (NCBI taxonomy): domain Bacteria; kingdom Pseudomonadati; phylum Bacteroidota; class Flavobacteriia; order Flavobacteriales; family Flavobacteriaceae; genus Winogradskyella; species Winogradskyella sp. ECml5-4. The sequence goes on along the minus strand of NZ_JAYJLF010000005.1, from coordinate 219,896 downwards.
ATATCAAAGCTATCAAGGCTTGCCTGAATTGAGAGAAGGAATTTCTGATTTTTATAAAAACCATTATAATGTCAATTTAAGTGCTCAAACAGAAGTATTGCCATTAATGGGGAGTAAGGAAGGGATTATGCATATTTCTATGGCTTTTTTAAACAAAGGGGATAAGGTTTTAGTTCCAAATCCTGGTTACCCAACTTATGCGTCTGTAACTAAATTATTGGAAGCAAAACCTATTTATTACGACTTAAATGAAAAAGATAATTGGTTGCCAGATTTTAGAGCATTAGAACGTTTAGATTTAAAGCGTGTAAAAATTATGTGGATTAATTATCCGCACATGCCAACAGGTGTGAATGCTACAAATAAGTTTTATGATCGCGTAATTGCCTTTGGAAAACGGCATGATATTTTAATAGTAAATGATAATCCATACAGTTTTATATTAAATGAAAAGCCAATAAGTATTTTAAGATATAAAAATGCAAAAAACGTGTGTTTAGAGTTGAATTCGTTAAGTAAAACGTTTAATATGGCTGGTTGGCGCGTTGGAATGTTAGTTGGTAATTACGATTTTGTAAACGCAGTATTACGCGTAAAAAGCAATATGGATTCAGGAATGTTTTATGGCATTCAAAAAGGAGCCATTGAGGCTTTAAAATGTTCAGACATGTGGTTTAAAAGCTTGAATAGTGTGTATAAAAAACGGCGAGAATTAATCTGGAAATTAGCAGAAAACCTTAATTGTATTTATGATAAAGATGCCACAGGCTTATTTGTTTGGGCAAAATTACCACCTCATATAAAATCTGAAGAATTTACAGATTTGGTTTTAAAAGAACATTCAATTTTTATAACACCAGGAACCGTTTTTGGAAGTAATGGAGAAGGATATGTACGTTTTTCGTTATGTGCTTCTGAAGAAGTTATAGAAGAAGCAATAGCAAGAGTTTAGTAAGTATGAACAATATTTTTATAATAGGAGTTGGATTAATTGGCGGCAGTTTTGCGTTTGATGTAAAAGCATTACATCCAAAATGTAAGGTTTTTGGTATTGATTCAACTGAAGCACATCTTGAAGAGGCTTTGCAATTAGGAGTTATTGATGAAAAAGCACATTTTGAAGATTTAAATAAAGCAGACGTCGTAATTATAGCGATTCCTGTAGATGCAACTTTAGAGGTTTTGCCTAAAGTGTTAGATCATATTTCTGAGGATGCCATTGTTTTTGATGTGGGTTCTACTAAAGAAGATATTTGTGATATAGTGAGAAATCACCCTAAGCGCAGAAATTATTTAGCAGCACATCCTATTGCAGGTACAGAACATTCTGGTCCAAAAGCCGCAATTCGTAATTTGTATAAAAACAAGACGAATATTATTTGTGAAGTAGAAGAAACAGCCTTCAAACTTCAAGAAAAAGCATTAAAGTTGTTTTCAGATTTAGGGATGAGAATTCGTTATATGAACCCTAAAGCACACGATAAACATATTGCTTATGTCTCACATTTATCGCATATCAGTGCGTTTATGTTGGGAAAAACAGTGATTGATAAAGAAAGAAATGAACGCGATATCTTTGATATGGCAGGTAGTGGTTTTGCGAGTACAGTGCGTTTAGCAAAGAGTTCACCAGCGATGTGGACACCAATTTTTAAACAAAATAAAACAAATGTTATAGAGACTTTAGACGAGTATATTAATAATCTAAAACATTTTAAACAACTGATGGAAGACGATGATTTTGAAGCCGTTTATAACGAAATGGAAAAAACAAATCATATAAAAGACATATTAAACGGAATACAATAGTAATTAAGAATAAAAAGCAAAAATGGAAAATAAGAAAGAAATGAGAACCTGGTTGGATGCTATGAATTTAGATCATCCTTTAGTGATAGCAGGACCATGTAGTGCAGAAACTGAAGAACAAGTATTAAAAATAGCACACGAGCTAAAAGATACAGATGTTAATTACTATAGAGCAGGTATTTGGAAACCAAGAACGCGTCCGGGTAATTTTGAAGGAGTAGGAGCATTAGGCTTAAAATGGTTGCAAAAAGTAAAGGCAGAAACAGGAATGAAAACCTGTACAGAAGTTGCAAATGCAGCACATGTAAAATTAGCTTTAGAGCATGATGTCGATTTATTATGGATTGGTGCACGTTCTACTGTAAGCCCTTTTATAATGCAAGAAATTGCCGATGCCTTACAAGGAACCGATAAAATTGTATTGGTTAAAAATCCAGTAAATCCAGATTTATCATTATGGTTAGGTGGAATTGAACGATTATATTCTGCGGGAATTAAAAATTTAGGTGCTATACATAGAGGGTTTTCTACATATGAAAAATCTAAATATAGAAATATACCAGAATGGCAATTGGCTATTGAGTTTCAAAATAGATTTCCAGATTTGCCTTTGATTAATGACCCTTCTCATATTACAGGGAATAGAGATATGATTTTAGAGGTTTCTCAAACAGCCTTAGATCTTAATTTTGACGGCTTAATGGTAGAAACACATTTTGATCCTGAAAATGCATGGAGTGATGCTGCACAGCAGGTAACGCCAAGTAGTCTTGTTCAAATAATGAAAGATTTAAAGATTAGAAAAGAATCAGATCCTGAAGCAGAATACAATTCAGAACTTAATAACTTAAGAGCACAGATTGATGTTGTCGATAATCAAATTATCGAATTACTTGGTAAACGTATGAAAGTGGCAGATGGTATTGGTTTACTTAAAAAACAAAAGAATGTTGCCGTGTTACAAAACAAGCGATGGAACGAAATTTTAGGTAAAATGGTGTTAGAAGGTGATGAAAAAGGACTAAGCGAAGAGTTTATTTTACGCATGTTTAAGGCGATTCACCAAGAATCAATTAACCATCAAGAAAAGATTATAAATAACTAAAACTTAAAGGCTCGCCATTAGCGAGCCTTTTTATTTGAGTGTTTTATCTTTGACTAAAGAGATCTCTTGAATGTATAACGAGTAATAAAAATACCTTGACCATCGCCTTTACCACTATCGCTTTCTACAGCACTATTTATAAACATAAGTTCCCAACCTTCTTTTGCCATAGACGTAAGTTTAGAACTAACAACGGCATCATTAGCAACAATATTTTGAAAACGGATACCACCAATATTATAAAAGTTTAATAATTTAGTTTCCTCAAAATCCTTGACACGTATATCGCCACGCTTAGATTTGTTTCTGCTATTATCTTCTTCGGTTTGACCAGAGGTGAAATCTTCGTAATTTCTATCAATATTAGAGGATATCAAACGTGAACGTCCCAATCCATTAGATACAATAGACTCTATACTAGTAATGACCTTATATTCAACTTCAGGAACGGTGTCTTCTTCCTGAACAAAGGAGAAGGAAATAAAGCCCGCAATGAGTAATCCAATAATCAATAAATTTTTTTTCATAAAGAATGTTTTTAAGTTTAAGACTCTAAATTAAGTATTTTTTTAGTTTAAAATCGTTTCTTTGTTATACTATAAAAAACATGACAGGAACAGTATATAAATCTACAGGCAGTTGGTACACTGTAAAAAACCTTAACGGTAAATTCTATGAATGTAGAATTAAAGGCCGTTTTAGGTTGGATGGTATTAAAAGTACCAACCCAATTGCTGTTGGCGATAAAGTAGAGTTTGAGCTAGAAACAAAAAATAATACCGAAACAGGAGTTATAAACCGAATTGAAGAACGTAAAAACTATATTGTTAGAAAATCGGTAAATCTATCTAAGCAAACGCATATAATTGCGTCAAATATTGATCTGGTATTTTTATTAGTAACCATAGACAATCCACCAACATTTACTACGTTTATAGATCGTTTTTTAGTTACAGCAGAAGCCTATGATATTAAAACAGTTTTACTTTTTAATAAAATAGATACTTATAACGAAGAAACGTTGTTAGAAGTAAAGTATTTAGCAAGTATATACCGCGCAATTGGTTATGAGTGTATAGGTATTTCTGCAACCACAGGAAAAAACATAGACAAAGTAAAAGCTTTAATGAAAGGCAATGTAAGCATGTTTGCTGGTCATTCAGGAGTTGGTAAGTCTACCTTGGTAAATGCTATTGAGCCCTCTTTAGACTTAAAAACAAAAGCGATTTCAACACAACATAGCCAAGGACAACACACCACAACATTTGCTGAGATGTTCGATTTAAGCTTTGATGCCAAAATAATTGATACACCAGGTATAAAAGGTTTTGGAGTGGTTGATATGGAAAAAGAAGAAGTGGGCGATTATTTCCCTGAGTTTTTTGCACTAAAGCAAGATTGTAAGTTTAATAATTGTATTCACTTAAACGAACCAAAATGTGCCGTAAAAGAGGCTTTAGAAGCGAATAAGGTGTCTTATTCAAGGTATAAAAGTTATGTTCAAATCTTAGAAGGAGAAGATGAGCATTACAGAACTGATAATTGGGATGATGCGCAGTAAGCAATTTTCTTTTATAGTAAGGTATATGTATTAAAAGGAATATCTCTTCAAAATAACAGTAGGTCTAATTTTAAAAAATTCCCATGTTTTTGGGCAATGATATGAAAATAGTAATACAAAGGGTTTCTGAAGCAAGTGTTACCATTAAAAGCAATAAAGTTGCAGAAATAGATAATGGTCTTTTGATTCTGTTAGGTGTTGTAAACGAAGACAGCCAAGAAGATATTAATTGGCTCTGTAATAAAATAACCAATCTTCGTATTTTTCCTGATGAAGACGGAGTGATGAACAAATCATTAAAAGATGCAGAAGGGGATGTAATTTTGGTAAGTCAATTTACGCTTCATGCTAGTACAAAAAAAGGAAATAGACCAAGTTATATAAAAGCAGCAAAACCAGATGTAGCTATTCCGTTGTATGAAAGTTTTATAGAAACGCTTCAAAAGACTTTGGGAAAAAAGATACAAACCGGAGAATTCGGCGCAGATATGAAAGTGCACTTAGTTAATGATGGTCCAGTAACTATTATCATCGATTCTAAAAATAAAGAGTGATATCATGGCATCACTATTTGGTCATGGATTGGTCGCTTATACAACCTCTAAACTTGTAGATTCTAAATCGAGTAGATTGCTTTTAATACTGGCAATCAGTTCTGCAGTATTACCAGACTTATATACAATTCAAAAACTCTGACGTTAAGTTTACTTATCTTGCGCAACAAAATGGAAATTATTAACAATTGAAAGTTCAATTAGATATTGTTAATACACTTATTTTACCAGAAAATTATAAAGGTTTTAAGGCTTTTTATACTAAAATTGTAGAGAAACAAGCAGAACAAATTATACTAACTAAAAACTAAATATGAACATTAAAAACGCACAAAAAGAAGTTGATGATTGGATTAATGCACATGGCGTACGTTATTTTAACGAGCTTACTAATATGGCTCAATTAACAGAAGAGGTTGGAGAGGTTGCACGAATTATTGCCAGACGTTATGGTGAGCAAAGTGAAAAAGAAAGTGATAAAGATAAAGATTTAGGCGAGGAACTATCTGATGTTGTGTTTGTTGTGCTTTGCTTAGCCAATCAAACAGGTATTGATTTACAAGAAGCTTTTGATAAAAAAATGCATAAGAAAACAAAACGCGATCATAACAGGCATCATAATAACGAGAAATTAAAGTAGTTTTGTCATATCAACCTATTTTAGAGATGCCTTATGGACATTAATATCCAAAAATCAAAACTTCAAAATCAACAAACGATTCAAATCACAGGATCTAAAAGCGAATCTAACCGATTATTGTTATTGCAAGCTTTATATCCTCAGATTAGTATTAAGAACATCTCTAATTCAGATGACTCGGTGTTAATGCAAAAGGCTTTAACTTCAACAGATCAGCTTATAGATATCCATCACGCAGGTACAGCTATGCGATTTCTTACAGCTTATTTCTCTATTCAAAAGGGCAGAGAAGTAACAATAACAGGATCTAAACGAATGAAAGAACGCCCAATTAAAATATTGGTCGATGCTCTAAAAACCCTTGGAGCAGATATTACATATTTAGAAAATGATGGTTTCCCTCCATTAAAAATAGTTGGGAACACATTAAATAAAAAAGAAGTCACTTTAGATGCTAATGTTAGTAGTCAATATATTTCTGCACTATTGCTTATTGCGTCTAAATTAGAAAATGGTTTAGAGCTTACTTTAAAAGGTAAAATAACCTCTGTGCCATATATCAATATGACATTGAGTTTATTAAATGAAATAGATGTTAAAACGAGTTTTATTGATAATATCATTTCTGTAAAACCTCAAACATCAGAGATTAAACCTTGCACTTTAACAGTGGAGTCAGATTGGTCTTCTGCTTCTTATTTTTATAGTGTTATTGCATTAAGTGATGTTGGTAAAGAACTAACAATAGCATCTTATAAAGAAAAAAGCTTACAAGGAGATTCTGTTTTAGCAACCATTTATAAAAAGTTTGGAGTTACAACCACTTTTTTAGACGATGCCATAACCCTTCGTAAATCGTCAAGTGTTGAAACAAAAACTATTATCGAATTAGATTTAAGTAATGCACCAGATATAGCACAAACTATAGCTGTTACCGCATTTGGTTTAGGGTTAGAATGTCATATGATAGGTTTACATACGCTAAAAATTAAAGAGACAGATCGTTTAGTCGCACTTAAAACAGAATTAGAAAAATTAGGAGCTCAGGTAGAAATTACAGAAAACGCATTGCATTTAAAAGCTTCAAATAAAATAACAACCGACGTTTCAATCGCAACATATAACGATCATAGAATGGCTATGGCCTTTGCGCCATTAGGATTAAAAACAACATTGGCAATAAAAAACGCAGAGGTCGTAAGTAAATCTTATCCGCAATTTTGGGAAGATTTTAAAACCATAGGATTTAGTATAACATAACGATTTATTAAAAATCTAATCTCAGAATTAAAACCACTAACCATCTGTAAATTTCTGTTTTATTAGTTCAATTAACTGATCTAACGTTTTTTTAAGCCACTCAAAGTAAAATAAACACCTATTTACTTGACAAGGCCTATGTTGAGATTGTATATTTGCTAATTCTAAAAAAATAATAAAATACATGAAATTATCACACTTTAGTTTTGACCTTCCAGACGAATTACTAGCCGAGCATCCTGCTGAACACAGAGATGAATCTAGGTTAATGGTATTGAATAGAGAAAAACAAACTATAGAACACAAACTTTTCAAAGACATTATCGATTATTTTGATGAAGGTGATGTGATGATAATGAATGATACTAAAGTTTTTCCAGCACGTTTATACGGTAATAAAGAAAAAACAGGAGCACGTATCGAAGTGTTTTTATTACGCGAATTAAACCAAGACCAACGTCTTTGGGATGTATTAGTAGATCCTGCTCGTAAAATTAGAATTGGTAATAAATTATATTTTGGCGAAGACGAAACTCTTGTTGCTGAGGTTATAGATAATACAACTTCAAGAGGTAGAACCTTACGTTTCCTTTATGACGGGTCTTATATGGACTTTAGAACAAAATTAACGGAGCTTGGTGAAACACCTTTACCAAAATATATTAATAGAGCTGTAGAGCCAGAAGATGAAGAGCGCTATCAAACCATATATGCAAAAAACGAAGGAGCAGTAGCAGCACCAACAGCAGGTTTACATTTTTCTAAACATTTATTAAAACGTTTAGAAATTAAAGGTGTAGAGACGGCAGAAGTGACATTACATGTTGGTTTAGGAACTTTTAACCCTGTTGAGGTAGAGGATTTATCTAAGCACAAAATGGATAGCGAAGAGATTATTATTACAAAACAAGCTGCAGATATAGTAAATAGAGGAATAGAAAATAAAAAACGTGTATGTGCTGTTGGTACAACATCAATGCGTACCGTTGAAAGTTCTGTGTCTTCAAACGGAAGACTTAATGAATTTGAAGGCTGGACCAATAAATTTATTTTCCCACCTTACGATTTTAGTATTGCAAATTGTATGATTACTAATTTTCATACACCAAAATCAACCTTATTAATGATGACATCTGCTTTTGCAGGTCATGATTTTATTAAAAAGGCTTATGAAGAAGCAGTAAAAGAAAAGTATAAATTCTATTCTTATGGTGATGCGATGCTTATCATCTAAAATAAGAATATACCCTATATTTAAAAGCCTCTTAGTTGAGGCTTTTTTATTTGTGTAAGAAAACCAAATTCATTTAAGTACTTTTGCATCAAATGGAAGTAAAAAAGAAAGACATACGCGCTTTAACTAAAGAGCAACTTAGAGCATTCTTCGTAAAACAAGGAGATAAAGCCTTTAGAGGAAATCAAGTGTACGAATGGTTGTGGCAAAAATCAGCCTATAGTTTTGAAGATATGACCAATATATCTATAGAAACTAGACAAATGCTTGAGGATAATTTTGTTATTAATCATATCAAAGTAGATCAGATGCAACGGAGCTCTGATGGTACTATAAAAAATGCAGTACGATTACATGATGATTTAATTGTAGAATCAGTACTTATTCCAACAGCAACTAGAACCACAGCTTGTGTCTCTTCTCAAGTAGGTTGTAGTCTCGATTGTAGGTTTTGTGCAACAGCGCGATTAAAACGCATGCGAAATCTAAATCCAGATGAAATTTATGATCAAGTTGTTGCTATAGATAATGAAAGTAGATTATATCATAATAGACCTTTAAGTAATATTGTATTTATGGGAATGGGAGAACCTTTAATGAACTACAATAATGTTCTTAAAGCCATTGACAAAATTACTTCACCAGAAGGTTTGGGAATGTCTCCAAAGCGTATTGTGGTTTCAACTTCTGGAGTGCCAAAAATGATTAAAAAAATGGCTGATGAAAATGTAAAGTTTAAGTTAGCGGTATCATTACATTCTGCAATAGATGACATACGTACATCTATAATGCCTTTTAATGCTACATTTCCTTTAGCCGATCTAAGAGAAGCGTTGCAATATTGGTATGCCGCAACTAAAAATAGAATTACTTATGAGTATGTCGTTTGGGATGGTATTAATGATAAACGAAAAGATGCTGAAGCATTGGTAGAGTTCTGCAAATTTGCTCCGAGTAAAGTCAACCTTATAGAATATAATCCAATTGACGATGGCGAATTTCAACAAGCCAACTCAAAAGCTATAGATATGTACGTATCCGTGCTAGAAGCTAATAATATTACTGTGACAGTAAGAAGAAGTAGAGGTAAAGATATTGATGCCGCTTGCGGACAATTGGCAAATAAAAGCTAAAACATAATGTGAATTTTTTAGTTTTAGAAATAAAAAAAAGCGGCAATTGCCGCTTTTTCTTGTAATATTAAAGAGCTCTAATTAATTACTCTTTAGTAACTCTAAGAGTTTTAGTTTTAGTTCCAGAAGAAATCTTAACTAAGTAAAGACCTTTAGATAATTCTGATAAGTCAATAGATGAATTGTTTATTTCATTTTTAGTGAAATTTGCTACATTTTGACCAAGTAAGTTAAATACAGTTACATTATCAACATCTTGTGATGATTTAATATTTAAAACATCAGAAGTAGGATTAGGATATACATTAAGAGTTTCTAATGAAACTTCTTCTCCAATACTTAAGAATTGATCATCAGTTGTGAAACTCCAAACAGAACTTGTTGTAGTTCCAAAGCAATTGGTAATGTCAATACTCCAAAAATAAGTTGTACTAAGACCTAAACCTGTAATTAATACTCCATTTTCAATACCTTCAATTGCTTGTGACGGTGGATTGGTAGTACCAATATTTAATGTGTAGTTATCACCAGCGTTACCTGCGTCGTTCCAGCTAAAATTTAAGCCGCCATCAGCAGTAATACCAATAGCTGTTGCAGCATCAGCAGGCAGAGGAGTTGTTGCTACAGCAGGAGCTGCTGTTTCTGTACACTGAAAAACAGATATATTGTCAATAGACCAAGATATAGACCAATTACCTGTCCATACAAATCTTATTTGTGCATTAGTTACACCTGCTATTTCTGATATATCAAATAATTGAGAACCAGTTATAGTGGTATTAGGTGTACTTCCAATTGCAGTAGCATAAGTTTGAACGTTTACCCATGCACTACCATTGTACACTTCTATCTCACCTAGTCCTCCGAAATTTCCGTTGTAAACAGTGTCAAAAGTAAGTGTCGCTGAAGTTATAGAAGAAGCGTCAAAGACAGGGCTTGTTAGAGTGGTGTTCTCTGCACCTCCTTCAGAACCATAACCATCACTATCCATAGTAGCGTAGTTACCTTCTAAACCACTCTCATAAAGTAAAGTGTTAGGTGCCGTAAATCCTCCAGCTTCACCGCCAGTTTCAATTGTCCATATTTCGCCACTTGTTGTTAAATCTTCAATTGTCCAACCCGTCGGTACTGTAAGTCCAGCTTCAAAATCTTCAGACAATACTTCTTGAGCAAACATAAGGTTTGAAGCAAAAAATAATGCCAATAATAAAGTAGTTTTTTTCATGTGTTTTATGATTTTTTAGATTAATTCCATAAAGTTACAAATATTTTTGAGTACTAAAAGTTAAAATGCTATAATTCCTTTTTTTTTGAATGAAAAGCTAATAGAATTTGTAATTTTACAGAGTTAAAGTCTTTAATGAAAATAACCGAACAAATAAAACAACCTATTACTTATGAGATGGACCTTTTTGAACAAAAGTTCCAACTCTCAATGGCAAGTAAAGTAGCGCTTCTTAATCGTATTACACATTATATTGTAAACCGAAAAGGGAAACAAATGCGACCTATGTTTGTGTTCTTGGTTGCTAAAATGATGAACAATGGCGAGGTGAGTGAACGCACTTATAGAGGTGCTTCGGTTATTGAACTAATTCATACTGCGACTTTAGTTCATGATGATGTTGTTGATGACAGTAATAGAAGACGAGGTTTTTTCTCAATTAATGCGCTTTGGAAAAATAAAATAGCTGTTCTCATAGGAGATTTCTTATTGTCTAAAGGCCTCTTGCTTTCAATAGATAATAATGATTTTGATTTACTTAAAATTATTTCAGTTGCTGTTCGGGAAATGAGCGAAGGAGAGCTACTTCAAATCGAAAAGGCAAGACAACTCGATATTACTGAAGCTATTTATTATGAAATCATAAGACAAAAAACAGCGACTTTAATAGCCGCATGTTGTAGTCTTGGAGCCGCTTCAGTAAAACCCAATTCGCCAGAAGTGGAAACCATGCGAAAGTTTGGTGAGTTGATTGGTATGGCATTTCAAATTAAAGATGATTTATTTGATTATGGACAAGAAGCCATAGGTAAACCAACAGGTATAGATATTAAGGAGCAAAAAATGACCTTACCTTTAATATATGTTTTAAATAACTGTACCAAAAAAGAAAAATCTTGGCTTATTAATTCGGTTAAAAATCATAACAAAGATAAACAACGTGTTAAAGATGTTATTGTTTTTGTAAAGGATAATGGTGGTTTAGATTACGCCGTGTCTAAAATGAAAGCATTTCAAGAAGAAGCTCTAAATATTTTAGCAACTTATCCAGAATCACCATACAAAGCATCTCTAAAGCTTATGGTGGATTATGTTATTGATAGAAAAAAATAAATCACAACCAGCTCTTTTTTTAGCTATTTGTATATTATTTTCACTCTCCAGGCAACCCTTGGCTACAAAATTACGTCTTTATAAATAGAAAGCAACCTGAAGCGTATTTAGAACTTAAAATTAAACATGAAAGTTATTCAACTTCATAAAAACGAAACAAAACTCATAGAGCGTGCTGCGAAGCAAAATCGTGAAGCGCAACATGTATTGTACGAGTTACATGCTCCAAAAATGCTTAGTGTTTGCAGGTACTATGTAAAGGATGTACATCAGGCAGAAGAAGTAATGTTAAATGGTTTCTTTAAAGTATTTAAGTACTTAAAATCATTTAAAAATGAAGGTAGTTTTGAAGGTTGGGTAAGACGAATAATGGTGCGAGAGGCTATTTCTTATATAAGACAACAAAAGCATATTGAATTTGCTGTAGAGGATGATTATTTAGAATACGATTCCTCAAACAATATCAATTCAAATATTGAAGTAGCAGAAATACAATTACTTATAGATAGTTTACCTGAAGGTTACCGAATGGTTTTTGTAATGTATGCTATAGAAGGGTACAAGCATCAGGAAATTGCCGAACTATTAAAAATTTCTGAAGGCACATCAAAGTCGCAATTATTTAAAGCAAGACAAATGCTTCAGAAAAAAATTAAAGAATTAAATAACAACAGTTATGGCTCCAATTAAATTTGAAGAAAATATAAAAGATAAGCTCGAAAAACGAACCTTATCTCCAACATCAGAGAGTTGGTCTAAATTATCAGATCGGTTAGATGAAGACGAAAAGAAATCTAAAAAACCAATGTATTGGTGGTTAAGTATTGCAGCGGGATTATTGATTTTGATGGCTATATCAATACCGTTTTTTAACAACAATGATTCAGAAGTGATTCAGCCTCGAATGGTCGAAGAAGAAGCAATTAAAGAGCATATCCAAAAAGAAACGATACAACCAGAGCAAAAAGAATCTATTGAATTAGCAAATGAAGCACATGGAGTAGAAGATAAGAGTCAAGAAGCGTTGCCAAGCGTTAAAACATCTAAAATAATAGATTATAAAAAAGCAGGTAAACTAAATTCAGAATCTAAAACTCAATTGGCGGAGAATCGTGAAGTGTTAGAAGATCCAACTGCATTAACTACAAATAAAAAGGTAAATCAGGAGTTGCAAACAGAAATTGATGATACTATTATCAAAAATGCTATAGCAGAAGCCATGGAAACCTTAAAGTCTGAAAACAATTCGGTTACAGAACAAGAAATCGATTCGTTATTAAAACTCGCAAGTAAAGAATTGTTTAGAGAAAAACTACAAAAAGAAACATCAAAAACAGTTGATGCTACTCAGCTATTAGAAAGTGTTGAAGACGAAATGGGGCAATCTTTTAGAACTAAAGTTTTTGAAGCTTTAAAAGATAGTTACGAATCTGTAAAAACTGCAGTTGCAGATCGTAATAACTAATATTTATTTGAAATAAAAGAATCACATATTCATAAATATAAAATAAGAAATAGATGAGGAAATAAGGACTCTCATCAGAAGAATCAAATCAATAAATCATCAATAAATCAAAAAACGAACAGTTATGAAAACAATTACAAGATTGGTAGTATACTTAGTGTTATCACTAACATTTGCTACAGTTCAAGGGCAGGAAACAAAAAAGGACAGCATACAAAAGTCGGCAAACGAATTAAAAATTAAAACACTTACAAGCCTCAAATCAAAAATAGAAAGTGAGGAACGCGAATTTCTGAAAATAGAAATAACATCAATTAATAAACGCTTAGACGATGGAAAAATAACAGCAGCAGAGGCAGAAGATTTAAAGAAAGAAGCTGCAAAAAAAAGAGCTTTAAATATTGAAAATAGATTAGCGATTATTGACAATAAAATTGCTTTATTAGAACGAAATGATAAGGTGGAAGATGCTAGTGGTGATGGATTTACATTTAGAATCGGTGCCGATGATAACTCTAGTGATAGTTTTATTTATTTTGGAAATCCATCAAAAGATAAACCTAGAAAATACGATAGACGTATATCTACAGATATTGTCTTTGCCTTTGGATTTAATAATGCTTTAATCGACGGTCAAGATTTGGAAGATTCGCCATACAAATTAGGTGGATCTGGGTTTATAGAATTGGGTTACGCATGGAAAACGCGAATCTTTGATAATACCAACTTCTGGAGATTGAAATATGGTTTTTCTTTACAATGGAATAAGTTAAAGATTAAAGATAATAACTACTTAGTTAATACCGATGGAGACATTTCTTTACAAGAATATCCTATAGATGCCGATAAAATAAAATTTAGAACAACAAATTTGGTATTCCCGATGCATATAGAATTTGGCCCTTCCAAAAAGATTGAAAAAGAAGATTATTTTAGATATTCAACACACAAAAAACTAAAAATAGGGTTAGGAGGTTATGCCGGTTTAAACTTGGGGAATATGCAAAAGATAAAGTATAAAGAAGATGGCGAACGCGAAAAAGAGAAACAACGTGATCAATTTGAAGTAAGCGAATTTATCTACGGACTAAGCGGATATATAGCTTTAGGTGATGTCGCTTTATATGTTAAATACGATCTGAATCCATTGTTTAAAAATCAAGTGGTAGACCAAAATAACATATCTGTCGGATTACGATTCGATATGGATTAAATCAATCAATCAATTTTTGAGTGTTAGAAAAGCCTAAGTCTAAATTTTAGATTTAGGCTTTTTGTGTTTTAAATTAGTAATTTAATAAAGCTTCAATTTTAGCTTTTACTTTGTCCGTTGAAGGAATCATCGTTTGCTCTAAAGTCGAATTTAAAGGAATTGCTGGCATATTCTCGCTTTCAATAATCATTACCGGTATATTTAAAGTAATCTTCTTGAATAGTTTTTATGGCTTCCAACTCATTAAATTCTTGAACATATTTCAGGTTTAGTTGATGCGATTAGAGAAGGTGATAATGTAGAATTCGATTTAGCAGAAGGAAAAAAAGGATTAAACGCAGTTAATGTAAAAGTTATATAAGTATATATCGTACAATCTTTTTAAGAGTAAAGCCTATCTTTTTAGATAGGCTTTTTTTATGCTTAATGTCTGAAGTACCTGCTCCTAATTAGCATATGATTTCCATGAAGGACTAGTGTTAATATAAAAGCTTCGTATGACGTACAATAGCCTATATTTTAAAATTTAACCTAAAAAAGACAGACCTCCATTATAATTTTAATAACTTAACTTCTTAAATAAACTTCTGTTTTATGAACACAATAACAATTCAAGATGAAAGTGCTGCAGGTGATATATTAAATGAAATAACACTGAAATTTAATGAAGAATATATTACAGTTTCTGAGCTTATCAAGGCTCGAATAGAATTGGAGATTTCGCGGTATAATGACAACGTAGAAACTTATAAAAAAGGCTTAGTTACACCAGGTCAATTAGAGTCTAAACTCAATAACAAAAAAAGCAAATCTATAGATGTAGAAAAGCAATTATACATCGCTTTAGACGCTTTTAAAACTAATGGCTTTATTTTACTTGTTGATGATCAACAAGTGGAAAACATCCATCAAAAAGTACTTGTCGATAAGTCAACAACAGTATCATTCATTAAATTAACACCATTAGTTGGTGGATAAATCATCCTAGAAATGCTTAATATTTTCAAGAAAAAAACAACTCCATCAAAATTTAAATATATTGATGACATTATTACAAAAGTTAATTCTTCAGTAAGTTATGTATACAGTTCTAATGATCTTTCGGGAAATTCCGAATATGAGAATTTAAAAAAAGAATCTAAGACCTACCAAAAACAATATATTATAGATAGCGTCAATTACATTGAAGAAATCCTCAACAGAGAATTTGAAAATCAACAAAAATCAGTAAAAAAGAGAGACAATGATATCTATAGGTATCGCTTGACTGCATTTGCAATATTAAATGGATTAATGCGCAGAAATCTTGATTATACCGAGAAAGAATGGATAAGTCTATTTGAATTAGTCAATGAAAAAATTATAGCTTTAAATAGAAACGCCTATGGTTTTTCTCTAAGTGATTTTCCAACAAACTACGCTATTCAACAAATTGAGCGCACTATTAAAAAAGAAGGACTATCGGATGAATTATCTAACTTTATTAAAAGCATGTTGGAATGGAATAGTCTTACCGATACCTCCACTAGTTATTGGGGAAGTGATCTTAAGAAATCAGTTTCAAAATTGAGTAAAATAGTACAAGTCGACGGAGAATTTGTCCCGTTTATATTAAAAACAAATGATATTGGAAACGAAGTAAACGCGATTGTTAATCATAGTGGTGAAAATGTAAATGAACTTCATCAATTATTATTCTTAACCTATGATGCTACAAGCTCTAAACCTTCTAAAAAATTTCAAGCACAAACAGAAAAGTTAATAAATGCTATTGGAAAAAATAAGTATCGAAAAATTGCTCAAGAGATTCTTTCCATTGCTGTAAGTCATCCTATTTCAGAGAAAACAGAGACTTATACATATTCAAATGAAGTAAGAGAGTACACGCAATATTCATATTTATGCGATCCTAGCAAACAATTCATAAAAGGAATTATCTGGACAATGTCCCCTTTTTCAGATAAAGAAACATTACATATATTAAGTAAACTCCTTGAAAAATCGTATACCAAAATGCCAGGAGTTGGTCCAGCAGCAGCAGCTATAGGTAATGCATGCATCTACGTAATGGGTAACATGAGAGGAAAAGATGGATTGGGGGCTTTATCTCGAATAAAATTAAAACTAAAACAAAATAACGTTAAAAAGAGCATAGACAAATATCTTGTGGAAGGTGCAAAAAAATACAACGTTTCGGTTGAAGAACTTAAGGAAATGGCTGTTCCCGATTTTCAATTAGAAGGTGGAATTAAATCTGTTTTGTTTGAAGACTATAGTCTCAATATTTCTATCACAGAAAGCAAGGTCAACCAACAATGGATAAAACCCGATGGTAAGAGTATGAAATCTGTACCATCAACTGTTAAAAACTCTACAAAGCTAAGCAATCAACTTAAAGAATTACGTAAGGAAATCAAAGAAATCCAAAAGGTATATTCAGCTCAAAAACAAAGAATTGATAATCAATTTATTCTCAATAGAAGTTGGGATTTCCCTTCTTTTAAAAAGT
Organism: Winogradskyella sp. ECml5-4; assembly: GCF_036903175.1. Lineage (NCBI taxonomy): Bacteria > Pseudomonadati > Bacteroidota > Flavobacteriia > Flavobacteriales > Flavobacteriaceae > Winogradskyella > Winogradskyella sp. ECml5-4. Next base: position 203,075 of record NZ_JAYJLF010000005.1, on the reverse strand, counting down.
ATTATTTAAATCATGGTTTAGTCAATCCTATTTCAACAAAACTTATTTGGACAATTAAAAATGAAACCCAATCTACTTCTGTTTTATGGATAGATAATACATGGCAAAATGCTAATGGTGAAATAATAAGTTGGATTGATGACAATTGCACCGTACAACTCTGGCATCCTGTTTTTGCTACTGAAAAAGAAATAGTTGATTGGAGAGATAGAATTATAGACTTAGAATTAAAACAACCCATTAAACAAGCATTTCGGGAGCTTTATATTCTAACAGACGCAGAAATTAATACGCAAACCTATTCTAACAGAATGGCGGCTCATATTTTAAAACAACACCAATTTAATGCCCTTGCGGGTCTTCGTGGTTGGAAATATTCATTAATGGGAGCTTATGATGATGGGCGTGATGACGAATTGTGTTCAAAATATTTACCTGAACACCAAATAACTGCGGAATATTGGATTGATGAACTCAATGACCACGATGCTTATAACGATGCTGGAATTTGGCTATATGTTGCCACAGATCAAGTAAAGTTTAAAAATGCTGATGGCCATGTCATGAATCTAATTGATGTTCCAAAAATTGTTTTTTCGGAAATTATGCGCGATGTCGATTTGTTTGTTGGAGTATGTAGTGTCGGAAATGACCCAGAATGGCAAGATAATAATGGAGATAGACAAACGCATAGAGATTATTGGACATCCTATTCATTTGGGGATTTAACAGAAATTGCAAAAACCCGAAAATCTATTCTTGAAAGATTACTTCCAAGGCTAAGTAAAATTAAAGACAAAGCTACTATTGATGGTAAGTTTTTAATTGTTCAAGGAACTATAAGAACCTACAAAATACATATTGGTAGTGGAAATATTTTGATGGAACCTAACGATCAATATTTATGTATTGTACCTTCTAGATCACCTAACAAATCAACCGACAAATTATTTATTCCTTTCGAAGGTGATAAAGGTTTATCTATTGTTTTAAGCAAGGCTTTTCTTCTAGCTGAGGACACTAAAATTACAGACACAACGATTTTAAGCCAAATTAACCGAAACTAATGACGTCATTTTTTGAAGTACATGAAAAATGCATAGGCAAAGAAAAAATTGATCTGCTGAAGAATTCACGAATTGCTGTTGTAGGACTTGGTGGATTAGGCTGTTCTGTTGCTATGGGATTAACCCGTTTAGGAATCAACAAATTAGTATTAGTTGATAATGATAAAATAGAACAGTCTAATGTTGCCAGACAAATTCTATTTACAAAGTCTAATGTCGGAGCATCAAAAGTTGAAACTGCTAAACATGCTTTAACAGCGATTTTTGACGATCTAGATATCACATGCATTCAAGATTATATAACAACTCAAAACGGAATTAACATATTAAAGAGTGCTGATATTATTGTTGATTGCACAGACAATTATATGGCACGTTACGCTATTAGTAAAACTTGTGAATCTATTAGTAAACCGATGATTTTTGGTGGAGTCCAAGGATTCGAAGGTCAAGTCGGTGTTTTTAATTATAAAAACAGCAAACCCTTTCATCATATATTCCCAAATATTAATTCATTATTAAAAGTTGAAAACTGTGAAGCCTCTGGTGTACTCCCTTTTGTAGTTCATACCATTGCGAACTATCAAGTAATAGAATGCTATAAAATTATTTGTAATGAAAATAATGTCTTAAACAATCAACTGTTATGCATCAATACACTTTCAAATAAAAGTAGAATTTTAAAGTTGGAATAAATCAATAATTCAACAAGTCTTCAATTTTAGCTTTCACTTTATCTGTTGAAGGAATCATCGTTTGCTCTAAAGTCGAATTTAAAGGAATTGCTGGCATATTCTCACTACCAATCGTCATTACTGGTGCATCTAAATGTTTAAAGCATTCCTCTTGAATTTTTCCAGCTAATGCTCTTGCAAAACTATTGTTTGAAGGTTCTTCTGTTACAACAAGACACTTTCCAGTTTTCTTAACCGATGTCATAATCGTGGCTTCATCTAAAGGAAACAACGTACGCAAATCAATCACTTCAATTTGGTCTTGCATTCCTAATGCTTCTGAAGCATTCATTGCCCAATGTACTCCCATTCCATAGGTTACTATGGTTAAAGTCTCTACATTGTCTTGTTTCCAAATTTCTTGTAACACCCATGCTTTACCAAAAGGCAATACGTAATCTTCACTTGGCTCAACAGAGGTTGCACCCTGCGTTCCTGGTACTTTAGACCAATATAAACCTTTGTGTTCTAAAATGACAACTGGATTAGGATCGTAGTAAGCCGCTTTCATTAAACCTTTTAAATCGGCTCCATTACTTGGATACGCTATTTTAATACCACGAATATTTGTAATTACAGATTCAACTGAAGATGAATGATAAGGTCCACCACTTCCATAAGCACCAATGGGCACTCTAAGAATCATAGAAACCGGCCATTTTCCGTTAGATAAATAACAACTTCTACTGACTTCTGTAAATAACTGATTTAAGCCAGGCCAAATATAATCGGCAAACTGAACCTCAACAATGGGCTTTAATCCAACGGCACTCATACCAACGGTAGAACCGACAATAAAAGCCTCTTGAATTGGTGTATTAAACACACGATCGTCTCCAAATTTTTGTGCTAAAGTTGCTGCTTCTCTAAAAACACCACCAAGTCTTCCTCCTACATCTTGCCCATAGAGTAAACATTCTTTATGCTTTTTCATCAGCTCTTCTACGGCGAATAAAGCACAATCGACCATAACTACTTTCTCTGCACCTTCTGGTGAACGTGTTCCTTTTTCCTCGGTAATTGGTGTGGGTACAAAATCGTTTGTAAATAAATCCTCAGGTTTTGGGTCTTCGGCTTTTAACGCTTTTTCGAAATCTGATTGTACTTTCGCTTTCGCGGAATTTTCAATGTCTAAAACGTCTTGTTCTGAAAATCCTGCATCTAGTAATTGTTGTTTAATAACCGGATAAGGATCACGAGAACGTGCCTCTTCTAAATCATCGCGATACCATTCCATTCGTACTCCAGACGTATGGTGATTTAATAACGGAACTTTGGCGTGTACTAAAAATGGTCTACGCTCTGCACGAATGGTTTCTATGACTTTTTCTAAGGCTTCATAACTTTCTGTAAAATTGGCTCCATCTATTGAGATCGCCTCTAAACCTTTAAACCCTTGTGCATATTCAAACGCATTTTGCGCTCTCGTTTCTGCTGCATTGGCACTAATATCCCAACCATTATCCTGTACTAAATATAAGATGGGCATTTGTTTTAATGCTGCCATTTGAAACGCTTCGGCTATTTCACCTTCGGTTACTGATGCGTCTCCTAAACTACAAACGGTAATTGGTTTTAGAGCGTTCTCGACTGCGCTCGAACTGACAGGGTCAGATTCTAAACTATAATCGTCTAAACCTTGTAATTCTTTATACTGCATTCCCATGGCAACGCCTGTTGCTGGAATGGTTTGCATTCCCGTTGCAGAAGATTGGTGTGGAATTTTAGGTTTGTCATTATCTTTTAAACTTGGATGTGAGTAGTATGTTCTTCCGCCAGAAAATGGATCGTCTTTTTTTGCTAATAATTGCAACATTAAATCGTAAGGTTCTAAACCAAACGATAACAACATGGCATCGTCTCTATAATATGGAAAGGCATAATCTTGAGGTAATAATTGAAGTCCTAAAGCTATTTGAATGGCTTCGTGTCCACGAGATGTTGCATGTACATATTTTGAAACTTGTTTAAAATTAGCTTCGTATAGTTCTGCCATAGCTTTTGCTGTGCAGAGTTTTGAAAATCCTTTTTTTAGTGTTTCTTTTTTCATCTTTAATGGCCGCGAAAGCGGTTGTCTTTTTTTAATGTTTCTTCTTTTACACCCCTGAAGTCCCCTCAAGGGGACAATCCTCTGAATAGTGAACTATTTTCCTCTTGAGGATTATCTAAGAAAAAGTATATTTTCTTAGAAGATACCGAGTGTAGCTCATTAGAGGTGTTTTGCGTTAGGGATTACTCGTTCATTCTTATTTAATAAATAAGAACTCGTGATTGCTTCGCAGTTGAACGACCTGTTTGAGCTCCTTTTTGCTTTTTTCAAAAAGAGCGAGTAGTGAAAGCCCGACCCTTGTGGTAACGCCCCAATAACCCTAAGCTAATTCCTTTTCTACTTTAGTCATCCAGTTAAATTGGTCGTCTAGCTTACCCGTTTTAATAGCATTCAAGGTGTCATTAACTTCTAATCCAATTGGACTTTCATTAGAAACATGAATCGTCTCGTCTTCTAATCCAATCTCTTGAATGTACGCTATACCAACGGCCGTTCCTGTTCCGAAGGCTTCTTCTAAAGTCCCGTTTTCTGATGCTGTTTTAATTTCATCAATAGTGATCTTTCGTTCTGTTACCGTGAAATTCATAGCACGTAACATCTCTATAACACTGGCTCTTGTGATGCCATGCAACACAGAACCGTCGAGCTCTGGTGTGATAAATTCTCCATTGATTTTGAAGAAAATATTCATGGTACCAACTTCTTGAATGTAGTTATGCTCAGCGGCATCTAACCATAATACTTGATCGTAACCTTTAGCTTTTGCTAATTCTGTTGGACGAATGGCTGCTGCATAATTTCCAGCGGCTTTAGCTTCACCGGTTCCACCTTGTGCTGCTCTAATGAATTGCTTTTCTGCCCATAATTTAATGCGTTTACTAAAAAATGGACCCGCTGGTGATGCCATTATTATAAACTTATAATGGGTTGCTGCACGCATACCAATAAAAGGCTCATCGGCATACATGAATGGTCTTAAATAGAGTGCGCTTCCATCGGTTGGCGGAATCCAATTGTGCTCTAAGCCGACTAATTCTTTAAGTCCTTCTACAAATAAATCTTCAGGAATATGAGGCATTCCCATTCGGTCTGCACTTTTGTTTAAACGCTTGGCATTTTCTTCTGGTCGAAACAACATTGGTGCACCTTCGGTATCTTTATAGGCTTTCATCCCTTCAAAAATAGCTTGTCCGTAATGTAAAGCCATTGCAGCTGGATGTGTAGGAATTAATCCTAATGGTTCAATTCTTGGGTTAACCCATTCTCCGTTTTCGTAGTCGCAAATAAACATGTGATCGGTGAATGTGGTGCCTAATGGAATATTGTTGAAGTCTAAGGCATCAACTTTTGATGTTTCTACTTTAGTGATTGAAATGTTAGGTTTCATATATGTATGTTTTTTAGAGTGTTTAAAACACCCCTAAAGTCCCCTCAAGGGGACAATTCTGAATTTATATTTCTCTATTACTATCAAATTGTTCAAAATAATCGGCTACGCGTCGTACAAAGCTTCCGCCTAAAAAACCATCTACGACTCTGTGGTCGAATGATAATGATAAATACATCATACTACGAATAGCGATTTCATCTCCTTTTTCAGTGATGATGACTTCTGGTCTTTTTTTAATTATTCCCAATGCTAAAATGGCAACTTCTGGCTGATTGATTATTGGTGTTCCCATGACGCTTCCAAAAGTTCCTACATTAGAAATGGTGAAAGTGCTGCCTTTTATATCGTCTCCTGCTAGCTTATTCTCTCTAGCTTTATTGGCGAGTTCATTGACGTTACTAGCAATTGTTTTCAAATCTTTAGTATCTGCATTTTTTACTACAGGAACGATTAGGTTTCCACTTGGTAATGCGGTTGCCATTCCAATATTGATATCTTCTTTTACAATGATGTTATTACCATCGACAGAAGCATTAATATTCGGAAAATCTTTAACGGCTTTAGCTACGGCTTCTACAAATAAAGGTGTGAAGGTTAAACGCTCTCCATGCTTTTCTTGAAAGGCAACTTTGTTAGCATTACGCCAGTTGACCATATTGGTCATATCAGCTTCCACATAAGCGGTAACATGAGGCGAGGTATGTTTGGAATAGACCATGTGATCTGCAATCATTTGGCGCATGCGATCCATTTCGATGACTTTTCCTTTGCCTTTATCGAAATTTAATTGCGGAATTCTATAAGCCGTTGGATCTTGCGTTACAGCTTGTGCAAATTTATAAGGTCGTCCGTCTTCTATATACTGAAAGACGTCACTTTTGCGTAATCTGCCTTCATTTCCTGTTGCAGGTATTCGTGCTAATTCTTCAAAGCTAATATGATGTTCTTTGGCTATGTTTATAATTAATGGCGAAAAGAAAGTGTTAGTATTATTTACCGAAAATGAAGTTGAATTCGAATTGGTAGGCTGCTGAACTGGCTTTGGTCTTTTAGTCTTAGCCTTGTTCTCGACTGCGCTCGAAGGGACAGCTTTAGATTCATTAAGTGTTTTGGATTTCTTTACTTCTTCTGAAAGGTCTAAAATCGCTAGAACTTCTCCTACAGGAACCACATCTTTAGCTTGAAACATGGTTTTTACTAATGTTCCAGATGCTGGTGCAGGTACTTCGTTATCTACTTTATCTGTGGCGACTTCAAGAATAATATCTCCTTCTTCGAATGCATCGCCTTCAGCTATTAACCAATTGATAATAGTTCCTTCAGTTATGCTTTCACCCATTTTGGGCATCTTTAATTCAAATATTCCTGCGAAGGCAGGAACCTTTTTATCTTTCATCTCTCAATCTATTAAAGTCTATATTCCAATTATCACTAATATCAACCCAACTTGGATTCATATCTTCAATTAATTTTATTTTCCAATCACGCTTCCACTTTTTCAATCGTTTTTCTCTAACAATTGCTTCTTCCGCTTTACTATATTCTTCAAAATATACTAGTTTATTACAATTATATTTTGATGTAAATGAATCTGGATATATTTTTAATTTGTGTTCTTTCACTCGTTCTTCCAAATTATTTGTAACACCTATATAAATAGTTCCATTAAATTTATTCGACATTATATAGGTATACCAAAGACTCAAATTATAAACTAATAAGATTCCTGCATGCGCAGGAAGTTGGTTCCTTCAGTAATACTTTCACCCATTTTGGGCATCTTTAATTCAAAAGTCATCAAGCGAATATAGTTTAGGATTATAAGAATTAAAGATAATATATATCGAATTATACAATTGTTAAAATCTTTTAATTTACTATTAAAAAGGATATTATTCTTTATTTAAATAATATTACAGATGATTTGTCTTTTAATCCTTAAATTTACCGCTTTAAAACAACTAATTTTCTCATGTCACATACACTCGATAACATAGACACACAACTACTCACCATACTTCAAAAGAATAGCAATCGGACGACCAAAAGTATTGCTGAAGAACTCGGCATGAGCACTTCACCAATATTTGAACGCATTAAAAAATTAGAAAAGGAAGGTTATATTGAAAAATATGTGGCTGTTTTAAACAATAAGAAAATCGGCTTAAAACTGACTGTTTTTATAGGTATTACCTTGCAAGGGCATACCCGAAGTTATTTGGAAAAGTTTGTAAAGGAAATTAATAACTTCCCGGAAGTTGTAGAATGCCACAGGGTCAGCGGGAATTTTGATTATTTATTGAAACTCGTCGTTGAAGATATTGAAGCTTATGAAACCTTTATCATTTCAAAATTGACACTACTTCCTTATTTAGGAAATGTACAAAGTTTGATTGCGTTATCGACAAGTAAAGAAACGAATGAGATTGATTTGAGTCGGGTGTTGTAGACCTGTAAGGTTTTTGAAAACCTGATAGAGCTTCTCGATATAATTCCGATAAAAATCGGAATCACTCGAAGTGACATCATCTTATTTTTTGAATGTTTCTCGAAGTGTTTTATAAACATCATCCTGCATTTTCATATTCTCAGGCACTTCTCGTAATGGCTCAACGGCTTTTAAACTCTCGTGGCAATCTGCAGGTAATTGCTGATACAATTGCGTGCCTTTTGTTTTCCACGAAATCATCTCATCACTGACCTGCTTGATGACTTTGGCAGGATTACCAACGACTAAACTTCGCTTTGGAATTTTGGTTTCGGCTTTTACAAATGCCATGGCACCTACTATGGATTCGTCGCCTATTTCGGCATCGTCCATAATTACGGTGTTCATTCCGATAAGGCAATTTTTACCAAGATTTGCGCCATGAATAATAGCTCCATGGCCAACGTGTGCACTTTCTTTTAGGGTAATGGACTTACCAGGAAACATGTGCACCGTACAATTTTCTTGCACGTTGACGCCATCTTCTAAAATGATTTGCCCCCAATCACCACGAATGGCTGCTCCTGGACCAATATAACAATTTTTACCAATGATGACGTTTCCTGTTACTGCTGCTAATGGATGCACGAAACTGGATTCGTGAACGACAGGTGTGTAATTATTGAATTTGTATATCATTAGTTTTGAGCTTTGAGTTATTAGCTGTGAGTTGGATTACTTTTTTAAATTCAGTTTTCTTCTTAAAGAGGAAATCATTTTTCCTATTTCTGTTAACATAGCACGGTTTGATTCAAATTCCTCTTTAGAAATATATGCTCTTAAATAAGCTTTTGTATTCCATGTTACGCATTCATGACTACTATCCCACGCCATTTTTAAATACCTATTAAAATTAGCATCCGTACTTGCCGAACCTTCAGATATATTTGCTGCTATAGAATCTGCTGCTCGTGAAAATTGAGAAGTTAACCTAAACATTTCTTTTTTTGGAAAAGTTTCTACTAACTTATTAATATCTTCTCCAAAAGTAATTGCTTTCTGATAGACAATTAAATTTTCAAAACTAAAATGATACTTGCTTTCAAATTCCATATTACAATTGTTTTTGAATAAAACTTCTCACAACTCATAGCTCAAACCTCATCACTACTTAAATCCTTTTAATTTTTCTTTTGTAAAATCGCTTAACACTAGTTTTCCACTAGTTGCTGCACGTTCGGCCAAAAGTGAATCCCAATCGTCTGTGCCTTGCCAGAATACTTTTTTCATTTCTAGCATCGCTTCTGTGTTATAGGTACATAAATGTTCTGCTGTTGTTTTTACAGCTTCATCTAGTTCTTCTGTACTATCATAAACTTGCGTGAATAAGCCTTTTTGTTTTGCCCATTCTGCAGGATAAAATGTATTGGCGTCAATTGCGATTTGCGACATGGCGCTTAATCCCATTTTACGCTCGATTGCTGGTCCGACTACAAATGGTCCAATACCAATATTTAATTCGCTTAACTTAATAGCTGCGAATTTAGATGCCATACAATAATCGGTTGCAGCAGCAAGTCCAACACCACCACCAACGGTTTTCCCTTGAATGCGGCCGATAATAAATTTCGGACATTTACGCATCGCATTAATCACATTTGCGAAACCCGAAAAGAATACTTTTCCTGTTGCGGCATCGTTGATGTTTATTAGTTCTTCAAAGCTAGCTCCTGCGCAAAAGGTTCTGTCTCCGCCACTTTTAAGAACGACCACTTTAATAGCGTCGTTAGTTCCAGCATCCGAAATGGTTTGCGCTAGTTTTGCTAATACATCTCCAGGTAAGGAATTGTGAGCAGGATGGAAAAACTCGATGTATCCTACTTCGTTTTGTATATCTAATGTTACGTATGGTGTGTTCATATTCTTAGTTTGTCAATGCGCACTTGTTGCGCATTCGTATTAATCTTTGTTCTTATTATATTTAGAAAGCTCCCAATCTAAACTCAAATCCATCCATTCCGGATTCATTTCTGTTATTAGATTTCTCTTCCATTCTTTTTTCCATTTCTTAATAGTCTTTTCTCTTTTGATGGCGATTCGTATATCTGAATGCACTTCAAAATAAACTAATTTTTTAATGTTATAATGCCCAACATGAGTTCCAAAAGTTGCTGCTTTGTGTTCACTCATTCGTCGTTCAATATTATTTGTTACACCAACATAAAAGATGTGATTTCTTTCATGTGTTAGAATGTATGTATAATATTTTTTAGACATTTCGTTTCAATTTAAGCGACTTCAATTTATATTATCGCTAAAATTTAAGCGACTGCGCAATAAATGCGCAGTGACTTTCTATTAATAATTACAGTAATCCGAATTGCTCAAAGTGATGATTCAAGTGTTTTCGTTCTAATAAATACGATTCGTATTTATTCAATTCTCCGAAAACTAAATTCTTTAATTTAGCTTCTGGGTTTTCTTTAAAAAACTCTAAATACTTTTCGCGTTGTGCTTTAAACTTTTCGATTGCTGTTGCTAAGTCTGGATGTTTTAGTGGTTCTAAAGTATCTTTTTCTAATTGTGGAAATTGAGAGTTCTTAGGGAACTTATCATAATTCCATAAACTATTATGCACTTTATCTAAAATGGTTGAAGGTGTTGCGATTTCAAAATCTTGAATTTCTCCTGAAGCAATTTTATAGGTGTATTCTAAATGTTCAACCATGTGTTGCGGCGTCATAATGCCCCATTTTGGTTTCATGTCTTCTTTTAATGCAGAAAGACATGCGTTGATCTTATCTTCTGTCATTTCAACAAAAACCTCTTGCTTTTTTTGCACCATGGTTAAGACAGTTGCGAAAGCTACTTTCTCATCGTTGTTTGCATCAAAAATTTCGGCATACCATTTTACAATGCCACTTGGATGTTCTGCTGAAGCCACATCGCGATCTACTTTTTGCTTACAGGTTAAGCGCACGTAAATGGTATCGTTGTGATATAATGGACGAAGGAATCTGCATTCTTCTAATCCGTAATTTGCAGACACTGGTCCTTTATTTGGGTATACAAATAATCCTGCAGCTGCTGAAATAATAAAATACCCATGTGCGGTTCTCTTCTCGAAAATACTACCATCTAATGAGGTGATGTCTGTATGTGCATAGAAGTGATCCCAAGTAAGGTTTGAAAAGTTAATGATGTCTGTGTCAGTGAATGTACGATTGTGGGTTTTCATAGACATTCCTGGTTGGATGTCTTCCCAATGGTATTTAAATGGATGCTGCTCTGCTTCCTTATATTTTGCATTTTGCTGATAAATACCAGTGATTTCCGTCAACGTTGTTGGTGACCCCTGAATGGCAGTACGTTGTAAATAATGCTTAATACCACGCATGCCTCCCATTTCTTCGCCACCTCCAGCTCGACCAGGACCACCATGTACCAAATATGGTAATGGAGAACCATGACCTGTACTTTCTTTGGCCATATCGCGATTAACCACTAAAATTCGACCATGATGACTAGCTGCATTAACCACATACTCTTTGGCAATTTTATCGTCATAAGTTGCAATAGAAGACACTAAAGATCCTTTACCCATCTGCGCTAAAGTAATAGCTTCGTCTAAATTCTTATATGGCATTATGGTACTTACAGGGCCAAATGCTTCTGTTTCGTGAACGGCTAAATTGCTAAATGGTTGATCTTCGCGAAGCAGTATTGGCGCTAAAAACGCACCTTTTTTAGCATCTGCACCAATAGTTTCAATTTTATCTAAATCTCCATAAACAATACTAGCTGTTTTTGCTAATTCTTGTACACGTTCTCTAACTTCGGTAACTTGATCTTTACTTACCAAGGCTCCCATACGCACTTCTTTAAGTCGTGGATCTCCAATGGTAATTTTATCTAAGGCTTTTCCTAGAGCAGCTTGTACATCATCTATAAGATTTTGAGGTACAATAATTCTACGGATTGCAGTACATTTTTGACCACATTTAACAGTCATTTCATTACGAACTTCCTTTATGAACAAATCGAATTCTGGTGTTCCAGGAACCGCATCTTCACCTAATATTGATGCATTTAATGAATCGGCTTCCATAGTAAAAGGCACTGCTTCATCAATGATACGTTTATGAGATTTTAAAAGTCTTCCTGTCGTAGCAGACCCTGTAAAGGTTACAACATCTTGAGACTCGACAGTATCTAAAATTGTTCTTGCCGAACCTGTAATCAGTTGTAAAGCACCTTCTGGTAAAATACCTGAAGCAATAATTTCTCGAACAACTGCTTCTGTTAAAAATGAAGTGTTTGTTGCTGGTTTAACCACAGCAGGAACACCAGCCATCCAATTGACAGCACATTTTTCTAACATGCCCCAAACAGGAAAGTTAAAGGCATTGATATGAATCGCTACACCGCGTTTTGGTACCATAATGTGATGTGCCATAAAGCGTCCACCACGAGACAAGTCGATAGCATCACCTTCTACGTGATACGGTTGGTTTGGAAATAGTTTACGTAATGACGCATTAGCAAAAAGATTTCCAAAACCACCTTCAATATCTATCCAGCTATCTACTTTGGTAGCTCCTGTTCTGTAACTTAATTCGTAAAAACTAGCTTTTCTTTTGGTAAGATATAAAGCTAAGCTTTTTAACATGTTGCCACGTTCTTGAAAAGTCATTTTACGAAGTACTTCACCACCTTTAGTTCTTCCGTATTGAAGAATTTCGGCAAAATCTAAGCCTTCGGTATCTGAAAGTGCAACAAGCTCTCCTGTAATGGCGTCGAACATAGGAACTCCTTCACCTTTACCTTCTAGCCATTGTCCTGTGACGTAATTTTGTAATTTTTTCATTGATACGTTTATTTATCATTTCCTTAAAAACGGAAATCTAATTTATGTCTTTTCGATACAGATCCGATAAAATTCGGAATCACTCGAAGTGACGTTTTTTTTATTCAATTAACTGCACACGCGTTAGCGATTGTAGCGGCATCCTTTTTGGCCATTAAAAGCAAAAAAGATATAGCGGAAAGCGCGACCCTTGTGGTAACGCCCAAATGATGTTATAAATTCACATTCTCAATAATCGCTGCATAACCTTGCCCAACTCCAATACACATGGTAATTAAGGCATAACGTTTGTTTTGCTCCTGCAACTCCAAAGCGGCAGAATACGCAACTCTTGCGCCTGTTACTCCTAATGGGTGACCAATAGCGATAGCACCACCATTTGGATTTAATCGCTCATCGTTGTCTGCTAATCCCCAAGCTCTAGTGCATGCTAATGCTTGCGCAGCGAACGCTTCGTTAAGCTCGATAATATCCATATCGTCCATGGTTAATCCTGCTTTTTCTAGCGCTTTATTAGAAGCTGTAACAGGGCCAATTCCCATAATCCTAGGCTCGACACCAACCACAGCAGAACTTACGATTCGTGCTAATGGTTTTAAATTGTATTTTTTAACTGCATCGCCTGAAGCGATAATAGTTGCTGCTGCGCCATCGTTTAATCCTGAAGAGTTACCAGCGGTTACGCTACCACCTTCTTTTTTAAAGGCAGGTCTTAATTTCCCTAAAACTTCTAAAGAGGTTGTAGGCTTAACAAATTCGTCTTTAGAAAATCTGATTGGATCTTTTTTACGCTGTGGAATTTCAACGGTTACAATTTCTTTTGCTAAGCGTCCGTTTTCTTGTGCTTTGGTTGCTTTCTGTTGACTCCAAAGTGCAAATTTATCTTGGTCTTCTCTTGAAATATTATATTTCTCTACAAGATTTTCGGCTGTATTTCCCATGCCGTCTGTGCCATACATTTGTTGCATTTTCGGGTTTATAAATCGCCATCCGAAAGTAGAATCGTATAGTTTTGAATCTCCACCAAAAGCCGTTGATGGTTTTGCCATGACGTATGGTCCGCGTGTCATGTTCTCGACTCCACCAGAAATAAACACATCGCCATCTCCTGCTTTTATAGCACGATTGGCGTGAATGATTGCTGATAATCCAGAACTGCATAAACGGTTTACGGTTTCTCCTGGCACTGTAAATGGTAATCCGGCTAACAGAGATGACATTCTCGCTACATTTCGATTGTCTTCACCTGCTTGGTTGGCGCAGCCCATAATCACATCGTCATACGCTTCTTTTGGGATGTTTGGATTACGTTTTACGATTTCTGCAATGACTAAGGCTCCTAAATCGTCTGTACGAACAGCAGCTAATGTGCCTTTGTAGTTTCCTATTGGTGTTCTAATGCCGTCTATTATATATGCTTCCATGTTTGAAATTGAAATTGAAATTGAAGTCGAAAAATGAAACTTCTATTTCATAATTAATGTGTTATTTACTTCTGTTTTTTAATACCTATAAGGTTTTTGAGACCTTGCAGAACTAATTAATTTAATAAAGCAGAGAATGTATCTCCGTTTCTTATATCACCTGTATTATAGCCTTTCATAAACCACTCCATACGTTGTTGTGATGTGCCATGAGTAAAACTATCTGAATTTACGCTTCCGCTTGTTCTTTTCTGAATGGCATCATCACCAACCGCATTGGCAGCACTCATTGCTTCTTCAATATCTCCTTCTTGTAAATATTTTTTATTGTGATGCGCCCAAACTCCTGCGTAAAAATCGGCTTGCAATTCTTGTGCTACCGATAATTTATTTGCTTCGGTTTGGTTGGTCTGACTCTGTAATTGTCTTACTTTGTTAGAAGTGCCTAATAAAGTCTGAATGTGATGTCCGACTTCGTGTGCTGTTACGTATGCAATTGCAAAATCACCTCCTTTAGCTCCGAAACGTGTTTTTAGTTCATCAAAGAAAGACATATCCATATATAATTTTTGATCTGCTGGACAATAAAAAGGACCTGAAGCTGCACTTGCATTTCCACAACCTGTACTTACGGCATCTGTAAATAAAACAAGTTTTGGTTCTTTATAATCACCTAGGTTATATTCCCTAAAAAGTCGATTCCAAACATCTTCTGTATCTACCAAGACTGCGTTCATAAAATCACCCATTTCAACTTCTTGACTCGTTAGATCTCGTTGCTCAACTTGTTGTGTCGTTTGACTATTGGCTACTTGTTCTATAATTGGTGCTATTTGTTGCCCGGTTTCACCTCCAAAAAGTTGTAAAAGAATTACCACAACAGCAATGACTCCACCTCCTGCAACCACTTTTCCTTTGCTGCTCATGCCGCGTTGATCTTCAAGATTCCCGCTTTGTCGTCTACCTTTCCATTTCATAATTTAATGTATTTACTGTTTTATTCCCAATCTTTTTGCGTCCTGTATACCACACCTTTAAAAAGTGCGACTAATTCCTCACCGCGTTTGACTTCAATAATATTAAAGCCTAATCTATTTTTTACAGATTCTATTACCGATTCTGCTGTAATATAATCTCCTTCGTTTAAAGCTTCAATATGGTTAATGCTTGTTTCAATAGACACGGCATATTTACCATGTGTATTTGCTGCAAATCCGAAAGCGGTATCTGCTAATGAATAACTAATGCCGCCATGAGCTTTGTTCATACTGTTTAGCATTTCCTTTCTAATGGTCATTCCGACTTTACAGCGTCCGATTTCGCAGTCTAGAATTTCTATGCCTAGCCACGTGCTATAGGCGTCTTGGGAAAGCATTCGCTTAGGTATGAGGTGTGAGGCTAAAGGTTTATTTTTAGATTCCATTTAAACTTATTAAATTCTTTTAGATATCATGGTACGCAATGATGTTATCATTTTTGATAATTCCGTTATTAATTTACGATTTTCTTCATCTTCGTCATCAGAAATATAATTTCTCATTTGAGCTTTCGAACTACATGAAACACATTCGTGCGCACTATGCCATGCATTCCCTAAATAATGATAAAACTGTTTATCTGTACCACTTGAACCTTCAGCTATATTTAAGGCAATAGAATCTGCGGCTCTCTTAAATTGTGAGGTAAGTTCAAAACGTTCCTCTTTGGGAAAATTTTTAACCAATCGATTTACAACTTCTCCAAATTCCATGGCCTTGGTGTATATTCCTAAATCTTCAAATTTAAAATGATACTTCGATTTCCTCATACCTCATACCTTTTTTAATAAAACCTCATACCTGATTTGCTCATTTTACGCAACAACGGACTACAACGGTATCTATCTTCGTGATATTCGTTATACAATTCATCCATTTTACTGACACACCAATCAATTCCTTTCTCGTCTGCCCAAGCCAATAATCCATTTGGATAATTAACCCCTTTGGTCATGGCATTATCGATATCTTCAGCTGATGCGATATTTAAAAACAAGGCATCTGCGGCTTCGTTGATAAGCATGACTAAGACACGATCAAAAATTTGATTTTTAAGCTCCATTTCCTCTTCATAGGTTTCAAAAGTTCTTGAATTAGTGTGATTAGTGTTAATTATTTTTCCATTTTGATCGTAATCATAATAGCCTTTTCCTGATTTACGTCCTAAATACCCTGCTTCTGCAAACCGTTTTTGAGTGAATGACGGCTTATATCTTGGGTCGAAATAGAATGCTGTAAAAACGGTTTCGGTTACGGTATAGTTTACATCGTTTCCTATGAAATCCATCAATTCGAATGGCCCCATTCTGAAATCACCTAAAGACTTTAAGCTATGATCTATGGTTGCAAAATCGGCTATTCCTTCTTCATAAATACGTAATGCTTCACCATAAAATGGTCTTGCCACTCTGTTTACTATAAATCCTGGTGTGTCTTTGGCAACTGCGACTACTTTCTTCCAATCTTTAATGGTTTGTATGGCTTTTTCAAGAACTTCAGTTGAAGTTTGAATTGCTGGAATAACCTCAACCAACTTCATTAAAGGTGCTGGATTAAAAAAGTGAATCCCTACACAACGTTCTGGTTTATTCAGCGATGCAGCGATTGATGCTATAGATAAACTTGATGTGTTTGATGCAATAATACAATCTTCAGCCACATAGCTTTCTAATTCTGAAAACACTTTTTTCTTGATGTCAAGATTTTCAATAATAGCTTCAATGGTTAGGTTTGAATCGGCTAAATCTTTTAGGTTATTGACGTAAGCGATGTTTGACTGAATTCTATCTTTTTCAGACGTATCAATTCTTCCTTTTTCAATTAAGCGATTCAATATTTTTTCTAGTGAAGCTTTTGCTTTATCTAAAGCCTCTTGATTGGTATCGTATAACTTTACTTTACACCCCGAAGTTGCTGCAACTTGCGCAATGCCGCTTCCCATGGTTCCTGATCCTATTATTCCAACTCTATTGATTTGAGATTGTGGATTAACGATTTCTGATTTTTGATTTTCACTCATACCTGATATTCCATCTATATTTTATGATTTCAACTTGTTTGAAGCTGTTTTAATACTAACAACAAAAATTGAAATTAATTCATCATTTTCTTTTAATATTTATTCTAAAATGTCTAAACACCCCTAAAGTCCCCTCAAGGGGACAATCGTTAATCAAAACGGTAAATTTCTCACATCTACATTACCGCCAGATAAAATGATGCCGACGTTTTTAGTTGCAAATTCTTTTCTATTCTTCAACACAGCAGCAAAGGCTACAGCACTTGATGGTTCTACAATAATTTTCATGTGTTCCCAAATCAATTGCATTGCTTCAATAATTTCAACTTCTTCAACACAAATAATCTTATCCACATACGTTTGAATAATCGGAAAATTACGTTCGCCTAAATGTGTTCTTAGGCCATCGGCAATGGTATTTACCGCGCTGTTATATTCAATTTTTCCTGATTGTTTAGATCGAAACGCATCATCCGCATTTTTAGGTTCTCCTCCAATCACCTTACAGTTGTTTGAAAAATAGTGTGCTGCCAGCGCTGTGCCTGCAATTAATCCTCCGCCACCAACTGGTGTTACAATGACATCTAAATTGGGTTGTTTTTCTAACAACTCCATTGCAGCTGTACTATTTCCGTAAATCACCTCATCTTGATTTGATGGATGTAAAAATGTCGCACCTTTTTCTTCTTTTATGCTATTGGCAGTTGCTTCTCTTGCTTGAGGTGTCGATTCGCATTCTATGATTTCTCCTTCATACGTTTTAACGCCATCTTTTTTAACTTGAGGTGCATTTTCTGGCATTACAATATAAGCTTTAACACCTAATTTCTGTGCTGCCAACGACACCGCTTGCGCAAAATTACCAGACGAATGTGTTACTACGCCTCGTTGTCTTTCTTCTTCTGAAAGTGATAGAATAGCGTTTGCAGCACCTCGCATTTTAAAGGCTCCCATTTTCTGGAAATTCTCACACTTAAAAAACAGGTTACAACCTGCTTTTTCATTCAACAACTGCGATGTTAACACAGGTGTTTTGTGAATAAAGGGTTTTATTCGGTTGTGGGTTTGTATGAGGGTTTGTTTTAAATCGCATGGATTGTCCCCTTGAGGGGACTTGAGGGGGAGGGTTAAAGATTTAATTTTTTCTTCTAAAGTCATAGAAACACTAAACATATTATTTTTTACATCCGAATCAGAGAATCTGATAAACTCGACACCTAATTTTTCAAGTTCACACTGTCTATTTTTATCTTCAAAATATCTGAAACCGTGTGAATCACCATCAATTTCAATAGCTAACATAAGCTCGTGACAATAAAAATCTACTATATAATTTAGCATCGGAACTTGTCTATGAAACTGAACATCTAGCGCTTGATTTTTAATAGCTTTCCACATTAAAACCTCTGCAAGTGTGCTATTTTTTCTTAGCTCTCTTGCGTATTCTTTAAGTTTTGGATTGTATGGAATAATTTTGTTTTTCACTTTTTATTTTAACACCCCTAAGGTCCCCTCAAGGGGACAATACTCAGATGCGTATTATTTTATCTTTTTTAATGTTTCTTGAGCTTCCGATGAGATCTACATTTTATTTCTATTCTGTTTTAACACCCCTAAAGCTCCCTTAAGGGGACAATATTCGGATGTCTAATTTTAATTCCCTTTAAAGTTCGGTTTTCTTTTTTCTATAAACGCAGCAACACCTTCTTTATAATCGTCACTTTGTGCGGCTTCTATTTGTAATTTAGATTCTAAAGCTAATTGCGATTCTAAATCGTTAGTCATGGATTTATTGAACAATTCTTTAATCATACCTAATGCTTTAGTTGGCATATTTGCTAGTTTTAAAGCTAGTTTATTAATCGTTTCGCCAAATTCTTCCGTTGGGACACATTTGTAAATCATGCCCATTTTTTCAGCTTCTTCAGCTCCAATTTTATCACCTAGCATCGCTAATGCTAGTGCTTTTTGAAAACCGATTAGTCTTGGTAAAAAGTACGTTCCTGCACTATCTGGCACTAAACCTATTAGACTAAATGCTTGAATGAAGCTTACTTTTTCGTGAGCAACTACTATATCGCAAGCCAAAGCGATATTTGCACCAGCACCAGCAGCCACTCCGTTAATTGCACCAATAATTGGTTTTTTAATGGAACGTATTCTGGTGATGATTGGGTTATAATGTTCTTCTAGTATTTTTTTGAATCCCGGATTTAAATCAGGATCTGTAACTTCTTTTAAATCTTGACCAGCACAAAATGCTTTTCCGTTTCCGGTTAAGACAATAGCTCTAACATCTTTATTTGCTTCGCAAGCATCCAAAGTTTCTTGTAAACTAAATGCCATTTCACGATTGAAACTATTAAATACATCAGGTCTATTGAACGTGATGTACGCTACTTTGTTTTCAACTTTAAGTTGTATGCTTTTGCTCATGTTTTATTTTTTTAGACCTGTCAGGTTTTTAAAACCTGACAGGTCTGTTTCTTACTTTAAACATTTGAAATAATCAAAAGGTTCTTGGCAATCGTCACACTGAAATTGTGCTTTACAAGCTGTGGAACCAAACTGACTTACTAGTCTTGTATTGGTAGAACCACAATTGGTACACTTAACAATACGCTTTCCATTAAGCAATACATCTTTATCTGCTTCTGCATTTAAAGGTGCTGCAATTCCGTAATCTTCCAATGCTTTTCTACCTCTTGGTGTAATCCAATCGGTTGTCCATGCAGGATGTAAAATCAATTCTATTTTAGATTCGTATCCGGCTTGTTTTAATGCTGATTTTATATCATCACCAATCACATCCATTGCAGGACAACCACTGTAGGTTGGCGTGATTTTAACATTAACGATATTATTTTTTACAACCGCAGAACGCACCACGCCCATATCCATGATGGATAATACGGGGATCTCGGGATCTGAAACTTTTTCCAGAATTGGAATTAAGATTTCGTCTATATTTTGTTCTGTTGTTGTCATTTTTTGAATTTGAAGTTGAAGTTGAAACTGAATTTGAAGTGTTCTTCTTTCAAATTCAAGTTCGATTTCAATTTCTTTTATTTATTACCATTCCATATTAGGGTAGGCGCGTTGCATATACTGAAGCTCTGCTAATAAATAGCCCATATGTTCTGTATGAATACCTTCTTTTCCACCTTTTTGGAACCATTTTGATTCTGGTGTTTCAAGCGTTGCTTCTTCTAAAATTTCATTCACTCTAGCATAATAAGCGTCTTTTAGTTTAGTAACATCCACACCGATTCCTTCAGTAACCATAGCTTTATCGGCTTCTGTTTGATGAAATAATTCATCAGTGTACGTCCATAAACCATCAATAGCTTCTTGCATTTTTACTTTGCTTTCTTCTGTACCGTCACCTAAACGCTTTATCCAATCTGAAGAAAAACGTTCGTGATAACTGACTTCTTTAATACATTTATTAGCAATTGCAGACAATGTTAAATCGGTACTTTTTTGTAATTCGCTAAGAAAAGCTAAATGGTAAACATCGAATAAAAACTGACGCGCCATAGTGTAGGCAAAGTTTGTGTTTGGTTGTTCTACCAATAGTACATTTTTATAATCGCGCTCTTTTCGAAGCATAGCAATATCATCTTCTGTTCTATCGTCACCTGCTATTTTTGCTGCATATTGAAAATAGCTTCGCACTTGACCAAATAAATCCAATGAAATATTAGTACAGGCGATATCTGTTTCTAGGCTTGGACCATGACCTGTTAATTCTCCTAGTCTTTGACCGAGGATTAGGCTGTTGTCTGCTATGCCTAAAATATATTTGTATAAATTTTCTTTCATCTTAATCAAAATTGAAATTGAAGTCGAATTTGAATTCGAAAACCTTCAATTGATATTTTTTATTCTAGTTACAATAATTCGAATTAATTGATCATTTTCATCTTTCAATTCTCTTATACTTTCCTCAGAAATTAATTTTGCTTTAGTCTGAATGTTTAAATTCCTTAAGGATTCTCTTAACTCTTTTAAGCAAATTCTAAGTTTATTTATTTTGTCTTTATTTGTTCCAGCACCTAAAACTTCACCGTAATTTAAAGCTGAAGAACATGAAGAACGGATAAGTTGTTTTGCTAAATAATCGCCAGCATAAGAAAGCGGTTTCTTATCATATAAAATAATGATTGCAGCAGCAAAATTTTCAAGTCGTTCTGTTAAATCAAATTTTATCCCATTCATATTTTCAGATTCAGATTCAGATTCAGATTCAACTTCAATTTCAATTTCGATTTCGATTTCGATTTCACTGTTACATATGTTTCACCTCGTCTGGCAAATCGTAAAATGTTGGATGACGATACACCTTGTCTTGAGCAGGCTCAAACATTTCACCATTGTGTTCTGGATTTGATGCTGTAATATTTTTAGATTCTACAACCCAAATACTTACACCTTCGTTTCGTCTAGTGTAGACATCTCTTGCATTTTCTAAAGCCATTTCTGCATCTGCAGCATGAAGGCTTCCGAAATGACGATGCTCTAATCCATTTTTACTTCTAACGAAGATTTCCCAAAGTGGCCAGTTTTTACTCATTATGAAATTGAATTTGAAGTTGAACTCGAAATTGAAATACATCAATCTAAAATTCAACCTATGTTTTTAATTCTTGTTACTATTATTCTAATCAATTGGTCATTTTCGTCTTTCAGACCTTTTAAATCTTCTTCTGAAAACAACCTTGCTTTAGTTTGAATATTTAAGTTTCTTAGCGATTCTCTTAACTCTTTTAAGCAAATTCTTAGTTTATTTATTTTATCTCTATCGGTTCCTGCACCTAAAACTTCACCATAATTTAAAGCTGAAGAACATGACGACCTTATCAATTGTTTAGCTAGATAATCACCTGCATAAGACAAAGGCTTTTTATCATATAAAATTATAATTGTAGCAGCAAAATCTTCAAGTCTTTCCGTTAAATCAAATTTCCTGTCGCTCATTTTTCAACTTCAGTTTCAGTTTCGACTTCTTAAATTGCTTGTTTTTGTTTTCTTGCTTGTTTCTTTTCTGCGTAAGCCATTGCAGCATCACGAACCCATTCTCCCTCTTCCCATGCGTTCACTCTAGCTTTCATTCGTTCTTTATTCATTGGTCCATGACCTTTGACAACTTGCCAAAATTCATCCCAATTAATCTCTCCGAAATCATAGCTTTGGCGTTCTTCGTTCCATTTTAAATCGGGATCTGGAATGGTAAGTCCAATTAATTCTGCTTGAGGAACGGTTTGATCTATAAATTGCTGACGTAAATCATCATTAGATTTTCGTTTTAATTTCCATTTCATCGATTGCTCGGTGTGAATAGATTCTGCATCTGTTGGGCCTAACATCATTAAGCTTGGCCACCACCAGCGGTTTAAAGCATCTTGTGCCATATCCTTTTGCTCTGGTGTTCCATTTGCTAGTTTCATCATAATCTCGAAGCCTTGTCGCTGATGAAAACTTTCTTCTTTACACACGCGAATCATGGCACGTGCGTATGGGCCGTATGAGGTATTACAAAGTGGTACTTGATTAATAATGGCTGCACCATCTACCAACCAACCAATGGCTCCCATATCTGCCCAAGTAATGGTTGGGTAATTGAATATGGACGAATATTTTGCTTTTCCTGAATGCAATTGCTCATATAATTCATCGCGAGAAACTCCTAAAGTTTCGCAAGCAGAGTAGAGGTACAAGCCATGACCTGCTTCATCTTGAACTTTAGCTAATAAAGCTACTTTTCGTCTTAACGAAGGTGCTCTTGTGATCCAATTGCCTTCGGGAAGCATCCCTATAATTTCGGAATGCGCATGTTGCGACATTTGTCTAATATGCGTCTTGCGATATTTTTCAGGCATCCAATCTTTAGGTTCGATTTTCTCGTCTCTTGCGATACGTTCTTCGAACTGCTTTTCTAGATTTTTTATTTGTTCTTCACTCATCTTTATAGCTATTAGCTATTGGCTTTTGACCTTTAGCTCGTTGAACTTTATTTTTTATTAGCTGTGGCCGTTGGCCTTTTGCTGTTGGTGCGTTAAGGAATTTGCTTTATAAGATTCCTGTCTTCGCAGGAATTTTACACATCAAAGTCGACCACTACTTTCTCAGATGTTGGCACGGCTTGACAGCTTAATACCAAATTTTGAGAGACTTCTTTTTCGTCTAAGGCATAGTTAATTTTCATTTCAACAGACCCTTCAATAACTTCACATTTACAAGTACTGCAAACACCACCTTTACATGCGAAAGGTAAATCGGCTCCTGCACCTAAGGCTGCGTCTAAAATATTATCATATTCTTTGGTCATGGTGAAAGCAAATTCTTTTCCTCCATCAACAATAGTGACCTCTATTCCTTCTACATTTTGTTGCGCTAAGCGTTCTGCTCGTTTTATATCTTCATCTGAAAGTCCGGTGACAAACAATTCAAAATGCACGAGTTCTTTTGGTAATCCGGCATTAATGAGGTAAGTACTAACATAATTCACCATTTTTTCTGGACCACACAAAAAGACTTCGCTAGTATCTGGAATATCGATAAACGTTTGCGTTAAAATTCGCATCTTTTCGTCATCGAATCTTCCATTAAACAGTTCTATATCTCTACGTTCTTTGGTTAAGAAGTAATAGATTTCGAACCGCCCAAAATATTTATTTCTAAGCTGCTCTAGTTCTTCTTTAAAGATAATGGATTTTGCGGTCTTATTGACATAAAATAATTTACATGTTGAATTTGGTTCGGCTTCTAAATGCGCTTTTACCATGGACAGTACAGGTGTGATTCCGCTACCTGCTGCAAAAAAAAGATAGTTTTTAGCTTTTGTAGCATTGACGTCTACACCAAAGGTTCCGCTTGGCGACATTACTTCTAACTGGTCACCACGTCTTAATTCGTCGTTTATATAGGTAGAGAACTTTCCGCCAGGAATTAACTTTACAGCGACTTTCCATTGACCATCTAATGGACTTGAACAAAGCGAATACGAACGACGTACATCTTCTCCGTTAATGTCTGCTTTTAAGGTTAAATGCTGACCTTGCCTAAATTGAAACTCTTTTTTTAATTCTGAGGGTACTTCAAAAGTAATTACAGAAGTGTCTTCTGTCTCCTTATAAATGTCTGCAACTTTTAAGATGTGAAAATCTGCCATATGTTTTTCTTAAACATTTAACTAACACTTGTTAGTTTGTTCAGCAAAGTTATAAAATATATTCTAAACTATTTGTTAATGCCTTTTATCAGTATTTGATTTAGGGTATGAGATAATTCTTCAGGGTTAATGTCTTCTTTTTTAGGTATCCAGATATAGAGGGAGCGTAATGTTGTTAAAATAGAAAACATCATTACGTCTGGTTTGGTGTCTACGATTTCGCCAGATGCTATTCCTTCTTTTAGAATTGCCCTAAAATCATTTTCGTAATCAATTCTTAATTTTTGGTAATAATTAAGTTTGTCTTCTAAGTGCATCCAATCGTTATTAAGCGATGCCATACCGTAAATATTTTGGCTAGAAATACGCACATGTAGCTCTATAATTTTTTTGAGTTTTTCAATACAACTAGCATCAGAAGATTGAATGGATGTCATTCCTTCTGTAAATTCTTCAGCTAATGAAATTATAATTTTATTTAGGATGTCTTGTTTGGAGTTTATATGATTATACAGGCTTGCTGCTTTTATACCAATGGCTTTGGCTAAATCTCGCATAGTGACAGCACTGTAACCTTTTTCTTTAAAAAGTTTGGCTGCAACTCTTAAAATTTCTTGTTGACGCGTTTCTTGTCTCATGTGTATGCAAAGTACTAAAATAAGAAGATTTTAATGTATTAATAATTATAATGTAACTTTGGTTACGCAATGTTCTTCGTATTATTTAGAATTTTGCTCAAAATTAAAATTATGGGATTATTAAATGCTCTATTTGGAAAATCGACGAATAACGTTGCAGACTATATTGAAAAAGACGCTGTTATTTTAGATGTACGAACTCATAGTGAGTACCAAGGTGGTCATATTAAAAATGCTTTACATATTCCTGTACAGGAATTGGGTAATAGACTTAATGAAGTTAAAAAGTTAAACAAACCTGTGATTGCATACTGTGCCAGTGGTATGCGTTCTGGTAGTGCCGCGAGTCTATTAAAATCTAAAGGGGTTGATGCTATTAATGGCGGAGGTATAGGTAGTTTACAACGTAAGTTGGGTTAAGAGCTAGTCTGCTAAAATCTTTTCTAAGTTTTGAAATTGATTTAAGTCTTCTATAGGATTTTCATTGTATTGTAAGGTCCATCCCAAAGAATTAGTGAGAATAAAGAATTTTGAAAGCTCGCTAATTAATCTATTCTGAGCATTAGATTTTAATTCAGAAGCCTCAATTTTTTTCATTAATGATTCTTTAACTGTATTCTTAATGGTATTATAATCTTTGGCATCAAACTGATTTAAAAAATCAGCCTGTACATCGTAATATTCAAAATCGGGATTAATTTTTATTTCCTCTTTAGGAATGCTTATAATCTGTAGGGTTTTAGTTGTTTCATCAATATGATATTCTATTTTGCTTAAATCATAAGCTATGGTTACATCGGCATTAACCACAACTAATGCTTTCTTTTCTGCAGACATTAAATCTCCAAAAACTGCTTTAGAATTTTTGTAACTAAAGACCTCTGAAAAATGGCCTTCAGTAACGACTAATTTCCCAACATTTTTAATCTGTTCTTGAATTAAAGCACTATGTGCTTCAATGACAATTTTATCTTCTTTCTTGTCTTCACAATACTTAAAGGTCAATAGAACAATTAATGTTATAACAACACCAAATAAAATTTTTCGCATAGGCTAATTTAATATAATTACAAATTAACACACCAATAATTAGGGATAATTAAATCCTGTTTTTTTGCTTTATAACGAAGATGAAAGTGTATGGTCTAAGAAAAATGCATCATATCTTAAATATATAACCGTTTGGTTTTAAGGCTATAACTTAGCTCTTAATTAGAAGAACATTTGTGTTTTGTACATCCTGTTTGAAGAAAGCTCTTTAACTTAAAAGTGATTATTATGACAAAGAATATATGCACGCTACTGATTCTATTCTCGACATTAATTAATTATAGTCAGAATTCTATACTATTCAAAAATAACAATCCAAAAGCAAAAGCATTAAAGCATGATTTGAATCATGCTAAAGACAGCTTGATTTTGAGTAGTGAAACTAAAATCCTTCAGATTGAGATTTTTAACGAAGATTACGAAAAGTTGGTAAAAGTTGAAGGTTTTGAATCTCAAATTTCCTTAGCAGATATTCCTGAAGGTAAATTTGTGATTGAAGCGAGATTGGAGGATAAGAACATCGTCATGGGATTAATGCGATATGACTATGCTGATGAAGGTGCTTATTCTAAAACAGCTACAAAGGAAAACATTGCAGAGGGCAAAGGTATGATGTTAG
The DNA here is from genome assembly GCF_036903175.1 of Winogradskyella sp. ECml5-4. Lineage (NCBI taxonomy): Bacteria > Pseudomonadati > Bacteroidota > Flavobacteriia > Flavobacteriales > Flavobacteriaceae > Winogradskyella > Winogradskyella sp. ECml5-4. The sequence goes on along the minus strand of NZ_JAYJLF010000005.1, from coordinate 176,577 downwards.
ACGAAAGTTTAAATGTCATACAAAAAACGCCAAATAAAAGTATTGAGTTTCTTTTAACAGGGTCTAGTGCTAAAAGAAATACAGAGAAAAAACAAAAATTTTACTGGGTGTTAACTAAAGTGAATAGTGAAAGTGGCTCTAGTAAAACAATGAGGTTAGTAAGTAAAGACGTTGCTGATAGAATGATTTTAAAACATAAATTAGAACTGAATAGTATTTCTGGTAAACACAACGAATTAACCGTTTGGGAAGTTTATAATTCAGCTAAATTTATGGAGTATCAGATGTTAAATCCTGATTTCTTCTATTCGTTATATTCCGATTTGTTTAATACAACACCTTATTATATCACCGAAAATACCCTTCAAAATTTATAGAGAGGTTTTTTAGCGTTTTAGAGCTAATTAAACTCCAATTTTTAACTGATAATTTTAGTGAGATTTTAAGAATTTTGAAGCGTCTTGCGTCAGTTGTAAGTATGCTTTTTTCGGACAAACAACTTTATTTAGTAGTATTTTTCATACAGATTTTGTTGGGGTAAAAATAAAAAATGCGCTAAAAAATAGTCTCCCTTTAACCTGTGTTTTCCCCGTTATGTCGAGGATTGGTGCACGTTGACCAAAAATAAATGTAGAATATCTAAATTTTAAAGCGCCATAAAATAAAGCGAATACCTTTGTTTTTAATAAGGAATTGTACATATTTGTCTTTTCCATGTGAAAAAAAATTGTTTCCCAAAGCAAAAAAAACCTACTTATTATGAGACTATTATACACGCTTGTATTCTTATTGATGACGTCTGTTATCTATGGTCAAAAATCCACATTATTTCAAAACGTTAATGTAAGAGCAAAAGAACTTAAGCACAAGCTTAATGACTCCGGAGATAGCCTTATCTTTAAATGTGAACGTACTATTTATGAAGTCGTTATTTTTAATGACGATTTTGAACGCGTTATAAAAGTAAGAGAATCTGAAGCTATAATACCTATTGGAGATATACCTGTAGGTAGATATATTGTAGAAGCTTTATTAAGTGATAAGTTAATAGTTATTACTTTATTAAGAAATGAGCCTATAGAGTCGCTTAACGACACTCCTTTAGTTGCAGATAGCTCAGATCTTTTTGGAAGGAAGTTAGTGTCACCCAAAGCTGCTGTAGCTAGTGCCGAAGCTCCTAAAGCATTGCCTAAAGAAACTGTAACTAAGAAAATAGCAGAAACAAAAACAGAAGTTATAAAAAAGCCTATACAGCCTAAAGAAGAATTGTATGGTAGTGAAAGCAGTATAAAAAAAACTGACTTAGCGGTAGCCGGTAAAAAAGCTCAGCCACAAAAGGCCAAGCAACCTGAAAAGAAAGTTGCTGTAGCAAAGAAAAAGGCACCTAAAAAGAGCAGTTTGTCATTGTTTAGTGCAAAAACAGAGGTGACTAAAAAAGCCCCTGAGATCTCAACACGTGAGATTGATGCAGCCAGAGCAAACAGAGTTGTTAGTACGTATTGGGTTGTTTATAAAATAAATAATGGTCAAAGTTCTGAAAAAATACAGAAAATGAGTGATCAAGATGTTGTTGACAGAATGATTAAGAAAATTGAGATTGACATGAAAACAAAAACAGGTCGATTAAATGAGCTTACAGTTTGGACGGTTTACGATCCTTCTGAGTTTGTGCAACACAAGAAAAAGAATAAAGAAGATTATATGAATATTGCTTCAGAGAGTTTTAATATGGAGCCTTATTATAAAAGGGTAGTAGATGAAGATAAGTCTAGTGATTTATAAAAGTACGAGCTCTTAATAATATATAAATAAAAAATCTCAGGTCAATTATAGCCTGAGATTTTTTATTGATACAATTTTAAATTTAAAAGAAAAGACGCCGTGTTTATTTCTTTTTAAGCTCTAATTTATCAGCAAAATAATCGCAGAAATCTTTCATAGTAGCGGTCATTTTTTCGTCTTGTGTCGCTCTTAAAAATGTATCGCTCATGGTTACTAATGTCTGGTGAAAGAAAAGTTTCATTTCATCTACAGGCATATCTTTTGTCCATAAATCTATTTTTAAAGTTTCTTGAGCATTACTATCCCAAACAGATAACATTATAGCTTTGGCTTCTTCGTTGTCAACACCACCATCTTGGGCAGACCAGTTTAGTTTTTCTGGCACTCTGTTTTCGTCGAGTTCAACGTTTAATACAATTTTAGATTTTATAATTTCAGACATTACTTTTTTGGTTTAAATTTTGATTTTCTAAAGATTTCTTCAGATTCAGTTTGCATGATGGTCATGATATCTTCGCCTGTAGTTTCAGCATAAGCTCTTACAATTTGCCAGCCCATATATTGTCCTAAACGTCCTGGAGACTCATTGTCTAATTCTAAATAAAATTTAGAGAAAGGAGCGTCAGCAATAAAGCGATTGGGTAATTTAGGGTCTGTATTGTACAATAATTCTTTTTCAATAAAATAGCTCCATATTGGACTTTCATTGGCTTCGGCCCATTTTATTTGAGCTTCAGTATAACCTATTTTTTCAGCATCTGTTTTAAATGGAATCATAACATCTTTAAAGTACAGCAGCTTTCCAAAGTATATCATTTCATCTAATAAGGTTTTTCTATTGGTCTGAAATATATATTTTTCGGCATAACCATTAGCTACATCAACTGTAATTAGGTCCTTACGTAAATTAGCAGCAATATACATTGAGATGTTTTGGTAAAATTCGTGTTCTGCACCTAAATAGTTGTCTAAAGCAATAAGTACTAAAGAATCATTAACTATAATTTTATCTCTATAAGCTACATCATTGGTTAAGGTAATTACACGAGGAGATGTAAAGGTTTTGTCGTAATATTTTAAATGTTGAAATAACTGTTTTAATTCTTGTTTAGAAGATTTAAAGTCAGGAAAAGTTTTTTGTACTTCGGATAATAGCTCACGTTGTAAAGTATCGTTCATTTTATGAACCAATATAGAGTCTGGTATATGTTTAGAAAAGAAAAAAGGATATGCCTTTTTTAGCTTTGGTAAATCCTTAGGTGTAGCTTCAAAAAAAGCTTTGTCAAAACGCTCTACAGTAAAATCTGTTTTAATATTAGCAATTTCTTTTTCAATCTTAGACTCTTCATTACAAGACGTAAGTGTCAGTAAGAGTATACATATAAGGTAGAATTTAATTTGCATTTGATAAAATGTTTTTAATACTAACACGATTGCGTTATTTTTGTTGTGCAAAGGTACACTTCTTTGTTTTAAAAATTCAAAAATTATGCAAACTGAAAAAGTTATAAATCACATTGTAGATTGGTTAAAAGACTATGCTGCAAAAGCAGGAGTTAAAGGTTTTGTTATTGGTATTTCAGGTGGAATAGATTCTGCCGTAACTTCAACGCTCTGTGCAAAAACAGGTTTGGAACTTTTGTGTTTAGAAATGCCTATTCATCAAGCGCCAAGTCACGTTACTAGAGCGCAAGAGCATATTGCGCAATTAAAAAAACGCTTTCCTAATGTAAAAGATAAGGTGGTAGATTTAACTCCCGTTTTCGAAGAATTTAAAACAGAAGTAAGTTTAGAAGGAAAGCAATCTACAGTAGATATGGCTTTGGCTAATACAAGAGCACGTTTGCGTATGACAACCCTATATTATCATGCTGGTTTGTATGGCTTGTTGGTTGCTGGTACAGGAAATAAAGTAGAAGACTTTGGAGTTGGTTTTTATACCAAGTATGGAGATGGTGGAGTAGATTTAAGTCCAATTGCAGATTTGTTAAAATCTGAAGTTTATGAAATAGGACGTTTTTTAGACGTGCCAGCTTCTATTATAAAAGCGGCTCCTAGTGATGGCTTATTTGGAGATGCCCGTAGCGATGAAGATCAAATAGGAGCTTCTTATCCCGAGCTAGAATGGGCTATGGAAATGAAAGCCAATGGGAAAACTGTTGCCGACTTTGAAGGTAGAAACCGTGAAGTATTTGAAATTTTTAATAAATACAATAGCTCAAATAAACATAAAATGGTTGCGATACCAGTTTGTGAAATTCCTAAAATTTTAAGGTAAAAACTGTAGTTTGTCGAATAAATTCTTAAAATTCTTTAATTTTTGGTTATTTTTGTGTAACAAATCTACACATAACCATTTAGCCTAGCCGTTGTTATAAATAATTAACACCTAACAAAAAAAAGTCGATTATCATGATAAATATTTTGATTGTTGATAGTCATCCTATCATTAGAACTGGATTAGAACTATTTTTAAACAGTAAGCCAGATTTAAAAGTTATAGGTAGTTTAGGTAGTGGTATTGAAATCTTTGAATTTGTACGTCGCCATAAAGTTGATATTATTATATCTGAAGTCGACTTGCCAGAACTCAATGGTATTACAGCACTTAGAGCGATTAAAAAAGAAAACAAGTCTGTAAATGTTTTAATGTTTAGTCATCAGCCTGAAGAAATCTATGCTATAAGTACGCTTAAAGCAGGAGCATCAGGATACTTAAGTAAAACGGCTAATGTTCAAGATATAGAAACTGCAATCCGAAAAATTAGCGCAGGAGAAACCTCTCTCAGTGAAAAAATGGACAAGCATTTGCGTTATGAGGATACCAGAAAAAGCAGAAGCCGTATGTTTAAAAAACTTTCAACTAGAGAAGTTGAAGTCTTAAAACTGCTTTCTATTGGTCGTAAAAACAAAGAAATTGCACAAGAATTAGATATTAACGAAAAAACAGTTAGTACGTACAAAGCGCGACTTTTCAAAAAGCTTAACGTGACTAATATTGTAGATTTAATTCATCAAGCTAAGCATCACAATTTAACATAGAAGCTTGTTTTTGCTGTTATCCTAATACTTTTCCTAATTTTCTAGATAATAACCTTTTAAGGCTAACGTAGTCTTTTACATCTTCCATAATAGCACGTAGGTCTGCATTTTTATTTAAGGTCTCATTTTTATATTCGGCCACTTTTTGGTCAATTAAATGACAACGTAAACTTAAAATGGTTTGGCTTACCAATTGAGGAACAGAATCTGTCTTTTCTTTTGGAACAATTTGATTGCGTTCCCAATCGTGTAAATTATAGCGCTCATCTTCCATTAAAATACTTGTTACCGTACTTGCAGATTCTTGGTCTAGCTGATTGATGAAATTTTTGGTAGAAAAATTTTCGTCTTGATTCAACCGGTCAATAATAGCGTAGTAGAGGGCTTTAAATTGTGTATTAGAAAACTGCATTTCATCTTCCTGAAGATCTAAATATATTTTTTCAAATACACGTGCTTCATGTTTGGTAGGTTCTAATACCAACTCTTTAGAGGCTTCGTCTTCCTTTAAAATTAAATCTTCAAATTGTTCTGTACGATCTCCATAAAGCATTAATATTTCTATGATTTTTCGTTCTAATTCAAACTGAACATCTACTTTTTGTTTAGGTTGAGGTTCGTTTTTTACAACTTGAAATGCTTTTTGGTCTTGTTTGTATGTTTTATTAGCCTCTTGATTTTCTTTTTTATTGATTTGCGCTAAGGTACTAAATAGCACATTCTCACTAATATCCATAATGCGTGCACATTCTTGAATATAGATTTCGCGTTTAATCTGATCTGGAATTTTAGCAATACTATTTACAATATCACGAATGGTTTCCGCTTTTTTAATCGGGTCATTATTAGCTTCTTTAACTAATAGTGATGCTTTAAACTGAATAAAATCTTTGGCATTCGCTTCAAGATAAGCCGTAAGTTCTTCTAAGGTGTTTGATTTTGAAAAACTATCTGGATCTTCACCATCAGGAAACGTACAAACTTTAACATTAACTCCTTGTTCTAGAATTAAATCTATACCGCGAATAGATGCTCTAATTCCAGCGGCATCACCATCAAAAAGCACTGTAATGTTATTAGTAAGTCTGTTAATTAAACGAACTTGGTCTGCAGATAAAGCCGTTCCTGAAGAAGAGACTACATTCGTAATTCCGGTTTGGTGAAACTGAATCACATCTGTATAGCCTTCAACTAAATAGCAATTGTCTTCTTTGGCAATACTTTGCTTAGCGTGAAACAAACCATACAACACTTTACTTTTATGGTAAATTTCGCTTTCAGGCGAGTTTAAATATTTAGCTGCTTTTTTATCGTTAACTAAAATTCGTCCACCAAAGCCAAGAATACGTCCACTCATACTATGAATAGGAAAGATAACTCTGCCTTTAAATCTATCAAAGCGTTTTTCTCCTTTAACAATCGTTAAGCCTGTTTGTTCAAGGAAATTGATGTTATAGCCTTTTCCTAAGGCATCGTCTGTAAAGGCTTGCCATTCGTCTAAAGAATAACCTAACTGAAACTTTTTAATGGTGTCTTCTGTAAAACCACGCTCTTTAAAGTAGCTTAAGCCAATAGCCTTGCCTTGGTTGGTGTTATGTAGTACTTTTTGAAAATACGTGTTTGCGTATTCGCTAACCAAATACAAACTTTCTCTAGTATCAGCTTGAGCCTTTTCTGCGTCTGTTTGTTCGGTTTCTTCTATTTCAATATTATATTTTTTGGCGAGATATTTTATAGCTTCAGGATAGGTAAAATGCTCGTGTTCCATTAAAAAGGTAACAGCATTTCCGCCTTTTCCACTAGAGAAATCTTTCCAAATTTGCTTTACGGGCGAAACCATAAAGCTCGGAGAACGTTCTTCACTAAAAGGACTAAGGCCTTTAAAATTACTACCTGATTTTTTAAGTTGTACAAAATCACCAATAACCTCTTCTACGCGAGCGGTTTCAAATACTTGTGCTATAGAATTTTGTGAAATCATTTGTTCTGTGTTCCTGTAAAAGCAGGAGTTTTATTAATGTTTTATGCGTTTTGTGGATTTCTGTCAATACAGAAATAATAAGTTTGTAAATTTAAGATAAAAACAATTTGTATTAAAAATTAATGCCCTAAAGTAATCGTATGATCTAAAATAAAGCGCCAAATTTTGGTTTAACTGTTAGACTAAAAACATTTGGTTATAGGAATTGGATTTTATAAATCATAGCTGGTATATTTAAAGTGGCTAAGTATTGGTAAGCTTAAAATTAAGCACAAAAAAAACCTATCTAAAAGATAGGTCTTATGCTTAAAAAGATTGTAAGGTATATAATTATATAACTTTTACATTTACTGCGTTTAATCCCTTTTTTCCTTCTGCTAAATCGAATTCTACATTATCGCCTTCTCTAATCTCATCGACTAAACCAGAAATATGTACAAAATGCTCTTTGTTGTTTCCTTCTTCTGTTATGAATCCAAAACCTTTAGAGTCATTAAAAAATTTTACTGTACCAGTACTCATATTAAAATATATTAAATTAAGATGCAAATATAGTTTAAATAGTTGGTAATCAATTATTTTGAGTCTTTTATTTTTAAAAAAAGATAAGTGTCTAAAGATTAGTCTTTAGAGATTCTAAAAAGCTTATAAATTAGATGTTATATTCCGAAAGTGGTTTTGTAAATTTTTCTGGATTTTCAGCCAAATGATAACGAGGGTCATCAATAGCTTCAACAATGACATCTTTAAATTTAGGACTGGCTTTATAAAGCAATATTTTACAATCCTCGCTCAGGTGTTTTAGTTTTATGGTTTTGCCTGCAGCCTGATATTTTTCAACCAATGTATAAATAGCTTCAATAGCCGAATGATCCGAAATTCGAGCTTCTACAAAGTCAATCTCTACAATGTTAGGATCGTTTTTGATATCAAATTTTTCGTTAAATGAGGTAATACTTCCAAAGAATAATGGGCCCCAAATTTCATAAGTTTTTGTACCGTCTTCTTTAAAACGTTTACGGGCTCTAATTCTTTTGGCATTTTCCCATGCAAATGATAAGGCCGAAATAATAACCCCTACAAATACAGCAATGGCTAAATCAAAAATTACAGTTACTACAGAAACAATAATTAGTACTACAGCATCAGATACAGGAATTTTTTTCATGATTCGGAAACTAGACCAAGCAAAAGTTTCAATAACCATCATAAACATAACACCTACTAAAGCTGCAATTGGTACTTGTTCTATATACTTATCTGCAAAAAGGATAAAAGTAAGTAGCGTTATTGCCATCATTACACCAGACAAACGTCCTCTACCACCAGCATTAATATTTATAACGGTTTGGCCAATCATACCACAACCACCAGTACCACCAAATATACCACTTAGCATGTTTCCTGCTCCTTGAGCAACACATTCTCTGTTACCATTTCCTCTAGAATCGGTTAGCTCGTCTACAAGATTCATCGTCATGAGTGTTTCTATTAATCCAACAGAAGCCGCTAAAAAGGCATAAGGAGCTATAAACTTTAAGGTGTCTAAGTTAAAGGGTAGATGACTCCAAAGGTCAAAGAGGTTGAGTTTACTAGATAATTCATCAAATCCATTAAGGCCAGCTCCGCCACCATCTCTAATAAAGTCTCCAACATTTATAGAATGCAGTCCACTAAAAATAGAAATTAAAGTAACAATAAGAATTGCTGTTAATGCCGCAGGTAATTTTTTTGTGAGTTTAAATTTAGGTAAGCCCCAAATTAGAAGCATAGTTAATAGTACAAGGCCTATCATAATGTATAGCTTTTGACCTTGTAAAGTAGATTTAACAACGCCCTTATCTTTTATAGAATAGAAGCCGTTGTTTTTAATATTAAAGACCACTCTTTTTGTTTTAACATCAAAAACCTGATCGTTTGATGCTATAAAAACAGTTTCGCCTGTATTAATGTTGATTATATTTTCGCCTTCTATAGAAAATAATTCAGTGTCAGAAATTAAATCTCTTACCTTGTTATCACTAACATTATAAACCAATTCTTTTGATACGGTTTTACGCATGTTTTGTCCAAAAACATCTTTTTTGTTTTCTTTAAACATTCCCAATTGTGCAATAAAAATAACAATGGCTAAACCGTTAACAAATCCCATCATTACAGGGTGTGGAATTAGGCGTACAAACTTTCCGAGCTTAAAAACACCGGCTATAATTTGAATAATTCCCATTAACACGACGGCTGCTAATAGATAAAAATAGCCCATATTTTCTACCGGAGTATCAAATAAGAGGCCTTTGGCATGTCCTTCTTGGATCATGTAAACAAAAATAACAGCTACAGCACCTGCAGCTCCTGAAATTAAACCAGGTCTACCTCCAAAAAGTGCCGAAATAATACCAATTATAAAAGCACCAAAAAGTGCAACAATAGGGCTTATCTGTGCCACAAAAGCAAAAGCGACGACCTCAGGAATCATAGCCAATGAAACGGTTATACCTGCAAGGATGTCATTTTTAGGGTTTTGCGTGATTTTTTTAATGATGTTTCTACCTAGCTTCATAGTTCCTTAAATTAAAAGGCGGCAAAGATAGACTTTTTGAATTTAACAAAAAAAGCATCGGTTTCCCGATGCTTTTTTTTAATAGGTGTGATGCTTATTTTTTTTCTGGTGGAAACTGTGCTAACATTTGAGAGACAAATTCATTAATGCGTGCTTCTTTCTTTTCTACACTTCTAGTTTCAAGATTTCCTGTTCCAGAACCTTGCCAAATTAATTCTTTCTTATTCGCATCTATAAGGTCAATGTATAAAACACCTTCTGTTGTAGTAGATACTTGGTTGTTGTTCCAGCCAGATCTCCAGCCCCAACCGCCATAACCTCCCCAGCCCCAAGCACCACTGCCCCAAGCATTGTTGTAGATGTCTACACGTTGGTTAGATTTGGTAAATATGCTAACCAGCATATCTGGGTTTTCAGACTTGGTATAGCCTTTTGCCATTAATTCAGACTCAATAGCTCTAAGAATTCGCCTTTTATCAAGATCGTTAATTTCGGCTTTGTCAATTCCGGGTTTAAAAAATGCGAAAGTCTTGTAATTTTCAAAATTGGCTTCTCTGTCATAATCTGTTGCCACTCTTACCGAGCTACAAGATGATAAGACTATAAGTAAAAGAAACATTGGAGTAAGTTTGAGTAGTTTTTTCATAACAGCTTTGTTTTTTTATTACACTTCATTTAATAAATCATCATCTACGAAATTTGGTAAGGTTACTTTTAAGTTTGGTTCCGTTTCCATGGCGCGTTTTATTGCAAATACGGCTCCTTCGTTTCTTGCCCAACTGCGTCTAGAGATGCCATTGTTAACGTCCCAAAACAGCATTTGTTTTAATCGTTTTGATGCTTCTATACTACCATCAAGAACCATACCAAAACCACCGTTAATAACTTCGCCCCAGCCAACGCCTCCGCCATTGTGAATGCTTACCCAAGTGGCTCCTCTAAAACTATCCCCAATAACATTCTGAATGGCCATATCTGCGGTAAAGCGTGAGCCATCGTAAATATTACTGGTTTCCCTGTATGGAGAATCTGTTCCCGAGACATCGTGATGGTCTCTTCCTAAAACAACAGTACCAATATCTCCATTTTTTATGGCTTGGTTAAATGCTTCGGCTATTTTCATACGGCCTTCGGCATCTGCATACAAAATTCGGGCTTGTGAGCCTACAACAAGTTTGTTTTCTTGTGCTCCTTTTATCCATTGAATGTTATCAGCCATTTGTTGCTGAATTTCCTCAGGCGAATTTTTTTTGATGTCTTCTAAAACACGACAAGCAATAGCATCTGTTTTGGCTAAATCTTCTGCTTTTCCAGAAGCACATACCCATCTAAAGGGGCCAAAACCATAATCAAAACACATAGGACCCATAATATCTTGAACATAGCTTGGGTATTTAAAATCAATACCGTTTTTAGCCATAACATTAGCTCCAGCACGAGAAGCTTCTAATAAAAATGCATTTCCATAATCAAAGAAATAGGTGCCTTTTGCGGTGTGTTTATTAATGGCATCTGCATGACGACGTAAGGTGTCTTGAACTTTTTCTTTAAATAATTCTGGTTGGTTCGCCATCATTTCGTTAGCGTCTTCAAAAGAAATATCTACAGGATAATAGCCACCAGCCCACGGATTGTGTAATGAGGTTTGGTCACTTCCTAAGTCGATATGAATATTGGCTTCATCAAATTTTTCCCAAACATCTACCACGTTGCCTAAATACGCTATAGAAATGGTTTCTTTTTCCGCTTTGGCTTTATTAACACGATTAACAAGCGCATCTAAATCGGTAATTTTTTCGTCTATCCAACCTTGGTCTAATCGTACTTGTGTAATTTTTGGGTTTACTTCGGCACAAACCGTAATGCAACCTGCAATATTACCAGCTTTGGGTTGTGCTCCAGACATGCCTCCAAGTCCTGAGGTTACAAAAAGATTGCCTTTAGGTTCTTTATTTATTTTTCTAAAGCCATTAAGTACTGTAATTGTTGTGCCATGAACAATACCTTGTGGTCCAATATACATATAACTTCCCGCCGTCATTTGTCCGTATTGGGTAACTCCTAAGGCGTTAAATTTTTCCCAGTCGTCGGGTTTAGAATAATTAGGAATCATCATCCCGTTAGTTACTACAACTCTTGGCGCTTCTTTATGTGAAGGAAATAATCCCATAGGATGACCAGAATACATCACTAGAGTTTGTTCGTCATTCATTTCGGCTAAATACTTCATGGTTAATCGGTATTGCGCCCAGTTTGAAAACACTCCTCCATTACCACCATAGGTAATTAATTCGTGCGGATGCTGTGCTACAGCATAATCCAAATTGTTCTGAATCATAAGCATAATCGCTGCGGCCTGTGTTGATTTTGCAGGATATTCCGATATTGGTCTGGCGTACATTTTGTAGTCTGGCCTTAAGCGATACATATAAATACGACCGTAAGTGTCTAATTCGTTTTTAAACTCAGGCAATAAGGTCTTATGGTCCTTTTTGTCAAAGTAGCGTAAGGCATTTTTTAAAGCTAATTTTTCTTCGGCTTTAGATAGAATAGCTTTACGTTTTGGGGCATGATTAATAGCAGCATCAAAAGGTTTTGGTGCTGGTAAAGGGTTGGGAATGCCTTCTAATATTTGGTCTTTAAATGATAATGTGGTTGTATGCATTACTTTTTTTTTAACGTATTTTTTTCTTTTTTAAGCGGAGACGATGTGTTAAATCCATACGGACAATGTCTGCAGCCGCTCTCACAACAATAACCGCGTTTTAAGTGGTATTGTGCTGTAAAACAACGGTAGCCTTCTGGTGTAAGGTAGTAGTCTCCGTCTTCAATGGGAACGTATTTTTTCATATCTTAACAAAGATAATGTAATTTGGATTGATTTTTGAAACGAATAAACTATGATATTAATTTCAAAATATATGGTGCCTAAAGGCTATCTTGGAATGACCATATTTCCTTTTATGATTTTAAAGACCACAAGCTTAAAAGGCGATGCTGTGCTCATTAATCATGAAAAAATACACCTTAAACAACAGTTAGAATTACTTATTCTTCCGTTTTTTATAATATATGTCTTTGAATTTTTATGGCGATTAATTCAGTATAAAAACTGGGATCTGGCTTATAGAAATATCTCTTTTGAACGTGAAGCCTATGCCAAAGAAAAAGACCTTGAATATTTAAAAACAAGGCCTTCTTATAATGTTGTAAATTATATTAAAAAATAATTTTAGCAATACTTTGTTCGCCGTTAGTTAACTTCACTTTTAAGAATAACGTTGAATTGGTAGGCTGAAGCGCATTAATAGTAAACTGCGTTTGGTGAAGCGCTGTATTTGTAAATAACGTTCGGCCTAACATATCGTACACTTCAATAGCTTGTATGGTTTCGTGTATAGCGTTTACAACAATGCTGTTGTTTTCTTTGTACACTTTTACCGCATTTGCATGGTCATAGGTATCTACACTTAAGTTGTTAGCTCGGTATGTTAAAACCAATCTATCGTTTATAATACCAGCCTCACTTGTAAATGTATAAGGCGCATTGCTAATATTATGCGTAATGCCTGTTAATAGGTCTTCAATATAAATGTCTTGGTCTGTATCTAAAAATAAACCGTCAACGGTATTGATGGCTATGGTTTGAATACCTGCTTCTGTAATATTAAGACCCAAAGGCACTGTGTCTGTATCTACAAACGGTGTTTGGCGACCTTGAATTAGATAGGCGTCTTCTTCAATCATAGAATAGAAATTTAAGCCTTCGCCTCTAGTGGTTTTGGCATCATACATACGGTCTTTATCATTTGTAGCACCATTAGCATAACCAATTAATGTGGTATTAGTGCTACCAGATGGGCTAATATAATCTAACCAAATTCTATGTTTAGTTGCTAGGTCTTCTTCTGCGGCATCGGTATCTGTATCTGCACTTCTATAGAATTGGTCGTTTCTGTAAGAAGCAGTGTGTCTCATATAATTTTCAAACGTTACACTTTCGTTAGTAGTGCCAGCATCATTCATTAACACAAAGAAGCCTTGACCAGCGCCAATAAACTTGTGATCAATGACTACTGGACTTGAAACACCAACAGAATTAATAGCGATATAATCGGCGGTGTTGTAATTGTAGGTGAAATCATCATAAAAGGAATCTACATTTCCTGCGCCAATATCTGTACCATGTGTCCAGAGATAAACGTTGCCATCGATAGTACTATTATCTGTTAAGAAATCTTCAATACTCAAGGCCGAAGGATATGGATTTCCTATAAGATTCCAATTGTCATCGTCATTTGTTATGGCAAGTACGTCACCTCCTGGGTATGGTGTATAAAAGTAGTCGCCTGTTGTGTGTGTGCCTCTTGTAATAGGTTGAATTATAGTGCCATTGTTAGGTGTACCCGAAAATGTTGCAGTAAACGGAGCATCTGTAGAGCCATGACCAACAGGCCCTTTTACAATATAACCTTTTCCAACATCCATGGCTCCTGTGTTGTAGCTTTGCCAATCTCCATAATTAATTGGACCTGGTGGTGGAGCAGGACCACGATCGACTGTAGGAAGCCACTCATATTTAAAATTAGTTGTTCCGGGAGATACATTTTGAATAAGGAAATTGTCAACTGGCGAAGACCAATACACATAATCGTCCTCTTTTATAGTTGCTGTACGTTGCATAGTAAATGTCCCATTAACCGTATTGGCGACATCAGTATCTTGAAATAAACTCGCACTATCTAACATCGTATATGTTCCGCCTGCTTCAACGTTTATAGCATCTGTAATGGTTAATATAGAATTGGGTTGTTGTGTAAGTGTGGCTCCATTCTCAATAATTAATCTGTAACCTTCACCTTCTGTTATGCCATCTATAATAGGACTGAATCCTGCAGTGGTAATAATTACACAATCCGAATCTGTTGGCGCTCCGCTTGGAGACCAGTTTCCTGGAGTGTTCCAATTAGAATCTACAGCACCAATCCATGCTTTACCAACATTAAAATCGGCACGTGCTCTTACATCTGGAGACGATGAGCATGCCGCCCAATAAGAATATACACCTGGTGTGGACCCGGTTATAACTCCTTCGGCAACAGGGTCAAAATCTGTACCTGTAAAAATAGGTGTGCCACCACTTGCACTAGCGTACCATTCTATGCCGCTAGGAGGCGAATAAGGGTCTATTAAATTTCCTGCTCCAGTAATATCCCATTGAAATGGGCCTATGCCTGGCGAACCAAAACCAGAGGATGTTGTAACTAAAGTGTAAGTAATACCAGGAACAAGATTTGCTTCAATTTGGGCATCTAAAGAGCTTGAAAAGCCATCATCAGCTCCAGCAACATAAGTACCGCCAGCAGTACAATCTCCAGGGGTAAAGCCACCATAAACAATATAGCCCATGGAGTCAAATGTGGTTACTATGCCATCTATGCTAAAAAAATAGGTGCCTGCTGTATCTACCTGAAAATCAAAAGTCTCATATCTTTGTTGGGAGTAGCTGTTGGTAAAATCACAAGGGTCTGAACTTACAGTAAACCAATCTAATATATTTGCATAAGTAGAAGAAGATGTTATTGATCCTACAACAGTATTACTAAGCGTAGCTCCAGTAACACAAGCCGCATCTGCGGTTAATACATCTGAAGGATCTCCAGGACAAATAGACACATTGGTTGTTGTTGGCGGATAAATAAGCGTATTAAAAGTTTCAGAACCTTGCCATTCGCCATCTTCTCCCCAAGCCGAACCACAAACCGATCGTACCCAAACATAGTAAGTTGTATCTGCTGATAAACCTGTTAAGTTTACTGAAGTTGTAGCCGAAGTTCCTGTTGGTGTTTGATTGTATATAATAGGATTTGGATTTTCAGTGATAAAATACTCATAACCATTAGCCGGAGCCGGAGATGCGGCATCCCAAGTTACTGTTGCTGTGGTATAATCTATAGCACTAATGGCAATGTTTGAAGGGTTATCTAAACATGTAATAGAAGGTATAACAAGGGTGTAGTCTTCTGCTTCTCCGTAATTTGTAGCACTACAAGGTGGTGGGTCGCTGTCAAAATAATCGGACCTAATACGCATGGTGTATGTACCAGGCGGAATTGTAGATGGAATTTGAAAACTAGAAACAAAACCTAGTGTTAAAATTCCTGTGGCAAACACTTTTTCGTTGGGTGCACTTAAAAAATCGCCATCGCCATCCCAATCGACCCAAATATTAAGGCCATTGGTACCTCCGCCTCCAAAAATAATAGTAAAATCGACTTCTCCACCAGCAAATTGCTGTACCACATCTGTACCTGTAAAATCTTGGTAGCCTCCATTAGCACCAGAGCCTGTTCTATTAATATTTGCAACACTTCCTGGAACAGCAGTTGCAAAATCATTAATATAGCGTGTATCATACACGCTTGTTGGCACACAGTTGGTGACCAAGCTAATATTGTCTATAGCTGCGGGTATTGTACCTGAAGAAGTACCATCATCTTCCCACTCAAAAACTAAAATATATGTTGCGCTATCAGCATAAGCACTAGGAATGGTAATGGTTTCATTTGTCCAATTTACGGCTCCTGTATAACTACCTAATACGTTAATGTCTGTTGGTGTTGTGCCAGAGTGGTTAAGAGTTACTCCGTCAGACACAGGCGTGCCTGTAGGCACTAGCAATACCCTTAATTCATCACCAGCGTCTGCTAGGTTTTTCCAATCAAAACTTAGAGTAATATCGCTTTCTGAAGGATTAAAAGTTACCTGACGATGTATTTT
Source organism: Winogradskyella sp. ECml5-4 (assembly GCF_036903175.1). Lineage (NCBI taxonomy): Bacteria > Pseudomonadati > Bacteroidota > Flavobacteriia > Flavobacteriales > Flavobacteriaceae > Winogradskyella > Winogradskyella sp. ECml5-4. The sequence goes on along the minus strand of NZ_JAYJLF010000005.1, from coordinate 160,432 downwards.
TGGATTATAAAAGTCACCAAAGGTACTATAAGCATGGGTAGGAGGTGTAACTGCTGTATTGTTTGTAATATAAGCGGCTCTGGCTCCTGTATAGCCTGAGGCTCCTGTGTTTGTAGTCCATTGATTGAAAGTGGGGGCAATAGGAGGTGAAAAAGACCACCCATTAGCAGTAAGATCAGCTCCAGATTCAAAACCACCATCTCCGTTAGGGTCTATAAGTACGGTTTGTGCGCTTATTACACCATAAGTAGTTAATGCAATAGCAAAAAGTAATTTTTTAAGCATGTATTCTATGTTTTAATGTAGGGTTAAAATAAGGTTGGATATGCTTAGACATCCGTTGTTTTTTCAACTTGGGTTTTAAAAACTATGTTATACGTTTTACAGCAGGTAAAAACAGATGCATGTTATATTATAAACACCGTAGTGTTACCTTACTGTTAAGGAGTTAAATTAAAGCTATTCTGAGTTTTTGGAGGTATATTTCAATATATTATCGATAAAACCTAAAAATTAGCGGATGAAAGTGAGGTTTTTGTAGTGTTTAATTGCGAATAGCTTTAATTTTTTGTGAAAATGTAGTTTTTTATTTAAAAAATATATTCGTTTAATCACTGATTATTAAGGTTGAAGGCCTTTTGGGAGGTCTTTAGTTTTGGCTTAAAAACGGGTAAAAACGGGCTTAAAAATGCCCTTTAAAATGCTCTAAAAAAGGAAGAAAAAGTTGTAAAAAATCACTTGAAAAAAGCCGTAAAAAACGGCCCTAAAAAAGGGTATAAAAACACAAAGATCTTAACGGTTGTAATGTTAAGATCTCGGTTGGGTTGTAAAGTTGTTTTAAGGTTTTAAATCATAAGCTTTTTAGACACTGTAGAGCCATTGGCAAGCGCAACCGTTACAATATATGTACCACGACTTAAATTTTGAGTTGGGTAGCTGTAATCTGCTGCTGTGATATTAAGGTTTTTATGAATTAAACGGCCTGTAATATCGTGTAATTCAAAGGTTTTAATGAAACTCTTAGTGGCCGTGGCTACTATAGCATTAGATAAGGTTCTTATATCTAAATTGGCATTGGCGTCTAGGTCTGTAACACTTAGGCTGTTGTTGGTGTTAAATCTTAAGACAAAACGGTCTTCAAAAGTTCCTAAATCTGTAGTAAAACTATACGGACTTGTTCTTAAATCGTGAATTAGATTTAGCACTTTGTCTTCAAGATAAATGTCTTGGTCTGTGGTTTCAAATAAACCATCAACCGTATTAAGTGCAATAGTGTATTCTCCTTGTGTAGCGGTTTTAAATCCTAACGGAATAGTGTCAGTTTCTACAAAAGGTAAAGCTCTACCATTAATAGCCAGTTTATTACTTTTTTCAGGAGTATTTAGCGTAGAATAAAACTGATAGTTAGAATCGTTTAGTAAATGGCCATCATATAATCTATCTATAGCATCTGTTGCACCAGCAGCATAACCTACCAATAGTGATAAAGCGGTATTATTGCTGTCAATTAAGTCTAACCAAATACGATGTTTTTCGTTTGTATTGGTGGTATTGTCTGCATTTAGATTGGCACTTCTATAGAAGCCATCGTTAGCATAGGTACCTCGCATTGAATTGTTAAACACTACAGGACTAGGTCTTGGTGAAGAATTAAGAAGTTGCACAAAGAAACCTTGACCTGCGGCAATATAACCGTTAAAACCAGGAGGTGTAGAGCCTAAGCTGTTGGCACTTAAATAATCGTTTTCTGAGTAATTATATAGAAAACCTGTATAAAACGGATCGCCTACAAAAGTACTTGGTGGAGCGGTGTGTCTCCAAAAATAGAGTGTACCATCTATATAAGGGTTTGCGGTTGTAAAATCGGTTAAAGAAATAGCAGAAGGGTATGGGTTTCCTATTAAATTCCAGTTATCATCTTCGGCTGTAGCGGTATTTCCGTTACCTTGGTAAGGTAGGCCGTTGTAGGTACCTCTAGTGATGTAATGTGTAATTTGTCCGTTGTTTAATTTGCCTTCAAATTGGGCTGTATTGGCAATAGCCGTCCCTTCTAAATCTCTAATGGCATAGCCTTTTCCTAAGGTCATATTGCCCGAAGCGTAGCTCCATTCTCCATGTTTTCCAGGGCTACCGTTATTTACGGTTGGAAGCCATTCAAAAACACCATAATTAGGTGTGCTTGGCGACACATCTCCTACATCAAAAGCTTCTACAGGAGTAGACCAATAGACATAATCAAAATTGGTTAATCCGTTAACTTCGCGTTGCACTTTGGCTGTACCTACATTTTGGTTGGTAGCCACATCTGTAATTTGTATAAGGCTGGCGCTGTCTTTTAGTTCGTAATCGGCATTAGTATCTATGGTAATTTTATCTTCAATAGTTAAAGACGAATTAGGTTGTTGTATTAGTGTGGCACCATCTTCAATTTCCATATTAAAACCGGTTCCATCTACCACACCAGTAATAACAGGGTCGTTTGCGGTAACAGGAATTACAATACAGTCTGTAATCACAGGTACACCAGCAGGAGTCCAGTTGTTAGGGTTGTTCCAATCTGAGCTTTCAGAGCCATCCCAAACTTTACTACCATTTAAAGTTACTGTAGCCGTATCAATTTCTACAATTGTAGAACCAGAACAAAGGTCGTAAGTCACTTCAGAATAATAAGTTGTGGTGCTTGTAGGGGTTACGGTAATAATACCATCGTTGTCTGGGTCATCAATTTCATTGGCAGGTGAGATAGCATCTTTGTACCATTTAAGCGTTGTAATAGAAGGACCAGCAGGTACAAATCTCCAAGCTTCGTCAAAGGCCGTCCAGTTAGGGTCTGTTGTGTTTCTGTTAGGGGCAGCTATAGCATTAGTAGCATTTGCTTGAAGACCAACAGTTGCATTACCATCATTCCATGAGCTTAAGACTCTTTTTTCTTTAATATAGACTTCAATAACATTGGTGTCTTCGTAGAATACAATCATACCGGTGTATAATAAAGAATTATCATCATACATTGGTACATCGCTCCAAGCAGCAACTAGTGCTCTACAACCGGTGTCTAAAGTTATTAATTGATAGCCTATTTCTCCACCGACACTAGGATCTACATCATGATGCACACCATATATTGAAGGTCCAAAAAAGCGAGTATTGATGTTGTTGTTAATATAATCTCTAGCATTTTCTGAATGTGGAATATTATATATCGTTCTCCATCCCGTTGGTGAGGCATATGATGGCGTACTAGCTAGGCTGGTGTCGAAAGAAATAACTCCATTAGAACCGATAACACAAGAATCATAGGTATTACCAAAGAAACAGAAGTCAAAAGGTAATTCTATTTCTGGAGACCATACATCGTCATCGTTAACACTCACAGGATTTTCTAGACAGCTAAATTGAAACGGAGGAGCATAAGGAATAGATTCTACGTTATAGGTAGAGGTATCACCTAAGTTTAAGTATGTGGCTTCTAATGTTGCCGTCGTGTTTTCTACCGAGCAATTAATTGGTGCTGGGTCAGCGCCAGACAGTCCCAATCCACCAGTATCTACAGAAGGACAAGCTAAGGTTGTAGTACCAAGCGCATCTGAAGGCGTACAAGTTACTATGTCTAATACGGTTAGTGTATAGTCTTCAGCTTCTCCAACGAAAGAACTAGGGCACCAACTAGGAGAGCTATCATTCCAATCGATTAAGACTCTCATTTTATAGTCTCCAGGAGTTGTTCCTGTAGGAATGGTGAAACTGCTATTTATAGGATCGTAATAGCCGTCGTTGAACATGGTTTCGCCTACGTCATTAAAATCACCATCATTGTTAAAATCGACCCATATACCTACACCAAAACCATCGTATCGATTAGAGCCATCTCTAAAATTACCATAAAAATTGACTGCAGCGCCACGATATTGACTAACAGATAAGTTGGTGAAATTTCCGTAACCATTTGTAGAATATCCAGAATTATTGTTGGTAATATTAGTTACACCTCCTGAGGTTGAAAAATCATCGATATAATACGATGAATTTGTGCCGTTAGGAATACAATTTAAAGTTGTTTCGTTTCCATTTAATGGAGAACCGTTTAGGTAATTTGGTCCATTAGTACATAATGAATTATAAGAAAACACATACACATAATAAGTGGTGTTATTGTTTAAGCCTGTTAGGGTGAATGAAGTATCTGTATTGTCGCTTACAACCGTATGATCTCCATAAGTTACGCCTACAGTATAAGTAGAGCCGTCTGCTACAGGAGGAGTTACGCCCGTGGTGTTATAAACCACTAGGTAATTGTCTGGAGCACTTGTAGCGGGCGTAAAACTAAAATCCATAGTGCTGTCTAAAACATTACTAAAGGTTAGGCTTGTGGGTTGGTTAGCCGGTTGTGTACATGGTAAAGGGTTTGTGCCTGTAATTGTAATGTCGTCAAAAAGATTCCATTCGTCATCTCTATTGCTAATTCCAATAAATCTAAAATATGAATTGGTAGCGAAGGTGTATCCTGGATTAGAAATAGTGGCGGATAAATTATGTGAGTTTCCTGGGCCTTGTGAGTAAAAGTCAGTACCTAATGTAAATGTTTTTATTGTTGTCCAATAGGTTCCATTATAGTAATCGATTCTAAAGCCATCACCGTTTTCTATATTAGATGTTGTTTTATGACAAAAAGAAATAGTGACTTCAGAATAACTCGTTAAATTAAGTGCTGGAGACTGCATGATGTTTCTGCCTGTATCATTGTCTTTTGAATAGATAGATTTAGAGCCGCCACAAGCCCAGGTTGAACTATTGTATCTTCCAGAATCATTACCATTACTTGTCCAACCTTGAAAGCCCGATTCAAAATCGTAAGTTACGGGTAATTGGGCCGTAGCAGAATGACTTGATAAAAGAACTATTGCAAAAAAGACAACGCTTAATGTTTTGCAATTACTTATTCTAAAATTGATAAGTAATTGAGATAGCGGAGAACGAAAATTATTGTTCATAATTAGTAGGTTTTAGCGTTAAGAATACCGTTTAATTGATATTAATAATTAGCTTAATCTAGGGTTAAATAGGACTAATTGATTTTAAATCCGAGGACAAGTGTAGGAAAAAAAAAGGATAAAAAATAATTTTTTACCGACAAAACGATTAAAAACACCGATTATCTGCATTTTTAATATATTTTCTTACAAATTTGAAAAACACTTAAATTAAAAGGAGTTGCCTATTTTTGTAAAAAAAAGATTTGGAAATTCCGTCTGTTCATCATCAAGATATAAGGTTTAAGAATTTGTTAATAACTATAAAGCGTGAAGATTTAATTCACCCTTTTATTTCGGGCAATAAGTACCGTAAATTGACCTATAATATTGATGAAGCCAAAAGGATAAATGCCACTTCTTTATTAACCTTTGGTGGTGCGTTTTCAAATCATATTGCCGCTGTTGCATATGCGGGAAACATGTATGGGTTTAAAACGGTTGGTGTTATAAGAGGAGAGGAGTTAGCTTTAAAAACACCATTAAATCCCACCTTACAATTTGCTAAAACCTGTGGGATGCATTTAGAATTTGTTTCGAGAGCTCACTATAGGCAGAAAAATGATGACGATTTTATTGACGGATTAAAAAGTAGGTTTGGAAACTTCTACCTTTTACCAGAAGGAGGTACTAATGATTTAGCGGTTAAAGGTTGTGAAGACATTTTACAAGCTACAGATAATGTGTACGATTATATTTGTTGTGCGGTAGGTACAGGTGGTACAATTTCGGGACTTATTAATGCGTCAGAATCACATCAGAAAATATTAGGTTTTCCTGCGTTAAAAGGTGATTTTTTACAACAAGATATTCGTAAATTTGCAAATCAAGACAATTGGGAACTGATAACAGCGTATCATTTTGGTGGTTATGGTAAAATAAAGCCCGAATTAATTGCGTTTATAAATCAATTTAAGAAGGCTTATCATATTCCGTTAGATCCTATTTATACAGGTAAAATGCTATTTGGTATATTTGATTTAATTGACAAAGGGTTTTTTCAAAAAGAGTCGAAAATATTAGCCATTCATACCGGAGGTTTACAAGGTATAGCTGGTGTTAATCAAATATTGAAACGAAAAAACCAGCCCCTAATAGAGCTATGAAAATGAAACAAACATATAAAACAATACTAGCAAGCACATGAAGTTTAGATATATAATTGTATTAATTGTAGTGTCTGCAATGAGTTGTGGTCCTAAAAAAGGTATTGTTACAAAACGAAAAAATGATAGTACTAATAAAACGGTTGTTGTTAAAAATGATAAGGTAGAGACCAAAAAGCCAACCGTAACCCCTAGTACAACAACCCATAAAGCACCAAGTACTGTAGATGCTTATATTGCTATTTATGCAGCGATTGCTAAAGACAATATGCGACACCATAAAATACCAGCTAGTATTACACTTGCGCAAGGTATTTTAGAATCTGGTGTAGGTAGAGGGCGTTTAGCTGTAGAGGCAAACAATCACTTTGGTATAAAATGCCATGGGTGGAAGGGAGCCAAAATTTACCATGATGATGACCGTTCACAAGAATGTTTTAGAAAATATACCAAGGCAGAAATGTCTTATGAAGATCATTCTAAATTTTTAACAGGCCGAAGTCGTTATGCGAGTTTGTTTAAATTACGACCAAATGATTATAAAGGTTGGGCAAAAGGATTAAGGGCTGCAGGTTATGCTACAGATAGAAAATATCCTCAAAAACTAATCAGTTTAATAGAGCGTTACCAGCTGCATAAGTATGATGATGAGGTGCTTAGTGGTGCAACGACTGCTCAGACCAAACGAAAATCTACAACAATTATTGAAGGTAGGAAGACGTCTGCTATAAAAAAGCATACTGTTACAAAAGGCGATACCTTGTATTCGCTTTCAAGACTCTATAAAACTACTGTTGAGGCTATAAAGTCTCAAAATAAATTAAAATCAAATGACCTAACTATTGGTCAAGAACTTATTATTCCTAATTAAGTTATGTTATATCAAAGAAGTAGCGCTTTGTTTAAAGAAGCGCAAGAGGTGATTCCGGGAGGAGTAAATTCACCCGTTAGAGCTTTTAATGCTGTTGGTGGTACACCAATTTTTGCAAAATCTGCTAAAGGTGCTTATGTTTATGATGAAGATGGCAACCGTTTTATCGATTATATTAATTCTTGGGGACCAATGTTGCTTGGTCATGCATTTCCACCAGTTGTTGATGCTGTTATAGAAAAGACAAAATTGGGAACATCTTTTGGAATGCCTACAGCTATTGAAACAGAAATAGCAGAATTAGCTGTATCTATGGTGCCAAATATTGATAAAATTCGTTTTGTGAATTCTGGTACAGAAGCTTGTATGAGTGCTATAAGATTAGCAAGAGGATTTACCAAAAAAGATAAAATTATAAAGTTTGCGGGGTGTTATCATGGTCATAGTGATTCATTTTTAATAGCAGCAGGTAGTGGTGCTGTTACTTTTGGAACACCTAATAGTCCTGGAGTAACCCAAGGAACGGCAAAAGATACCTTGTTAGCGCGGTATAATGATCTTGAAAACGTAAAGGAACTTGTTGAAGCTAATACCAATGAAATTGCAGCTATTATAATAGAGCCTGTTGCCGGTAATATGGGGTGTATTCCTCCAGTAGATGGATTTTTAGAAGGTTTAAGACATCTATGCGATGCTCATCATATCTTATTAATTTTTGATGAGGTAATGACTGGTTTTAGATTGGCTAAAGGTGGAGTGCAAGAGCTAAAAGGTATTAAAGCCGATATTGTGTGTTTTGGTAAAGTTGTTGGAGGCGGATTGCCTGTTGGAGCATTTGCGGCACGGAATGAAATTATGAATTACTTAGCGCCATTAGGTCCCGTATACCAGGCAGGTACGCTAAGTGGAAATCCATTAGCTATGGCTGCAGGATTAGCAATGCTTAAAGCCGTTAATGCAGATACAGGCTTGATGAATAGGTTAGAAGAAAAAACGAAATATCTTCATAATGGTATTGCTGATGCTTTAAATAAAAATGGAGTAACACATACTATAAATAGCATTGGCTCTATGATTTCTGTTCACTTTGCAGAAGGAGCTGTGGTAGATTTTGATTCGGCTGCCAAAGGAAATAATGAGACGTTTAAAACGTTCTTCCACGGCATGCTAAATGCGGGCATTTATATTGCACCAAGTGCTTTTGAAACTTGGTTTATTACAGATGCTTTAACCTATGAAGATTTAAATGCAACCATTGCAGCTGTAGAACAAGTTGCTAAAACATTATAATAAAAAGACTGTATCTTATAGTGGCATTTAGCTTATAAGATACAGTCTCTTAAATTTTAATGAGTTTAATGGAGTCCAAATGAATGTCTTCTACAATTTGGTTTGTAAATTTAAAATGTCCTCTCGTTGTTATTAATCTAAAACGATACGATTTTAATTGGCTTAATGTATTTAAAAATAGCCATTTGGATTTTAACAATCTTGGTTTTTGAGATTTTAAACTTAAATCGAAGATGTGTTTACGGCCTTCTTTTTCTGCGACGATATCTGGTGTAACTTCAATTGTACTTCCCCTTTTTAAATACGACTTTGGGGTTTCATAACCTTCAATATCGGCCTTGATATTAGAATAGCCTAAATTTTGTAGATAGGAAATGGACTGATTTAACTCATTTACGTACTTCGCTTTGTCTTGTGTTATCATAACTTATAGTATACCAAATTTTATTGAGATACCCTAATTATTTTGGTTAAAACTTTGAAAAGCATGTTGTTAGCTCTTGGTTTTGGCTGTTGGCTCAAGACTCTCTAATTCCCCAAAATCTAACACCTATCTCCTAATCCCTAACTCTAAATCCTAACCTGTCCATTTCCATATACGTAATATTTATTCGTTACCAATTGGTTTAAGCCCAAAGGTCCTCTATGGTGTAGTTTGTCTGTACTAATAGCGAGTTCTGCGCCAACACCCATTTGTCCACCATCTGTAAATCTGGTAGAGGCATTATGATATACTGCAGCACTATCAACGTTGTGCATAAATTCCATGGCTTCGTCTGTGTGTTCCGTAATAATAGCAGCCGAATGTTTTCCAGAATAGGTGTTAATAAGATCAATAGCTTCTTCTAAAGTATCTACCTCTCCGATGAGAAGTTTTAGAGCTAGAAATTCTTCGTGCCAAACTTCACTATTCGAAACCGTTTCTTTTTGAGGTAAAATGCTTGAGACCTTATCATCGACTAGAATTTCAACATGATGTTGTTCTAATTTTTCTTGAAGCATTTTTAGTTTGGTTTCGTATTCTGGAAGGTTTTTATTGATTAATACTTTGTCTAAAGCATTACAGCCCGAAATTTTATCTGTTTTAGCATTAATAATCACATTTACAGCTTTGCTCCAATCGGCATGTTCAGAAACATACAAGAAGTTATTGCCGCGTCCACTAACTAAAACGGCGCAAGTGGCATGTGTTTTTACAAAATTGATTAAACGCTCACCACCACGAGGAACAATTAAATCTAAGGGTTCGGTTGGGTTTTTAAGAAATTCTTGGGTTTCTTCACGTTTTAAATGCAATAGCTTAATCCATTCTTTAGACAAGCCATTTTCTTCTAAAGCTTGGTGCCAGCATTTTTCTAAAATAAGATTGCTGTTTAGAGCTTCTTTACCACCTTTTAATAAAATTTTATTATTGGCTTTAAAGGCTAAAACGGCTGCTTCAATAGTAACGTCTGGTCGCGATTCGTAAATAATAAGGATGGTACCAAAAGGAGCTGTAGTGTTTACTATATTTAAGCCGTTTTTTAGTGTACGATTAGATAGTTCTTGTCCAACAGGATCTTCCTGATTCATAACGGCTTCAACCGCAGTAATCATTTCATCTACCTTTTTGTCGTTTACAATTAAACGCTCATAAAGGGCTTGGTCTTCTTTTTGAAAAGCCTCTAAATCCTTTTTATTGGCTTCGATAATGGCATGTCTTTCGTGTCCTAAAATCCTTATCATTGATTTGAGGACTTTGTTTTTTATACGTGTTTGTAATAGTTTCATTTTTTTAATTTTTATAATTGAGAGGTTTATTTTAAGCACTAATAAATTTTGTGCCTACTGCTTTATTATTAATAATATCTATGATTACATTTTCGCGTTTACCATTGGCGATGTAAGTTGGGATGTCTTTATTTGCAGTGCCTTTGGCTATTTTTAATTTTGAGGCCATTCCGCCACGGCCTTCTCCTTCTTTTTTATCAGAAGCCTGAACATATTGTTCGACATTCTGATTGGTTTTAACTTCGTGTAATCTAATAGAATCTTCGTCGTCTGGATGTCCTGTGTAGAGTCCGTCTGTATCGGATAAAATGATTAATCGGTCGGCATCTAAAAGTTCGGCAACTAAGCTTGCGAGCTCGTCATTGTCTGAAAACATAGACATGGTTAAGGATACGGCATCGTCTTCGTTGGCAATAGGAATGACGCCTTCGGACAATAAGCCTTCATAACAGTTAATCATATTTTGCCTGTGTTTTCCAGCATCAAAATCGCGTTTTGTGGCTAAAATTTGAGCACAACGCATGCCGTAGTCATGGAAAATGCTATAATAATGACGCATCATCCTTGGCTGGCCAACAGCAGAATAGACTTGTCTTCTTACCGATTTATCCTTGATATCAGTGTCGCCCAAAACTTCCATACCTGCAATTGCAGAGCCGGAGGAGACTAAAATAACCATGATGTCTTCTTCGTATAAAACGGCAATTTGCCTTACCAATTCTCTAAGTACTGGTCCTAATATTCTATTGTCTTTGTTTGTTAATACGTTGGTGCCTACTTTGACGACCACACGTTTTATATTGTTATTCATATTTTATTTGTCTTTGCCTAATTCTACAGCACGATCAAATGCTGCATAGGCTGCATCTTGTATTAATTGTTTTACATTATTGTCTTCCATAGAATCAATGGCTGCTTGAGTTGTGCCTCCTTTTGAAGCGACTTTAGCTATCCATGATTTTGGCGATATATTGTTTTGATTGAAGAGTTCTATGGCTCCTTCAAACGTACTGCTTACTAAGACTTTGGAATCGTAATCCGAAAAGCCCATTTTTAAAGCTGCTTCTAACATGGATTGCATAAAATAGAACACATAAGCAGGGCCGCTTCCTGAAATTCCTGTAGAGGCGTCAATAAACTTTTCCGTGTTAACATGAATGGATGTTCCTGTAGTGTCTAAAAGATTTCTTACCATGATTAGTTCTACTTTGGAAACGTCTTTAGATTCTGTGTAAGAGGTGACACCTTTACCAACTTGTGCGGGTAAATTAGGCATGGTTCTAATGACTTTTTTTGCGTCTAATTTTTGCTGAATGGTTTCAATAGTGACTCCTGCCATTAAGGACACAAAGATTTGACTGTGATTTATCATGGGTTTCATTTTTTCAAATAAACCATCACTGTGATACGGTTTTACAGCAATAAAGACAATATCTGCTTTTGGTAAGCAATCCTCTAAATTGTCAAAAACGTTAAATCTTGAATCTTGGCGTAAGGTTTCTATTTTTTTTGGATCGGTATCATATATTCTCAGTTTATGCTTATTAAGTAATGGCGATTCTGCCATACCTTCAGAATATGTTAAACCCATATTACCAGCTCCAATTACTAATACTTTCATTTTTTTATTAAATTAATTCACTTTAATTACCACAAGGACTGTACGGAAGTGCCAAAAAGAAAGATTGATTTTAAGAATTATGGAATCTTAACATATTTGTGTCAATCATTGAGAAACTGTAAACTTATGAGTGGTATACTTGTGGAAATGAAAATCTTAAAATTTTACTAAACCTATAAAACTGACAGCCTGTCGGTGACAAATTGAGTGATTTGTATAAAAAAAACCTATCAAGTTTTATTTTGATAGGTTTATATATGTTGTGTAAAAAGTTTTTTTACTTCTGTTCGGCTAAGCCACGTGTTAACCAACCTCTTCTATTTGCTGTTGCAATAGCATAAGGTGTAATCCAGAATAAAGCAAAGGTGAATAAAATGCTATACGAGTAAGCCCAAAATCCTTGCGTGGTTTTATATTGGCTAGTAAAAAATAGTACAGAAAAAGTTGAAACCACTAAAATACTAACTAGGGTAGAACCTAAAAATAATAAAGGATGTACTAAAACGAAGAACAGCATAGAGATTAATAAAGGATAGCTCATAAGTATTTTTACAAATTGGCTAATAAATAAAATTCGTGTAGCAGATTTTCCTTTGGCTCTAAAGTTTGTAAATACATATTTAGCCATTTCTAGGTTTTCTCTAACATTACTTCGTCCCCAACGGATAAACATTTTATACAAACCGATATATTCTTCAGGGACATTGGTATAAGCCACTGCATTTTTTTGAAACAAAACGTGTTTACCTTGTTTTAAAATCATATTGGTCATCGCTCTGTCTTCTCCAATGTCTGATGGTTGTCCCATAAACGTTTGATTGATCCACTGTGGTAAACAGTTATGCACAGCAGTGCTTCTGTAAGCAGCTAAGGCTCCAGGAGTACAGAGTACAGAATTTAAGTTACTTTCTGCAGAACGCACAAATTCAAAACTTAAAACAAAGCTAACATCTAGCATTTTAGGTAACATTTCCTTTTTGTTGTTTAAAACTCTAATATTACCAGCAACAGCTCCACAATTTTCGTCTTTAATAAAAGGGCTGACTAAATTTCTCAGTGTGTCTTCAGTAACGATAGAATCGCTATCTACGGTAACATATACATCACCTGTTCCTAAATTAAATCCACGGTAAAGTGCATGACGTTTTCCTTGGTTTTTGGGTTGTTGGTATATTTCTAAACGATCTCCTAATTTCTTTTTAGCATCTAGCATCCAATCCCAGGTGTCGTCCTTACTACCATCGTCAATAGATATAATTTGTAGTTTATGTTTGGGATAGTTGCTATTGTCTAAACTTATTAATGTATCATACACTTGTTTGCCTTCGTTATATGCTGGAACAATTACAGTACAAGTTGGTAATTCTTTGTCTGAAACAGAGGCAATAGGTTTGTATTTGTAATAATTATAGGCCTTATAAATAAAAAATAAGGCTTTAAAGGCTAAGAGGGTAGTGGCTAAGATTATAAATGTATATCCAATAGTGCTGCTCATTTTATCGGCGTTGAATTGTTCAAAGTCGCCATAAAAAACAGATAAAAAATAGATGCCTAAAAGCATGAGTAAAAATGTACTAAAAAGGACAATTTTGTTATTAGTGTTTTCTGTTTTTGATTTGCTGTTGAGAAACAGGTTGAAATTTTTGGATAGTTTTTTAGTAGTGCTTTTTGAAGTTGATATTATTGTTTTTGAGAAGGTGTCTTTTGAAGCCATATATCTTGTTTTGTTGATGAGATGATTAAAACAGATGTACGTTTAATATTACAGTTTAGATTTTTTTTGAGTTTTATTTAACATTACAACTAAAACTGTTGGCTTAAGCAATTACTTATGTAAATCTAACAATAATACGCTTAATCAATAGGTATAAGTCCTTGAGCACTAATGGTTCCAGATAAATACTCTCCTTCGTCGTCCAAATTCTCAAGGTACACATTATTAAATGTTATTTCTACGGTATTTGTTTCAGGGCTTATATAATTTACTGTAAACGACCCAAAATCTACATTATAAGCCCACCATGCGTCGTCAAATTCATCATAATTAACTGATGTATCTGGATCATAAGAAACCGACACCAAACCGTCTTCTAATTGGTAGGTCATGCCTGTATGCATACCATCACCTAACACTCCGACAATAACTTGTGGACCAGTTGCGTAAACTCCAGTCATTCCGATTGAAACATAATACCTTTCGACTCTTACTTCACATGCTGGATACCTATCCGTATCACAAGTAAAGCTTTCGGGGAAATTTAGACTAGAACTAATAAATGAATTGTCTATTGCTCTAAACTTTGCACTAATATGAGAACTTTCTTCATCATAAATATAAAAGTATGCGGAGTTTCCGGGAGGCGAATGAGGAGATTTGCTGCCTAATTCCCATTCAAAAAATTCATAATTTAAATTTGGAACTGCGGTACATAAAAGCGAATCTCCAAAGCAGTAAGCTTCATCTCTATAATTAATTACACCAGTGCCTAAAGGGAATACAGATGTTGCAATTGTAAGAGGGGCTTCACAATTGGAATTTCCATCATTAGTATTTTTACTACAACTACATAGCAAGAAAACGTAACTCATTATTGCGATAAAAAATATTTTGATTTTCATAATTGTGGCTTTACAATTCATAGTATTCAAAATTAAATAAGCAAAATAGTTACTCCTATACCTGATAATGGGTATTTTATAGTCTAATGATAAACAAGCCTAGTTGATTATACTATTGCATTTGGTATTTCTGAAATAACCAAAATAGAGCGCATAAAAAAACCTGTCAGGCTTAAAAACTTGACAGGTTTAATTTATATAAAAAGAAATTAGAAATTAATCTTCTTTCTTATCTTCTCTAGGTTTGCGATCATCACGTCTGTTATCACGTCCACGATTATCTCTTCCTCTGTTATTATCACGTCCACCAGAACGTTTGTCATCTCTTGGTGGTCTTGCTACATAACCTTCAGGTTTTGGTAAGATTGCCTTACGAGATACTTTTTCTTTACGTGTTCTAGAATCGATACCGAAGTATTTAACATCAAAAACATCTCCCATGTTTACCACATCAGATACATTTTCTGTACGTTCCCAAGCTAATTCAGATACGTGTAATAATACTTCGTTTCCTGGTGCAGCTGTATATTCTACTACAGCACCAAAATCTAACATCTTAATTACTTTTACTTCGTAAATGCTACCAACTTCAGGCTTAAATAAAATAGCATCAATTTTTGCCATTACAGCATCGATACCTTTTTTACCAACTCCTAAAATTTCAACAATACCTTCTTCAGTCACTGGGTCTTCGTTAATAACGATAGTTGTCTCAGTTTCTTTTTGCATTTCCTGAATTACTTTTCCACCAGGACCAATTAAAGCTCCAATGAATTCATTAGGAATACGTCTTGTTACCATTGTAGGCGCATGTTCTTTAACATTTGCGTTTGGTGTAGCAATGGTATCTGTTAATTTTTCTAAGATATGTAAACGACCATTACGAGCTTGTTTTAGTGCATTTACAAGAATTTCGTAAGACAGACCTTTTACTTTAATGTCCATTTGACAAGCTGTAATACCATCTGCAGTACCTGTTACTTTAAAATCCATATCACCAAGGTGATCTTCATCTCCTAAGATATCAGATAATACAGCGTATTTTCCAGAATCGGCATCAGAAATTAATCCCATAGCAATACCAGAAACCGGTTTTGTCATTTGTACACCAGCATCCATTAATGCCATTGTACCAGCACAAACAGTTGCCATAGAAGAAGAACCGTTAGATTCTAAAACTTCAGATACTATTCTTACAGTGTAAGGACTCTCGTCTGGCACCATACCTTTTAACGCACGTTGTGCTAAGTTACCATGTCCAACTTCTCTACGAGACGTTCCACGAATAGGTCTTGCTTCACCTGTACAAAACGGAGGGAAGTTATAGTGTAAATAGAAACGCTCTTCACCTTCTTGAGAAGGCATATCTATTTGGTTTGCATCTCTAGAAGTACCTAAAGTTACTGTAGCTAATGCTTGCGTTTCTCCACGTGTAAAGATTGCAGAACCATGTGTTGATGGTAAGTAATCTACCTCACACCAGATTGGTCTGATTTCGTCAGTTTTACGACCATCTAAACGTAAGCCTTCGTTTAAGGTTAAATCTCTAATAGCCGCTTTTTCTGCTTTGCGGTAATACTCAGATACTAAACCACCATAATCTGCTAATTCTTCTTCAGAAAATGTAGCTATAATATCTTCTTTTATTTGTTGAAAAGCAGCACTTCTTTCGTGCTTAGAAGATCCAGCTTTTGCAATAGCATATACTTTATCGTATGCCATGTCATGTACTTTCTTCTCTAAATCTTTGTCTTCTCTTTCTGGTTCGTATTCACGAGTTGCTTTCTTTCCAAAGGCTTCTGCTAATCTTACTTGAGCAGCACATTGTACTTTAATTGCTTCGTGAGCAAACTTAATAGCATCTGCCATTTCTTCTTCAGAAATTTCATCCATTTCACCTTCTACCATCATTACAGAATCTGCAGAAGCTCCAATCATCATATCGATGTCAGACTCTTCTAATTGAGCAAATGTTGGGTTAATGATGAATTCTCCATTAACACGACCAACTCTAGCTTCAGAAATTGGGCATTCAAATGGGAAATCTGATAATTGAATAGCTGCCGAAGCTGCTAAACCTGCCATTGCATCTGGCATTACTTCTGGGTCATGAGACATTAATTGAATCATTACCTGAGTTTCAGAATGGTAATCTTTTGGGAATAACGGACGTAAAACACGATCCACTAAACGCATGGTTAATACTTCTCCATCACTAGGTCTTGCTTCTCTTTTAAAGAAACCACCTGGATAACGGCCTGCAGCAGCAAATTTTTCTCTGTAATCTACTGTTAATGGCAAAAAGTTAACATCTTTTTGCTCGTAGTTGGAAACAACTGTACATAATAACATACATTTTCCTGATTGAACAACAACAGAACCATGTGCCTGTTTTGCTAATTTTCCAGTTTCGATAGAAATTTCTCTACCATCACCAAGGTCAATGACCTCTTTAAATACCTTTGGAATCATAAATTTTTTAATTCTAATTCTAACGCATTATTGCTCGTTAGAATAATGTTAAACAATGGTCGTTGTGTTGTTGTGTAGTAGTTGTTGTATGACCAATGAAAAACTGTTAGTCCTGAAGTCGATTCAAGATCTAGCTTCTTCAATTTTGGTTTTTATACTCGTCCAAAACCGAGTTGTTATATAACAAAAAACCACGCTGTTAGGCGTGGTCTTTTTATTGAGATTATTTTCTTAATCCTAATTCTTTTACTATCGCACGATATCTTAAAATATCTTTCTTAGTTAAGTAATCTAATAAAGCACGACGCTTACCTACTAACTTTACTAATGAACGCTCAGTATTAAAATCTTTACGATTGTTTTTTAAGTGCTCAGTTAAGTAATTGATTCTGTAAGTGAATAAAGCAATTTGCCCTTCTGCAGAACCTGTGTCTTTTTCGTTTTTGCCATGTTTTTTAAAAATGGCTTCTTTTTCTTTTGGGTCTAAATACATTCTAATATTATTGTAAATGATTGTTATGTACACGAAAGCTTCTCTTTCGAGCGGCAAATATACTATTTTTTTGTGATTTGGTATTTTTTTCGTAACTTTTTGATGTTGAAATTACGATTAGAAATAATTTAAAGCAACAAACCCTTATTAACTGATAGCTTTCATATGGTTTAATCCTTATTAAATATAATGTATGAAAGTTTCAAATCATCTACAGGATTCTTCTAATGCGCACGATGTTTTAGAGCGTATATTTAATAATACTTATAATGGTATTGCTATCGTAAGCTTAGATGGAAATTGGTTAAAGGTTAACGAGAGTATCTGCGATATTTTTGGATATACAAGATGGGAGCTTTTTAATATGGACATTAATAATATTGTCTATGCTCAAGATCTTGGTGTACACGAGCATAAATACGAAAAACTTATAAATGGTAAAATTGATAAGTATCGTGTAAAACAACGCTATTTCCATAAAGACGGTTCCATTATTTGGTTGTTAATCTATGTGTCCTTGGTTTATTTTAAGGAAGGACGTGCACACATGATTTGGCAATTTACAGATATTACTAAGAGGCAAAAAAATCAAGATAAGTTAAAATTGATGCTTAGTGTTGCCGAAGAACAAAATGATAGGTTGCGATCTTTTGCTAATATTGTGACTCATAATCTAAGATCGCACTCTGGTAATTTATCTGTTCTTACCGATTTTTTAGAGGAAGATTTTTCTGTTTTAAACCAAAATGAGAATTTTCAATTATTAAAACAAGCTGTTGAGAATTTACAGGAAACCGTTGCTCATTTAACTCAAGTAGCAAAAATTAAAGAAATTGATGCTTCTAAAATGCAGGTTCTTAATTTATATGATTATGCCGAAAAAGCGACTTATAATATTATTGCTTTAGCTCAAAATGCAGAAGCCATAATTTATAACGAAATTGATGAAGATGTTTGTGTAAAAGGCATTCCAGCCTATCTTGATAGTATAATTCTAAACTTTCTTACAAATGCTATTAAGTACAAATCTGAAAAAAGACATCCAATTATAGAATTAAGCTCTCGAATTGAAGCCGATGTTGTGGTATTGGTAATTAAGGATAATGGACTTGGGATAGATTTAAATAAGTTTGGAGATCGGCTTTTTGAGATGTATAAAACGTTTCACAATAATGAAGACGCCATTGGCATTGGTCTTTTTCTTACTAAAAATCATATTGAATCTTTAGGCGGCAAAGTAGAAGTGCAGAGTGAAGTAGATGTTGGAACTGAGTTTTCTATATTTTTTAAGAAAGCTTAATACGGTAACACGTTAGTTATTAAAACAAAAAAAAGAGGTTGATTACACCTCTTTTTGTTTTTTTTATGATCGTATCGGTTGATTTTTTATTAAATCGATATACAAATTCACTTTTGATTTTAAATCTTTACGATGGGTTATAAAATCTAAAAAGCCATGTTCTAATAAAAATTCTGAAGTTTGAAATCCTTCAGGTAATTCTTTACCCGTTGTATCTCTTACAATTCTAGGGCCTGCAAAACCAATTAATGCTCCCGGTTCTGAGATATTAATATCTCCTAACATTGCAAACGAAGCTGTTGTACCTCCAGTTGTAGGATCTGTACATAATGAAATATAAGGGATACCAGCATCTGCGAGCTGAGCAAGTTTAACAGATGTTTTTGCTAACTGCATCAGAGATAAAGCAGCTTCCATCATACGTGCTCCACCAGATTTACTAATAATCATTAAAGGAGTTTTCTTTTTTAGGGCATAATCTGCAGCTCTGGCAATTTTTTCACCTACCACAGACCCCATAGAACCACCAATAAAGCTAAAGTCCATACAAGCAATAACTAAATCATTGCCTTTAGATTTACCAACTGCAGTACGTACTGCGTCCTTTAGGTTTGTTTTAGCTTGAGCCGCTTTTAAACGGTCTGGATATTTCTTAGTGTCTTCAAATTTTAAAGGATCTTTAGACGTTAAGTTCGCGTCTAATTCCTTGAATTTATTATCATCAAACAGAATTTGAAAATACTCATTACTTCCAATTCTTACGTGGTAGCCATCTTCTGGACTTACATAAAAATTTTGTTCTAGTTCTTTGGTGTCTATTATTTTTCCAGTAGGAGATTTATACCAAAGTCCTTTGGGAGTATCTTTTTTTTCCTCTGTTGAGGTTTGAATGCCTTTATCTTTTCTTTTAAACCAAGCCATATTAAGGTTACAATTTTAATCCTTAGATTATACTAAGGATAGGTTTACGATTTTAATAATCAGTAATCGCTACTTTTAATTCGTTATAATTTGCAAATGCAAAGTGTACAAAATTACTATTTTATTAAATATAACTCAAAAATAGGAATAGCTATCTCAAAAAATGAAATTATATATAAATAAAAAACCCGCTAAAACTCTGATTTTAAGTTCTGACGGGTTTTAAAAGTTGTTGAAAAAAAATTATAATGTGTCTACATTATTTAAATCTTCGAATGCTTTTTTAAGTCTTGCAACAAAAGCTTCTTCACCTTTACGAAGCCAAACACGAGGGTCGTAATACTTTTTGTTAGGAAGATCGTCTCCGTCTGGATTACCAATTTGTGTTTGCAAATAGTCTTTTTTATCTTGAATATAATCTCTTACACCACTCATAAAGGCATATTGCATATCTGTATCGATATTCATTTTTATAACGCCATAGCTAATACCTTCTCTGATTTCTTCAACTGTAGAACCAGATCCGCCATGAAAGACAAAATCGATATGGTTATGACCAACACCGTATTTTTTTGAAATATAATCTTGAGAATTCTTTAAGATTTTTGGAGTTAATTTTACGTTACCAGGTTTGTAAACACCGTGAACATTACCAAAAGCAGCAGCAATAGTAAATTGATCGCTTATTTTACTTAGCTCTTCATATGCGTAAGCTACTTCTTCAGGTTGTGTGTATAGTTTAGAATCATCAACATCTGTATTATCAACACCATCTTCTTCACCGCCTGTAATACCCAATTCAATTTCTAAAGTCATACCCATTTTGCTCATACGCGATAGGTATTGTTTACAAATTTCGATATTTTCTTCAATTGGTTCTTCAGACAAATCAATCATGTGAGAACTGTAAAGTGGTTTTCCTGTTTCTTTAAAATGTTGCTCACTAGCATCTAATAAACCATCAATCCAAGGTAATAATTTTTTAGCGCAATGGTCTGTATGTAAAATTACAGGTACTCCATAAGCTTCGGCCATTTGGTGCACATGTTTTGCTCCAGCAATAGAACCTGCAATGGCAGCTTTTTGGTTGTCGTTGCTTAAACCTTTACCAGCATTAAAAACGCCTCCACCATTAGAAAATTGAATAATGACTGGTGCATTTAATGCTTTTGCAGTTTCTAAAACACCATTTATAGAACTAGACCCAATAACATTTACTGCAGGTAAGGCAAAGCCTTTTTCCTTAGCTAGTTTAAAAATATTTTGAACGTCTCTTCCGGTTGCAACTCCAGGTTTAATATTATGACTCATAATTTTATAATTGAAAAAGTTTAGATATCAAAAATACATAATTTTGAGTATTTATTAGACGAGAATTGCCATAAATAACCGAAAACGTTATCGTTTTTAATGCGGTTTAAGTTTTTCTAAAAAAGAATGATTAAATCTTATAATGAAAAACTTCAAAAGGATTTTTATTAAAATTTAGAAAGGATAGTTAATACCAATGTTGTAAACTGCATTTCTAAAGTTATAGGTTTTAAACCAGCGATTGCCTTCATCATTAGAAGGGTCGTAAGTTTTAAAGCCAATATCAAAACGCAGCACAAAGAAGTCAAAATCGTAACGCAAACCAAAGCCTGAGCCTATTGCAATATTTTTTAAAGAATCGAAACTGGTTAAGGTGGCTGCGTCTTCTTCTACGTTATCTAAAACATTCCAAATATTACCAGCATCTATAAACACAGCACCTCTAAATGCGCCAAATAAACTAAAGCGCTGTTCTGCGCTTAAATGAAGTTTAAAGTTGGCTTCGTTAAATTCGTTTGTAGATTTAGATCCTCCAGGTCCTAAATTATAAGCTGTCCATGCTCTATTGTCGTTAGGACCTCCTGCAAAAAAACTTTTTGAAAAAGGAATACTATTAGAATTGCCATAAGGAATAGCAATACCTGCATAACCACGAAAAGCTAATACATTTTTTCTGCCTAAATCTACATATTTTACATAGTCTATATCTGTTTTTATGTATTGCGAAAATGCCACTCCAAAAATTTCGTAATTATCGGCATCGTTTTTAGGTGATCCTAAAATACTAGAAATATTAGATAGTAAATTGCCAGCTAATTCAATTCGCCATTTAAAAACAGAGAAATCGTTATCAAAGATGTTTTTACGCTTGTCTTTTTTATAATTAAAACTTGTAGAAAAAATAAGGTTGTTTTCTGTGAGTCGCTCTTTGCGTTCTTCGATGTTGTTTACGGTTAAATAGTCATCATCATTTGATGTTAAGCTTGTATTGCCAGCCAAAACCTCATTGATGAAGACATCTGCAGGTTCGTACCTGTTTGTTGTTGATGTTTCATCATACAAACTGCTGTCATTACCTATATATCCTATATCTTGAGCAATAGAATTTAAGCGTCCAAAAGAATTTTGGTAGACTCCAAAGTAGTTACTTGTATTTAAGTTTTTTACAAAATTTACATTAAACAATTCTAAGGTATTAGTTACAGTATTAGATGGAGACCAATTGTAACTAAACATACCAGAAAGCGTTTGTTTATCTAAACCTATATTTTGTTGGCTCGTAGCTGAAACATTTATAATGGTACTTGGAGACGTATACTTAGGGATGATTTTGTCTGTATTAAAAGGACTAAATAATCGTGGGATTGTTAGACGAATATTACCACCAAATTCATTAATGTCAAAAAAAGCAGCTTCAGGATCATTTCTGTTTTTTGAAGCTCCAATAGCTGCAATTCCAGAGATTTCCAAAGTTTCTGCACCTTTAAAAATATTCCTAATTTTTAAACCTGTGCTAAAAGAGAAGCCTATGGTTTGTATGTTACTTTGATTAATTTCAGGATCAAAACTTAAAGCGTATTTTTTCTTAGGTTCTAAAAAAATATTGGCGGTTAATGTCGTGTCTTCTTCGTTTTCAATATACTCTATGTTTGGGTATCTAAACATTTGTAAATCGTTGAGGTAACGCGACGTTCTACTTCGTGCTAAATCACTATAAATGTCGCCTTTATTAATAAAAACAGCATCAGTTAGTGCTTTGGGTCTAAACCTTAATTTTTCTTTACTGTAGAGGTTAAAGTCTTTGTATGTTGTTGTGTCTACTATAGGTTTAAAGCGGTTATTAAAATTATCATCTGTAAAAATATTAACCTCTTTTATTTTGTAAATTTTAAAAGGTGTTGTGGTTGTAGAATCATCACCTCTAATGGTTCTGTTGGCTATAATTAAATCGGTATGGACTTTATGATTTGTCTTAATTGTATCCATTTCAAAACGGATATAATCTTGTCCAAAATAATAAAAACCAGCATTTCTCAAATAACTGTTAATACGTTCGCGTTCGTTCTCATAATTTTGTTCGTCGTATTGTTCTCCTTTTTTTAGTAATGTTGTTTTACTAAATTTATTGTAGAGCGAATCAATGGCAGGACTACTTATAAAAGGTTTTAGCGAATCTAAAATATAAGGCTTATGTTTTGTGACTTTGTAAGTTACTTGGGCAAGTTTATTACTGTCTTTTTCTACCTCGTAAGTTATTTCGTTGTTAAACCATCCTTTACTATAGTAATACTTTCTAAGATTGCTAACAGTTTTAATGGTTTTGTTTTCATCATAAATTACAGGAGCTTCACCCGTGCGTTTTAACCAAGCATTAAAATTGCGTTTAGATTCAATAAGATTATCAAATTGCTTTTTGGAGAGAAGTGCGGTTTTTCGTTTTACTTTAGACGAGTCACTTAAAATATTAGCATTGATTATAGAATCTATGTTAGGTCTAGCGAGATTGTAGATATAGAGTTTTAAAGGAAACCCAAAAAACTTTCGCATACCAGAATTGGTGCGTTGTGTAATGATATTGTTAATGCGTTCACTATTTATTTTATCTCCATCCTCTAAGATGGTATTACTTGTTATAAGATGTTCGTCTGCTTTAACACGTTTTACGACGTTACAAGAGCTTAGTAATATAATACATAGCCAAAGCAACACATTGCGGTGTCGCACATTGTAATTGGTAAATGGTATTAAAGTGAAATCTTGTAAACTCAATTGAGATATCTTAATTTTAAATGACGTGTTAATGAAACAAAAATAATACCATTTCTTGTTATGAAATAGCAATCACTTTAATTTAGAAATCAAACAACACTAAAAAAGATTTATTAATTAGTATTATGGGTTTCGTCTAACAAATGTAAAGACATTTTAAAGAACTCATGTTCACTTTTTTTATTTAAACTAAAAATGATGCTTTTGTTTTTAGAAGAATTCTTTTTTATACTTCGTACTAGTGTTACAAAGTCATAAAAAGATGAAATATGAGAGCAAAATGATTATTTTGCAACAAATCAGAAAAAATTACGATGAGTTCAGCGTTATCAAAGAATCAAATAAAGTTAATAAAGGGGTTAAGTCAAAAAAAGAACAGGCAACTAGAACGGTTGTTTATAGTTGAAGGTATAAAAGGGATTTCAGAATTTCTAAAATCTGATTTTAAGTTGAAAAGTTTATTTACGACAAAATCCATTTTTGAGGCTCCGAAAGATTTAGTTTTTGAAATTTCAGAAGTTGAATTAAAAAAAATTTCAGCATTAAAAAATCCTAATACAGCCTTAGCTGTTTTCGAAATTTCAAACCAAGAATCAACACAAGAAAAGGGGTTGATTGTCGCTTTAGATGATGTAAGAGATCCAGGTAATTTAGGAACAATAATTAGGCTTTGCGATTGGTATGGTGTTAAAGATTTGGTCTGTAGTTATAATACTGTAGATTGCTACAATCCTAAAGTTGTACAAGCTACAATGGGCTCTTTAACGCGGGTAAATGTGCAATATGTGAACTTAAACGACTATTTAACATCTTGTAAGACTACTGTTTTTGGTACTTTTTTAGAAGGAGAAAATATCTACACTGCAGATTTACCTACTAAAGGTATAATTGTATTAGGGAATGAGGCCAACGGCATTTCAGAATCCATTGAAGCCGAGGTGTCAAGGAAAGTAACAATTCCTCAATTTGGTCATATTAAAGCAACAGAAAGTTTAAATGTGGCCAATGCCACAGCAATACTGTTAAGCGAATTTAGGAGACGTACTATTGAAACGTAAAATTAATAAAAATGCCTCTAGTTTGCATTTTAGAAATATTACCTGTCCACGGACTGTTGGGATCTACATCTTTAACGATTTCATCATTCATAGCAAAAACACCACGAATTGAAGGGGTGAATTTAAAATAGAGTAGGTAAAGGTCTATACCAAAACCAAGTTCATAGAAAAACGTGTTTTTTGTCATTCTAAATTCTCCAGAACTATTGTCGTTTGGGTTGTCTTGATTACTAGACAGGTTTAAAGCGGTAGAAATCCCTCCAATAATAAAGGGTTTAAAATTGTTAATACGTTTGGTAGATACTTTTAATAATAGTGGAATGTGAACGTAAGTAGATTTGACTTCTCTTAGCAAATCAGAATCATTAAACTCCATGCCTTCAAAATAACTTTCGTCATAACGCAAATTCCTAGTGGTAAAGAAAACACCAGGTTCTAATCTTAAATTTAAATAATCATTAATTCTCATGTCTCCAATAAGTCCTAAATGAAAACCAAAAGACTTATCAACCAGAATATCTTCTAAGTTTTCATTATAATCAAAATTAAAGTCATACTGATTAAAACCAATGAAATATCCCCAAGACAAAAACTTTTGATCAATATTGTCTGGGTTATTAGCCACCTTTTCTTTGGTAAAAAGTTGAGCAGTAACGTTTTGACACGTTAATAAAAATAGTACTAGATATATTATTTTCCTCATATTATGCTTTAGATGCTGAGTAGATTGTCGCTACTCCCATAGTTTGTGGTTTGTGTTCCACATTAATAAACCCAATTTTTGATAAAATATTGTTTAAAGCTTCTCCATAAGGGAAAACAGAGGCCGATTCACTGAGGTAACTATAGGCCACTTTATCTTTAGAAAATAATTTTCCTATAGTTGGCATAATTAGTTTACAATGGAAGTTGTAGCCTGCTTTATAAATAGGGTTAGTAGGTACTGAAGTTTCCAAAATAACGAAAATACCATTGGGTTTTAAGACTCTTAAAATTTCTGCTAGTCCTTTTTCTAAGTGTTCAAAATTACGAACTCCAAATGCTACAGTAATAGCATCAAAAGTGTTGTCTTCAAAAGGCAAATCTTCAGAATCTCCAATAACCATCGAGATTACGTTATCTAATTGCTTTGCTTTAATTTTTTTGCGTCCAACTTCTAACATGCCATCGCTAATATCTAATCCAATGATCTCTTTAGCATTTGTTGTTGTTAAACTAATCGCTAAATCGCCTGTTCCTGTAGCAATATCAAGAATGTTTTCAGGATTATTTTTAGCCACTAATTCTACAACTTTGTTTCTCCATTTGACATCAACACCAAAAGAGATGACACGGTTTAAGCCATCGTATTCTTTAGATATTGTATCGAACATTTTAGTAACCTGAACCTTTTTGGTTTGGTCACTGTCCTTATATGGATTTATTTTTTTGGTCATTAAAAATTTTTTGCAAATATACTAAGAAGTTATAACTACTTATAACTTTAAATGCTTTAGCCACTTATTAATCTGCAACTTTTGGTTGCACTTATAACTTCTTAGTATATTTGTACGCTTATTTCAATGAAGTAAAATGAAACGAGCATGTTCAAAAAGAGATCAGCCTAAGGGTATGATTAATTGCGAGCCGCATGTGACTTTTTAAAAACAATAAATGTAAACACATGAAAATAATTATTGCAGGTGCAGGAGAAGTAGGATTTCATTTGGCAAAATTGTTGTCTTACGAGTCGCAAGAAATCACTTTAATTGATACAAAAAAAGAGAGTTTAGGATATGCTGGTGAGCATTTAGATATCAAAACTATTAAAGGCGATGCTACATCTATTGCTATTTTAAGAGATGCGCGAATAGATACTGCAGCTCTTTTTATTGCGGTTACATCTTCTGAAACCACAAATATTACAGCTTGTGTGTTAGCAAAACAACTTGGAGCTAAACGAACGATAGCTCGTATTTCTAATACCGAATTTATAGATAATAAAGAAACGGTTGGGTTTTCAAAATTTGGGATTGATGAATTAATTTCACCAGAATCTTTGGCTGCTTCTGAAATAGGATTACTTTTAAATCAGTATGGTTTTAATGATACCTATGAGTTTGAAAACGGAGCATTAACCATGTTGGGTTTACGTTTGTCTCGAACAGCAACCTTTGTTGATAAAACAGTAAAAGAAGCTGCCGAAATTTATCCGGAATTAAATTTTATCCCTATTGCAATTCAACGATTGGGAACGCAATATACTATAATACCTCGTGGTGATACTATTTTTAAAGAAGGCGATAAAGTTGTTTTTATGACTTCTAAAAGTGGTGATGAGGAATTATTTAAATTATCAGGAAAAGTTAAAGTTACGATTAAAAATGTTATGGTTCTTGGAGGAAGTCAAATAGGCTTTCAAACGGCTAAAGATTTGTGTTCGAGTAAGTTTAATGTGAAACTGGTAGAAAGTAGAAGAGGTAAAGCTGAAGAATTAGCAGAAGATATACCAAGTGCTTTAGTTATTTGCGGTGATGGCAGAAATGTGGACATTTTAGATGAAGAAAATATTTCAGATATGGATGCCTTTATTGCTGTTACGGGTAATTCTGAAACCAATATTATGTCGTGCCTTTTAGCAAAGTCTAAAGGTGTAAAGAAAACTATAGCCTTGGTTGAAAATATGGATTACTATCAATTATCGCAATCAATTGGGATTGATACTTTAATCAACAAAAAGTTATTAGCGGCAAATAATATCTTTAGATACATTAGAAAAGGAGAGGTTGTAGCCATGACTAAATTAACCAATATGAATGCAGAACTTTTAGAGTTTGTGGTTAAGGAAAAATCTAAAATTACGAATAAGGTTATTAAAGATGTAAAATTTCCAAAATCCGCGATCATTGGTGGTGTAATTAGAGATGGAAAAGGATCAATTCCATTAGGAAGTTTCAAAATTCAACCTGGTGACCGTGTTGTAGTTTGTTGTTTGCCTCGGTCTATTTCTGAAGTAGAACGTTTTTTTTCTTAATAAGAGCATGTCTAGAATAAAACTTAATTATAAGATTATTTTCCATTTCCTAGGGTTGCTATTACTGTTTAATGGTGGTTTTATGCTTATCGCAACGTTGATAAGTTTTATTTATAAAGATGGTGTTACGTTTCAATTGTTTTTAGCAGGTGTTACAACATTTTTAATTGGTGTTTTGGCAATGTTTAGAACAAAAAACCATCGTAAGGAAATGAATAAGCGCGAAGGTTATATCGTCGTTGCCTTCGGTTGGATTGTGATGTCAATAACCGGCGCCTTACCTTATATTGCGACAGAAGCTATTCCTTCGTTCACAGATGCTTTTTTTGAAACCATGTCTGGCTATACAACTACCGGTGCTAGTATTTTAAATGATATTGAAATAGTGCCAAAAGGTGTTTTGTTTTGGCGAAGTATGACACATTGGATAGGTGGTATGGGGATTATTGTTTTAGCGATTGCGATATTGCCTTTGCTTGGTGTTGGGGGCATGCAATTATTTACAGCTGAAGCTCCTGGGCCGAGTGCAGATAAATTGCACCCAAGAATAACAGATACGGCTAAACGATTATGGCTTATTTACGTTGGTTATACCGTGGCAGAAACATTACTATTGCAACTTGCAGGTATGTCTTTTTTTGACGCTGTAAATCATGCGTTGAGTACATTATCTACAGGTGGTTTTTCTACTAAAAATGCTAGTGTTGCTTATTGGAATGATAATCCGTTAATACAGTATATTATTATATTCTTTATGTTTTTGGCTGGTACTAATTTTGTATTAAGTTACTATCTTTTTAAAGGTAAAGTTTCTAAAATTTTAAAAGATGAAGAATTTAAACTCTATTTTAAATTTATTATCATTTTTACTCTAATCGCGGCCGTTTTAATCTATTTTAAAGCAGATGTGTCTCAGTCCACCATAACACACCCAATGGTTTTAGGAGAAGCCGAAAGTGCATTAAGACATGCTCTATTTCAGGTGTTGACTGTAATTACAACAACAGGTTTTGTAAGTGCAGATTATACTATGTGGACTCCATTTTTGACAGTATTCTTTTTTGGAATGATGTTTTTAGGTGGTTCTGCGGGAAGTACTTCTGGTGGTGTAAAAGTAATGCGTCAATTAATTTTAATTAAAAATAGTTTTTTAGAATTTAAGCGTGCTTTACATCCCAATGCTATTATTCCTGTACGTTATAATGGTAAATCGGTTTCTAAAGATATTGTATTCAATGTTCTTGGATTCTTTATTCTTTACATGTTGTCATTTATTGTAGGGGCTTTAGTGTTTTCAATGTTTGATATGGATTTTACTTCAGCCATAGGACTTTCGGCCTCTAGTTTAGGAAATGTAGGGCCAGCATTAGGTGAATTTGGACCTGTAAATAATTATGCTGCTTTACCGCCTTTAGGAAAATGGTGGGCTTCTTTTTTAATGCTTATTGGTAGATTAGAATTATTTACAGTTTTGATATTGTTAACTCCTTTTTTCTGGCGTAATCGATAAATTAAATAGGATGGTTGTAAATAAAATTAAATTATTAGCGGCAGTATTTATAATTCTAGGATCGGTTTTGCTTTTTCTAAATGATTTAGAATTTAATCCATTCATCCTACTTCTTAAAATGATAGGTTTAGGACTTTTTATTTATACGTTGGTTAAAGAAAATCAATAATTCTATTCTTTTTTTTTACTATTTTAAAATTGAGCTAGCCTATATTCTCATTAATAATTCTGTGATATTAGAGGGTTTGGTGTTGTAATGCTGTGACCTCTAGACTGTAACATTTTAAATGTTAATACGTCATATTTGTATAACCAAACAAACATCAATCATGGAATTATCATTAAACTCGTCATTAGAATTTGTACCAGAACCCATTGCGGTATCTCATTTTACAACACGTGGCTTATTAAATTCAAATTACAAATCTGTAGTGAAACAAAACTTTAAAACTTTAGAGTCAAAATCAGTATTTGCAATTAGACAACGTACAAAGCGTATTCAAAGTCACATGGTAAATTATACAGCTGTTATTTTAAAACTATCTGTCTTTGCCATTGCGCTCATCGCTTTGTTTTAATAAAATAAAGCCTTTGTACAGCTCTTTCTAACTGACCTAATACACTTGTATTTGTGTCTTTTATCTCTACAATCGCATATTACATTAGGTATTGATGCAATTTGTTCTCGCTTATTTTTTAAATTTAAAACCTTACTGCTATGCCATCCAATTCAATGAATGTTATTAATTACAATAGGAATCAGTTGCCTAAGCGAGAGAAGTTCAAAAACTTGCTTGGTGGTTATAAGCGTAGCCGTAAAACGGAATATAATTTACCTAAAGCGTCAACAAAACAATTAAAGGAAATTGGCAAGCGCTTAAAAGAAGAACGTAAAGTTAGAATGCTAAAAGTAATATTGTTTACTATTATTTTGTCTGTTTTTCTTTTAATAGGCTTTACATATTTAACAGATGTATTAGTCAATTAAAAAAGTAACATAATTTGTGTTTCTAATTATTTTAATGAATTTTAAATTGCATGCTTTGAATTGTTAGATTCTATAGTTGTTTATTGTGATAATGGCAGAATTTAGACTCATTTTTTGAGATTTAATTAATAATTTGTATTTTATCTGAAATATTTAAAACAACAATTATGAGATTAAATAAAACCGAAGAAGCAGAAACGAATACGAAGCGTTCTAATAAGTCTCATTTAGCAACAAAAGGCTTATTGAATTCTAGATACAAACGCGTTGTAAAATATAATTTAAAAAAGGCGTGTAATAAATCGATATTTGGTGTTAGGAGGCGTTCTAAATTTCCAAAACTGTGTAAGACAAGCCATACAACTTCAATGGCCTTAAAAATAGCTGTGTTTGCATGTGTAGCTCTTGTGGCTTGTGTATAAAGTGTAGTTTATATAGTTCTTTAAAGCTAAGGTTCTGTATAAAAAAATAAGTTGCAACAGTAACGTTACAACTTATTTATATCTATTATAATATGTTTTATTTAGCTTAAAGCAGACTTAATACGCTTAATAGCTTCTTTGATATTGTCTTGAGAAGCGGCATAAGAAATTCTTATACAATCAGGGTTTCCAAAAGCTTCACCTGTAACAGTTGCCACCAAAGCTTCTTCTAATAAAAATAGAGAGAAGTCAGAAGCGTTGTTTATTGTTTTTCCTTTAATGGTTTTTCCAAAGTATGATGATACATTTGGAAAGACATAAAAGGCGCCTTCTGGTTCATTTGTTTTAAATCCTTCGATTTCACTTAATAAATCAAGTATAAGTTTACGTCTTTCCTTGAATTCATCAACCATATACTTTATACGAGATGGATCTGCTTCTAAAGCTGTAATTACAGCGCGTTGAGCAATACAATTAGCTCCACTAGTAATTTGGCCTTGCATTTTGTTACAAGCTCTAGCAATCCAATCTGGAGCTCCAATATAACCAATTCTCCAGCCTGTCATAGCAAAGGCTTTAGAAACCCCATTTACAGTCACAGTTCTGTCGTACATATCTTCAAATTCAGCCATACTAAAATGACCTCCTTTAAAATTAATATGTTCGTAGATTTCGTCTGAAACGACATAGATATGAGGGTGTTTTTTTAGAACATCTGCTAACGCTCTCAATTCTTCTTTACTATACACAGAACCACTTGGGTTACAAGGTGAGCTGTACCAAATCATTTTGGTTTTTGGAGTAATGGCAGCTTCTAACTGTTCAGCTGTCATTTTAAAATCATTATCAATTGAGGTTTGAACTTCCACAGGAACTCCATCACTCAATTTTACAATATCACTGTAGCTTACCCAATAAGGACAAGGTAAAATAACTTCATCACCAGGATTAATCATTACTGCAGCGACATTTGCAAGTGCTTGTTTTGCTCCAGTAGACACTACAATTTGCGGTAATGAATAGTTGAGGTTATTATCGCGTTTAAATTTGGTAATAATAGCTTCTTTCAATTCTACATAACCATCAACAGGTGTGTAGCTATTATAATTTTGGTTAATAGCTTCAATCGCAGCCTCTTTAATAAAATCGGGTGTGTTAAAGTCGGGTTCTCCCAAACTTAGTCCAATAATGTCTTTTCCTTCTGCACGTAATTCTCTGGCTTTTGCAGCCATAGCTAACGTAGCTGATGTCGCTAGGTTGTTAATTCTATCTGATAGTTGGTTCATCATTGTAATTATTCGTTGTTTTTAATCTGCGAAGTGACTTAAGCCATGCTTGGCTTTTTACCTAATTCTTTTAATTGCTGATAATGCTCCGAAATAGCTGTCCAAATAGAATTGTACTCGTTATAAGGTAAACTAAATTCATGAGCAGTTTCTCTTACTATTTTTGCAATATTTTTGTAATGCACATGGCTAATATTTGAGAATAAATGATGTTCTACTTGTCTGTTTAAGCCACCAGTGTAAAACTCTACAATCCAACTTTTAGGTGAGAAATTAGAGGTTGTGAATAATTGATGAATAGCCCAAGTATTTTTCATATTTCCATCTTGGTCTGGTAAAGGCATTTCTGTATTTGGCATTACATGTGCTAATTGAAAAATAACACTTAGAATAATTCCAGCTGTATAATGCATAATTAGAAATCCAATTAAAACTTGCCACCATGCGTAACCTAAAACTAAAGGTAATACCACCCAAATAGAGTAGTATAATATTTTACCAATAATTAACTTTGTCCATTGTGTTGCAGGATTAGGAAATTCACCATAAGATAATTTTCTTTTAAGGTATTGGTAGGTTTGTTTAAAATCGGTAGTAATAGCCCAGTTAACTGTTAATAAACCATATAATAAAAAGGCATAATATTTTTGATATTGATGAATTTTTAACCATTTAGAATGTTTAGAAAAACGAATAATTCGTCCTGCATCAATGTCTTCATCGTGCCCTTGAATATTTGTGTAAGTGTGGTGTAAAACGTTGTGTTGTACTTTCCAGTTATAGTCGTTACCAGCTAGTATATGTATGCTGCTTCCCATAAGTTTGTTTACCCATTTTTTACTAGAAAATGAGCCATGGTTTGCGTCGTGCATAACATTCATGCCTACACCTGCCATTCCAATACCAATAACCATCATGCATATAACCTGTAGCCATGCTGGTAGATCAACTGTCAACAATACGACTAAAGGGCCAAGTAA
Organism: Winogradskyella sp. ECml5-4; assembly: GCF_036903175.1. NCBI lineage: Bacteria > Pseudomonadati > Bacteroidota > Flavobacteriia > Flavobacteriales > Flavobacteriaceae > Winogradskyella > Winogradskyella sp. ECml5-4. Next base: position 127,602 of record NZ_JAYJLF010000005.1, on the reverse strand, counting down.
TAAAGCAAACATTATTATTGCTTTTATGTAGAGTTTCCAGTTGCCTGTTTTTTTAATGTTATTTTCTTTGAAGTAGTTGTTAACGCGTTTGTTTAGGGTTTTAAAGAACTTAGCAGAGTCTGTTCTAGAGAATTTTACTGTTTGTTGTGCCATTAGAATATAAATTATTTATTGTTATAACGTAAGGGATTTTAATTCATTATAACAATACAAAGATAGTTAATAAATAAAAAGCAACCATTATTGAAGAATGTTAAATTGTAAATCTTAAAAAGAATTACTTTTGCAGAAAGACAACTTATGGAATTGATTCTAAAATATTTCCCCAATTTAACGGAAAACCAAATTCAACAATTTGAAGCTTTAGAGCACTTGTACAAAGAATGGAACAGTAAGATAAACGTAATTTCACGCAAGGATATAGATGAATTGTATCTGAGACATGTGTTACATTCTTTAGGGATTGCAAAGGTCATAAATTTTGCTCCAGGTTCTTCTATTTTAGATGTTGGTACAGGTGGCGGGTTTCCTGGTGTGCCTTTGGCTATTTTATTTCCAGAAAGCCAATTTCATTTGGTAGATAGTATTAATAAAAAATTAAAAGTAATTAATGCTGTTTGCGAAGCAATAGAACTTACCAATGTAAAAACAACGCATAGTAGAGTAGAAGCTATTGATGAACACTTCGATTTTATTGTGAGTAGAGCTGTAACTACAATGCCAGAGTTTACCACTTGGGTTAAGGGTAAAATTGCAAAAAACCAAAAAAATGAATTAAAAAATGGGATCCTATATCTTAAAGGTGGTGATTTAACGGAAGAATTAAAACAGTACAAAACGGTAAAGGCCTTCTTGTTATCTGATTATTTTAAAGAACCATTTTTTGAAACTAAAAAAGTAATTCATTTACCTTTAAAGTATAAAGTCTAACCAGATTAGTTGTTTTCAGTAATATTAAAACCCCTGAAAACAGTAGGGGTTTAAATCTGTATGTTTCGGAAATTTACAACCTGAAAATAAATGCGTGTTTACGTTTTTAAAATTTCAGGCTTACCTAATTATTCATTTTAAATTTATACTACAATGATTTTTATAAAAAAGCGCATTAAGACCTACCTAGTGCTGGTTTTTGTCGGAATGTTTTTTCTGCCTTCAAAAATAAATGCACAGCAAGACACTATTTATTACAATATAGCTTGGAAAGAAACGGTAAAAGATAGTGCAGCTTTTTTTCGTCCACCAGTTAAAAAGGAAGGCGGTTTATTTCGGATTAAAGATTACTATGCTTCTGGACAGCTTCAAATGAGTGGCTTGTCTAAAGACTCAGAAAAGTCTATTTGGCATGGAGAAGTCAGTTGGTATAAAGAAAATGGTGAAATTTATCAAATTGCTAATTATGAAAACAATAGATTAGAAGGCGAGTTTGTAACATTTCTAAACCAACAGAAACTAGTGGCAATATACAAGAATGGTTATGTTGTAGAAGGTGCTTTAAATAGAGATCAAGGGAGTTACGGTTATTACATGGAAATTGCGAATGATACCATTAAGGATGTCATTTATGATGGAGATATTAAAGGTGTTCGTTATGAAAATTATAGTGTAGCTAAAGGAGCTCGATTTTTATCTAAATACTATGGTGAAAATGGTAAACTTATAGGTGAGCTTGAAACTCTAGACAATGGTTATACTAAAGGTGTTGAGGTGTTTTATTATTACGAGCCAATGCGAGTGAAACAAATAAGGTACTATCCCTATGAACATTTATTAGGGGAAACCTTTTTTTACGAAAATGGTCAAGTAAGAGCACTGTTTGAATTGTCTCCAACATATAAAAGTACATTTTATGCCAAGGATGGAACACAATTAGGAAGCGTAACCTATACTATTAATAACGGTTATCTTAAACCTGAGAATGGTACAGTATATAATTTTTCGTATGGTTATAAGGATACAAAAGCTAATGAGGTAATTTCAGTAAAAACGTATAAGGACGGAAAATTACAGAAAGACGAACAGCGTTATAATGATGGTACAGTTAGAGCCTTAACCACTTATAAAGATGCGGTTAGAGAATTGCAAATCAGTTACAATAAAAAGGGAGAGGAAATTGCTCGTATGGTATATGATAACTATTACCCATTAACAGGTACTGAAATTTCACTAAATAAAGAGGTTACATATCTTGATGGAGAACTTGTTAAAGAGATTCATTTTTATAATGGAACTGATATCGTGTTTAGTGAAAAGACGCAAGACAAAGAAACTTATTACGATAAGCAGGGCAAAATTATGGGTGTTTTAGAAATTGAGTATCAAAATAAATACGCAAAACCTATAAATGGAAAAAGGTATTATGTGGGCTATGATACAGATATTTCTAGTATTGAAACATATGTAAATGGCTTTGTTAAGGAGCGAACAGTGTTTATCTCAAAATTCATGGGAGAAAATGAAAAAGTAGATTTTAAACGAACAGAGTATTTAGAAGATAATGGATATAGTAAAATAAGGGAAGTTGTGTATTACAGTAATGGTTCTAGGCAGAGCGATACTGAATTTAAGGGCTATGACAAAGTTCATGGTAAATTCTATAATGATAACAATGAACAGATTGGTACTTATGATTATGTGACTAAAAATGGGACGTTATATGAATTCTTTCCAGAGTCTAATGTTATTCGCCTCATACAAGAAGAAGTTGATGGAAGTATAACAAAGTTAACACGATACGATTATGGACCATATCGAAAATACGGACATATAAACAGAGTTTTAATAGAAGAAATCGATGTTGCGTGTTGTTCAAAATCATATAAAAAAAATGGAGATGTTTTTGCTGAGGCAGTTTATAAAGATGGAAAACCTTGGGAAGGTACTGTGTATGATGCAACACAACGAACCAAAGTCACAATTAAAGCCGGCAAAACAAATGGAGTATATAAGGTATTTGATTATAATCAAGAAGCTGTTTTAGAAGTAGGGCAGGTTGTAAATGATAAAAGAGAGGGTGTTGTTAAAACATATAATTATAGCGGACAATTACAATCTAAAGAGACCTATTTAAATAATAAGTTGCATGGCGAAACTATCTATTATGATAGCGAAGGAAATCAAACTTCAAGTTTAATTTATAAAGATGGTAAGCCTTTCGAGGGAGTCAAAGTAATTGCCTCAGGTTATAACAAAAAACCAACTGAGGAAAGTTATTATAATGGTTTGGTGACTCAGCGTGTTATATATGATGAAAAAGGAAAGCGTGTGTCTCAATACAAAGATGGTAAAGAAGTGCAAACTATAGCTTATCATAAAGATTCAGACAAAAAGCGATTAAGCTATACTGTAGATGGATATTATATCAATGGTGAAGTCATTCGTTATGATATAAATGGAAAAGTAGAACACAAAGCTGTATTTAAAAATAATGAGTTAGAGTCTGGTGTCGTTTATCTCACGTCTCGAGATTTATATGATAAACGTATTGCTTATATTATTTTTAATAAACAACAAGACAAACTAACGGTTACAATGAAGACTAGTGAAGATGAAGTCGTGTTCTTTGCAGAAGAAAGGTTAGAACAGGGGTATACAAGTAAGTATATTAATAAGTTAAATTTATACATTTATAATTTAACACCTGAATCTTTGTATTAGTGGTGTTACCAAAGTGAAAATCATAAAAAAACCGTCTGAAATATATCTCAAACGGTTTTTTTTATGATTGTAATAGTACGTTATTGCTTAACTATTTTTTTAATGATACTATTGCCTTCTTCGTTAGTAAAACGAATAATGTAAGGCTGTGCAGATAAATCTGAAATATCAATAGTGTTGTCACCAGAAACGATGTTAACTTGTTTAATGTTTTTTCCTAATAAGTCATAAAAATCAGCAGTTAAATTTTCATTAGAGTTTACATTAAGTTCATTCTTCGTATTTGTAGGATAAACATCTAGAGTCGCTAATGAAGATTCGTTAATACTTAAACTTGGGTCAAAATTGTATGTTACGTTTAAAGGTGTTCCAATTGCTGTACCACTAGCATTAAATGCTTGAAATCTAAGCGACCAACTCATAGGCGTTGTTGTTGTAGGTGCATTTTGATTCCAAAAATTATTACCAGCACTATTGGTTGCTCCAGGGGCAATCATAGCTGCTGTATTTGGGTAACCACTATTTAAGGTCACATTATTTAAGCATACACCAGCAAAGCATAACTGAAACAATGAGCCATCGGTTCCTACAAGATTGTCAACAAAAATTCTCATATATATGTTTTCGGTAGAAGTATTTGTGACTTTAAATTTCCAGTTACAAGGGTCAGAATAACCACAGCCTGCTTCAGAAAAACTGATAGTTTGTCCATCAGTGACAATACTGTCGTCACTTTTGTCTCTAACTTCAAATTGTGCGTTTGCAGAGAATGCGGCTAAAACTAAGCCTAAAAAAAGTAATGTTTTTTTCATAATATTTTGATTTTTAGTATTGAAAATATCTTTTCAAAGATAGGTTTTTTTGTATGTAATAAAAAAGGGAAGTCTTTTTTGAAGAACTTCCCTTAATGTTATAGTAGCATACTGTATTATTTACTTACTACAAATTTTGTACTGTACGAAGCCTTTCCATCATTAATATTCATGATGTAATGTCCAGCGTTTAACTGAGATACTGGTAACTCTATGTTTTGAGTTCCAAATAAACCTTCGTAGTTATTGTTGATAACGGTTCTTCCTAACATATCAGTTACAGTAATGTTGTAATTGCCATTTCCATTTTGGAAAGCAATATTAAGTGTATCTGTTGCAGGATTAGGATATAATTTAATTGAATCTATTCCTGATACTTTTTCAATACTTAATGCTTGCGCTACAGTGCTTTGTTTTGCGCTTACAATAGTACCGTCGGTTCCATCAATTAATACTACAACAATATTCATATTGTTAACGTCACTTGTGGCAGGAACAGTATAGTTAAAATCATAGGATACATTTTCACCAGCATTAATAACTGCAGGTACAGAGTTTTCTTGTCCATTAAATCCTCCTAATAATGCTCTACCAACATGGTTGTAAACCATTTGAGTATCAGGAACAGGATCTGCTAAATTTTCATAGCCACCCATTGGTCCTTCTGATCCTCCAGAGTAGTAATTTACTTGGTTGTATCCCCAACCAGTACCACCTGTACCTGTAACACCATCTTCGGTAATGATAACACCTAATCTATAATTAGCAGCACTAAAAGAAGTATAAAATACAGCTTGAGCAGAAATGGTTAAAGTATTCCCAGATTGAATAGCGCTAGATGATAAATCTACAGGAACAATTTCATTAATCTGAATATCATAACCTTCTTGTAAAGAAGCTTGTCCTGGATCTACACCTACTAATTTTCTATCAAGACCAGAGTTAGGCCATCCAGAACCAATAGTGTTAACTAAGTTAGTGTCATATTCTGCTACCGTCATTGGATCTGCATTATGAACAGCTATTGCAACAACTGTATTTGGATAAGTTGTAGCCATATAATCTAATCCTACAGTACCTCTAGGACACCATCCACACCAAGTACCAGTAGATTCCTCTATAAGTACAGTCTTTGTACCAGATTGAGTCATGGTATTAAATTTAGTGTTTTTTGAATTGACTAAAGGACTAGGGTTGGTAGAATTATTAATTTCTGTTATTGTAACATTAATATCTTTTTCTTCAGCAGTAGGATAGTTAACCATTATTGGGTGGTTTAATGTTGCTGTAGCATTTGCTGCAATGTTTGTATTGATAGTAGAGATATGATCTGTAGTGCCATCATTCCAGTTAATTTCTAAAGAAGTAATAGGATTTGTACCTATATTTTTAACATTAACTGATAATTGATTGTCAACAGAAACTAAAGAGTATCTGTTTAAACTTAGAGATTGTAAGAGCACGTCCGTTGGAGTAGGAATGGTTCTAACAGAAACGTCATCAATATTTAATCGGAATTGGTCAGTAGTATTGTGATGTCTAAAAGCTACATATATAGTTTGACCAGCAAAAGAAGATACATCTAAATCTCTCTCAACATACGCTCCTGTAGCTCCAATAATCTCGTTGAAAGTCGTTGTAGATGCGCCTAACGTTGCAATATCTGAAGCTGTTGCTACATAAACTGTGTAATTTTCGTTAGCCCAAGCTTGATCTTGTCCATAAGCTTTCCATTGTAATAAAACAGAACCACTTGCTCCTGTTAAATCAATAGCTTTTGAAACCATCCAGTTATCAGGAAATAATGCTTCTCCTAATGGCGGTGTAGGAATCCAAGATGCTGATGTGGCGTGTTCTTCTTGTACTCCGTCATCTAAATCAGCTGAATACCAACCATTGTTGTCTCCATCAGCGTCGGTTAATGTCCAGTTGTCCATATTTCCTGATGAAAAATCATCATAGAAGTAAGTTTGTGCTGTAGTGAATTGCAAGAAAGCAAAACTAAGCAAAGTTAAGAGCGTAATTTTTTTAATCATGTTTTTAAGTATTAGTTAATATTTGAGAATAAAAGAGCTTGAAGATACTTAAATAGCTAATTTTTGCAAAAAATTAACATAAAAAAAACGGTATTTATAAATAAATACCGTCTAAGTACTATTATCTCGGATAAAATTAAAAAGCAACGGTTAAGTTAGCGCTAAGTCCTGTGTTTGAAGGTACAAATCTACATACACCACCAATACATATTAGACCACCACGTTGTCTTCCATAGTTAATGCCTAATCTAGTATTGCCTTTACTGTAACTTCCTCCAACACTATAATAATGTATTTTGTCTACTCCACCGTAATTATAGTTGTCTGCTACATAAAGTGCTAAACGTGTAGAAAAATTATATTCAACAACTCCGGCTGCCCAGTTTTTACGATCGTCTTCGCTCCATAGGTGTTGTACTACAAAACGTGCTGCTTTTCCGTTGTCAAATCGTCTTGTAGCTTCAATAACACCAATATTTGCAAGGATAGATTTTTTTCCAAGTGGACCTCCTTCAACAATAGCTTTGTCTACTATTACATTTTGATAGGTTAAAACAGAACTCCAGTTTTTAGACCATTTCTTTTTAATTTCAAGATTAAAATCTCTGAACAATTGGTGACCTTTGCCAATAAATTTGGCTTTGTACCATCGGTTTTCAATATTATATTCAGCATCTAATCCTCCCCAATAAGAGAAGTTCATCGCTAGCTTTGTTCCGTATTTTCCGCCTAAAGATGTGCCTTTTTTAAAAGAGTAAAATAAATCGAATTGTGTGCCAACTTCTCCAGAGCGTTGGTCAAAAGACTCAATAATTAGTCTTGGCTGCGGATTGTAAACGTATAGATTTGTTAATAAATAATCTTGCTGTTTGGTAAGTCCAGGTACATAGTTTACAACTTGTTGGTTGTAAATATTACCTTCGGCAAAGCGGTCTGAATAAAAGCTAAAGTTTTCTAAACGTCTAAACGTAGCATTTATTCCTAATCCTTTTTTTGCATAGCCTGCGTTAACTTGTAAAGCTGTTCCATCATAAAGTTTGTTGGATGAAATCTGTTCTTCATTTACAATAACATCTGGATCTTTTACAATGGCTTCAACACCAGCATAAAAGTTGTCGATAATAAAATCTAAACGTCCACCATAAGCTCCAACTGTAGTGGGAAGTGCTTCGTTTCCATTAGTATCTTGATACCTGCCAACATAACTAGCACCTAGTTGTATATCTACAGATTCTATATTTAAAGCTCCGCTTAGACTTAAATCGGCATCTATACCTTGAATAGTACCTGCAGATTCTTCAAAACCATAACGTTGTTTTCCAAAAACAGCTTTAAGGCTTAAGTCTTTAGTTGCATTAAATTTTATGTTCAATCCTTTTATAGCATTATTTAGTCCTAATTGTCTGTCTTCCCATGAACGCAATATTAATCCACTACCAAATTGCTCGTAAAAATAGCCTGCGGTAACATCTAAATTTTCGTCTTTATAATTAAAATAATAAGTTGCTATATCGTTTTGATTATCATAGATAGGGCTATAACCAAGTAATCCTGATGGTAAGTATGATTCGTATTGAGCACCAGCAGTAAATTTACCAAGATTGTAATTCATTAAAACGTAATTGTTAGCTCTAAATTGGTCTTCTGGTGCTACAAAATTTAAGCCTTTATCTGTTTGAAGCCATTGTGAATTAGATTCTAATCCACCGTAAAATGAACCATTTTCTTGAGCATTTATAAGGTAGAGATTTGACAATAGTGTAACTAGAATAACTATTTTTTTCATTATAATATGGTTGTTAGCGGTAAGTTAGTCTTGGGTTTTATTATTTAGAAAATTCTTTAATTTTTTCGTACAGTTCTAGTTCTGCACCAGGACTGTAGCCAGAATGTTTATAAACAATCTTATTGTCTTTAACTAAAATTGTAAGCGGAATACTTGAAGCATTTAGTGCACGCTTTAAATCATTATTCGTATCTAGTAAAACGGTGTAATCCCAACCTTTACCATTTACCATTGATTTTACACGCTTTACAGTTCTACTATCATCTACTGATACAGCTAGAAGTTCTACATTGGTTTCTTCTTGCCATTCGTCGTAGATATCATTAATGGCATCCAATTCTTTTAAGCAAGGTACACACCAGGTTGCCCAAAGGGAAATAATGGTAATGCCATCTTTATTAGTGGCATCTTTTAACACTATGGTTTTACCGTCAATAGAGGTTAAGTCTACACTAGGAAGGTCGTTTTGAGCCATAGCGTTTAGACTAAATAGACTTAAGCAAAAAATAAAAATTAGTTTTTTCATGTATTTATAATTTGTCGTTTTTAACTAGTACATGCTGTTTGTTATAATATATTCCAGAAGGAGGTAATACATTTAACAAGCTTGTATAGTAATAATTTTGAAATTGTGTTTCACAATATTAGTTAAATTATTTTCAAATGTAGTGATGTACTAAAAATTAATTATTTTAGCAAAAAACAATATAATTGCTATGATTTCAAAAAAAATGCCAAAGTTCTTTTTATTACTAATTGTTTTAGTAAGTGTCGCATGTAGTAAAACGGAAGATAATGTACCTTTAAACACTCCAACCACTCAAATTGTTGTAGATAAGTTGGTGCGTAAAGCGTCATTAATTAATCAAGAGATTCCTTTTACAATTACAAGTGATTCTGAAGCGGGAGAAATTACCGACTTGGTGTTTTATGTAAATGGGGAGCCTATTGAAGGGACGTCATTCTCTTCTGATACTATAGGAGATTTTGAAGTGTATGCTGTTTATATGCAGGATGGAGTAGAAGTTACTACTAATACAGAAACATTTAGTGTTATCATACCCAAAAGAAAAGTTGTTGTAGAAGATTACACTGGTACATGGTGTGGCTTTTGTCCGAGAGTTGCGGGTGCAATTTATTCATTAAGTGAAGAAACAAATGATATTACGGTTGTTGCTATACATGAAACAAATAACAATTTTCCTGAACCAATGCATTTTGGACAAATACAACTGTTAAAAGATGCTTTTGGTGTCGATGGTTTACCTGCAGCGAGATTAAATAGAACTGAAGATTGGGCAACACCACACCCAAATAGTGCTGTTACTAGTATGGCTGGTTTAGATACTAATTTAGCAATAGCAATAAACTCTGAGGTTGAAGAAGGCGAGTTACAAGTTCAAGTCAATGTGGTTTATGAGGAAGGCTCAGTTCAAGGAGATAAATTAGTAGTTTATTTGCTAGAAGATGGTATTATAAGTGATCAATTTAATTATTATAATGATGATGCTACAAGTCCTTTTTATAATATGGGAGATATAATCCCAGATTTTGAACATAACGAGGTCTTAAGAAACTCTTTATCCAGTCTTTTGGGAGATGCAATTCCTGTAACAGCTGAATTAACTGAGCATATTTGGTCAAATACAATTACACTTCCTTCAAATTATGTTGTGGAAAATTTGAGTATTGTTGCTATGGTTGTTGGTGCTGATAACACGGCTAAAAATTCACAGCATGCACATGTTGGAGAAGATAAGTCTTATGAATAATTTCTTTTGCTGAATTTCTATAAGAAAAAACCTGAACACTAATTTTAGCGTTCAGGTTTTTTTTTATTTTTATTTATACCTAGTATTTAGGGTACTATTTATTTATTATAAATTTTGTAGTAAATATTGAATTGTTTTCGCCAATTATATTGAGAATATAAAATCCAGAAGCTATATCTAAAGGTATTATTGTGCTGTTATCTAATTTTAAATTGGAGTTGTATACAGTCTTTCCTGTTAAATCTGTTATACTAATATTTGCATTAGTACTGCTGTTGGACTTTAATATTAATTCATTTTTTACTGGATTTTTCTCTAATTGAAAAGCAAACAATTCATGGTTAGAAATGTGTAATGGCGGATTTAATATTTCTTCTAAAGCAAAATTTACATTTTCTTGTGTTAGCAAAACATGAGGTTCGCTTTCTTCAGGTAAATATATGTTTGCAAATGGCGACGTTGTTAAGTCTATTGTGGCATGCCAATCAATTTCGTTATTAGGAAATTCTAAAGCCAATGCACTAACTGAAGGAACAAAATTAAACTTATCAATATTAAGTGCGTTTATAAAGTCGCCTCCAATTCCTCCATCAGATCCTAAGGTTCCTGTTATTCCGCCTAAATCAAATAAGCCTCCTGGTGCAGCATCAATACCATCCGAATATGAAAACGCTTCGCTTTCTGCAATAGAATCATCAATTTCAATACTAAATAATTGGATGGAAATACTACTTGCCGTATTTGTAATTCCCGCAGCAGGAGTGAAGTTTATAGCTATAATAATATCTGCTGTAAATGTGCCAATAGGCATAGCTATACTTGTGTTTATTACGGAGTAATCATTTGTAACAGTTGGCCCAGAATTCCCTATTGCAAAGTAAGGGGTATTATTGCCACTACCATTAATTATAGAAACATTACGAACATCTTCAGGAAATCCAGAAGGAGTTAATGCATTAATTGAAGTTTCAAATATGTCTCTAAACGGGTGAGCCGTTGGTAATTTTAATGCAGGATCAAAGGTTACTAAATCTGTTCCTAATAAATGGGCATCTAAGTGGTCTGTTAGTAATTGTTTGGCTGCAGCCGATTTTAATAAGCCGTTAATTAGCGGTTGTACTTCTGTAGCCGCATTAGTGTTGTTAAAGGCTAAAAAGTTTAATTGGTGCTGTAAGCCAATTGGTACATTTGCTCCATGGTGAGGAGAATCAAAAGAAATGTAAAGTCTTGTATCTGCATTTAGTGAATTTGCCTCCATGTAGTTTAAGGCATAACGTGAAATTATACCTCCCATACTTGGTCCAATAATGACATTTTGATCAGGATTGTTGGCTGCTTTGTCGGTATTAATCATATCTATTAATTCAACCAAAACCATGGCATTACGTTCCATAAAATCAGCTCCTCCATCAATAATTTCGTTATCAGCAGTTCTTGTGTAAGTTGGGAAATTTAGAACTATGACATCAAAACCTTCAGCTCTAACTAAATCTGCTAAATTTTGGGTTCCGGATGTTCCAATAAAGTCTAATGAATTATATAAATCAGTAATGCCTCTTGTGTCTCCTGGGTCAAAACCATCAACAAGAAAAATGGGTTTGTCTAAAATATTATCTGCACTTAAGAATATTTCATATTCACCTTCGCCAGGATAGTTTGTGGTTTCTCCATAAGCAGATAAATTTGGAGTTATACTAGATGTAATTGTGTTTTGTGCTGTTAGAAAAAAAGGTAAAAAGAGCAAGATAAAAAGGTGATTTTTTTTCATGGCTTTAGAGTTATTGTTCCTCAATGTTTAAAAGCTAATCTTACATTTAGTGTTTTTGTGCTCATAAAGTTTTGAGGGTGCTTATGGTATGTTCTAATTAATTGTGTTTGTACAAGATACAAAGTTTAGCTAGGATTCAAGGTTTTTTTTTAAATCAACTTTCTATAAGACATAAAAAAATCCCTAAAAGCAAAAGCGCTTTTAAGGATTTAGTATTTAAAAGATTGTAAAGCCTTAGCCTAAGAAAGGATATTTGTAATCTACAGGAGTTACAAAAGTTTCTTTTATTAATCTTGGAGACACCCAACGCATTAAGTTTTGTGCGCTACCAGCTTTATCGTTTGTTCCAGATGCTCTTGCGCCACCAAATGGTTGTTGACCAACAACTGCTCCAGTTGGCTTGTCATTAATATAGAAGTTACCAGCTGCATTTTGTAAGGCTTTTGTAGCTTCTTCTATAGCATAACGACAGGTTGCTAAAATAGCCCCAGTTAAGGCGTATTCGCTAGTTTCATCAACTAATTTTAAGGTTTCAGTAAATTGATCTTCTTCATATACGTAAATGGTTATTATTGGGCCAAATAACTCAGTACACATCGTGTCGTATTTTGGGTTAGTGGTAACAATAACCGTAGGTTCTATAAAATAACCTTTAGATTTGTCATATCCTCCACCTACTATTATTTCTGCATCACTAGCAGATTTTGCTTCGTCAATGTATCTTGCTAATTTATCAAAAGAACCTTCGTTAATTACAGCAGTTACAAAATTACTCATGTCTTCAGGAGAACCTTGTTTAAAAGATTTAACGTCTTCTATTACAAACTTCTTAACATCGTCCCATAAATTATTAGGAATGTATGCTCTAGATGCTGCACTACATTTTTGACCTTGAAATTCAAAAGCACCACGAGAAATTGCAGTAGCTACTTGCTTTGCAACAGCAGTTTTGTGAGCTACAATAAAATCTTTACCACCAGTTTCTCCAACAATTCTTGGGTACGTTTTATAGTTTGCAATATTGTTACCGATTTGTTTCCAAAGGTTTTGAAATACTGGAGTAGAGCCTGTGTAATGTAAACCAGAGAAATCTGGACTAGCCATAACGGTATCTGTAATCATTCCTGGATTACCAAAAACGACATTGATAACACCAGCAGGAACACCAGCTTCCTTAAAGACGTCCATAATTACTTTTGCAGAATATATTTGGTTGTTACTTGGTTTCCAAACGACAACATTGCCCATTAAAGCCATACATGCTGGTAAATTACCTGCAATAGCTGTAAAGTTAAATGGAGTTACAGCATAGGTGAAACCTTCAAGAGGTCTGTATTCTACTCTGTTCCAAGCATCGCTTGTGCTTTCTGGTTGTTCCATATAAATGTCAGTCATAAACTGAACATTAAAACGTAAGAAGTCAATCAGCTCACATGCAGCATCAATTTCTGCTTGATGAATGGTTTTAGATTGTGCAATCATAGTTGCAGCATTAATTTTAGCTCTATAAGGACCAGCGATTAATTCTGCCGCTTTTAAGAAAATACCAGCACGTTGTTCCCATGGTAATTGAGACCATGATTTACGTGCTTCTAAGGCTGTTGAAATAGCTTCTTCAACATGTTGTTTTTCTGCTAAATGATATTCGCCTACGATATGTTGATGATCGTGTGGAGGAGACATTGTTCTGGTATTCCCAGTTTTAACGTCTTTTCCATTTATGTACATAGGAACTTCAACCTTTGAGTTATACATAGATTTGTAAGCTTCAGCAACAGCTTTGCGTTCTGCTGAACCAGGTGCGTAAGCCATAACAGGTTCGTTAACTGCTACAGGTACATTAAAGAATCCTTTTCCCATAATATATTTTGTTTTTTAGTTTGAATTTTGAAAGTGCAAAGGTACAATTTTTATAAGAAATTATTTCGTTGAAACGTTATAGTTGTGTGAAGCTTAGAATTATACTTTCAAAGGGTTAGCTTAAAAAAACATCAATATTGTCTTGTGTAAAAACGTAGCGCAAATTGTATTGCGCAATGTAAGACGTGCTGAGTCTTAGATAGCTATAGTTAATAAGCTTTAATCTGAAGCTAAATTAAGGCACTATAAATGTTTAGTAGTGCTTTTGTTTTAAGAGAGGAGTCTAGTTAAGGGCAAATGGAGCACTTAATTTAAAAGAAGGAATATAAACTTTAAACTTATTTGCTTTTGTAAAATTGACCATATTATAATGACCTTGCATGGCACCAAAGGGTGAGGTTAAAAGGCATCCAGAGTTATATGTGTGGGATTCACCTGGTTTTAGAACGGGTTTTTTTCCAATGACTCCTTCTCCTTCTATAATCTCTTCATTATTTAAAGCATCTAAGATTGACCAATGTCTAGAGTTTAATTGAACAGAATCTTTGCTTTGATTTTCAATAGTTACTTTATAGCCAAATGCAAAGTGCACTTTATAGTTTTTATAAAAAGTGCCTTCAAAATTGGTTTCTACAGAAATTTTAATCCCGCTTGTAACTTGTTGTACCATGTGTATTTAATAATTATTCTATGCTAAAATAACATAATTTTTGAATGAAGCATTATAATTCGGTTGAGTGGTTGTAATTTTTAACAGTTCTATAATATTAACTTGATTCAAATTAGGAAACATCAAATATGACTTAGTATTTTTTGTTTTATGCTATTTTTAATTTGTAATATCTACTGAGCTAGCTTCGCCAAAGCCTATTAGTCTATCGTAACGGGCTCCAAGATCTTTATAGTAAACAAGGACTTTATAATTGTTTTCGGTTTCCCAAAAATTTCCACTAATAGCACCTTCGTCTAATTCGCCAGTTTCTTTATCTACAGCTACATATTTGTAATTATAAAAACCTTGTTTTAGCAATAATGTAGCTTCGTAGCGTTTGCTTTCAGAATTGTATAGCATTTGAGTTAATGGTTCTATGGTGAAATAATTGAAATTCCCATAAATATGTATGTTTTTATCTTTTAATTCTTCGTGTAATAATGAAAAATGAATCATAACATAATCTGCTTCAACATCAGGGTTATCTCTATCTATAACTGTGACTTGAAAGTTTCCATTAATATCAGGATTGTAGGTGTATGGTCTGTTTTTTCTAGAGATATTAGTATATAAATAGTTGTGATAAATATCTTCTAAGTCTATATATTGAATGCCAACGTTTGCAGCTCTAACATCTTTATTTTCAAAAAATAAATATTCATTTCCACCAAAGAATGCAGATTCGGTGTCGTAGCGATAAATAAGTTCGTTACCTAGTGTGTATTGTGGCTTTAAATCTGAAATGGCTGTATTAAGGTTGTTATTCTGAATGACTAATGTTTTAACGGTTTCTAAAGGGTTATTTAAATTTAGACCATTAGTGGTGATAACCATGTCTACAGATTGTTTTTCGGCAATAACTTTTACGTCTCTAGAACGTTTGACTTTTACGCCAACATTGGCTATACTTTCATAAACCATAAATTTTCTGCTGAACATTAATTCATCGTAATCATCATAGATTGAAATCATATAATTACCACTTTTTAATAACGCACGTGTCTGTGAGTTTGGTATTGCTAAGTTGTAATGAGAGTATATCTGATAGGTGTTAAATGAGTTTTCGTAACTTAAAATCCTTTGGTTGTCTAATCCTCTTAGATATTCTGACTTTACTAATCCAGAAGGAGTCCAGTCAAAATTAAAATGCTCTATAACGTAGTAAAAGTCTTCTTCGTCTCCGGTTAAAGCATCAAATTCTAGTAATAGAGATTCACCGAGTTTTAAAACGGGCAATTGGCCTTGTGTGGTGTTACTTTTAAAAGTAATGGTCTTTATAAAATCAGGTGGATTGAGTTCTTTAGCTACTTGAGAGAGTAGGATTGTAGGAAATAGTATAAGTACAAAAAGGTTAAGAATGTGTTTTTTCATTTTATTTGAAATCTGAGCGTATAAAGATAATCAAAATCTATACCTTAAATCGTATATGTTATTTATAATGATTACAAATAAAAAAGTTGCTTCAAATTGCTCCATAATTAAGCATTAATTCGTAAATTTGCACGGATTTTTAGATAACTAATCTTTAAGAGATATGTCAAAAGACATCAAAATAAAAAAAGGCTTGGACATAAAGCTTATCGGTGAAGCCGAGAAAGCAACAGAAAATGCTATTATTAGTAATTTCTACTCCATTAGACCTGAAGACTTCCATAGTATTATTCCAAAATTAATAGCAAAAGAAGGCACACGTGTAAAAGCTGGTGAGACTTTGTTTTATAATAAGGATGAAGAAGCTATGAAATTCGTTTCACCTGTGTCTGGTGAGATTACAGAGGTGCAACGTGGACCAAGACGTCGTATAGACGCTATTAAAATTACAGCAGACAAAGAGCAAACTTATGTTGATCATGGTAAATTTGATCTAGCTTCTGATGCTGAAAAAACTAAAGCTCATTTGTTAGCTTCAGGTTGCTGGGCTTTTATAAAACAACGTCCTTATGATGTTGTTGCAAAAGCAGATAGCACACCAAAAGCTATTTTTATTTCTGGCTATGCAAGTGCACCTTTGGCAGCAGATTTAGATTATACTTTAACAGGGAAAGAGGCTGAATTACAAGCTGCTGTTACTGCATTATCTAAGCTAACAGAGGGGAGTGTTCATATTTCAGTAGGTAAAAATTCAAATTCACCTTTAGCAAATTTACAAAACGTTGTAGTTCATAAAGTTTCTGGGCCGCATCCATCAGGTAATGTAGGTACTTTAATTAATAAGGTAGATCCTATTAATAAAGGAGAAACGGTTTGGACAGTTAATGCGCAAGACTTAGTAATAATAGGAGAACTATTATTAACAGGTAAGTTTAATGCAGAGCGTATTGTTGCTTTAGCAGGTTCTTCAGTTAAAAAACCAAGATATTTTAGAACTAAAATAGGTTCTGAAATTGCGACTATGGTTTATGATAATGGTGTTGAAAGAGATAGTAACGACCGTATAATTTCTGGAAATGTATTAACTGGTAAACAAGTAATGCCAGATGGTAATTTAGATTATTATAGTAATGTAATTACTGTGATACCAGAAGGGAATGATTACGAGTTATTTGGATGGAATAAGCCCGTTTTTAATAAAATTTCTACATCAAGAGCGTTAACTTTTTCGTGGTTAAACCCTAAGAAAAAATACGATTTAAATACCAATACAAACGGTGAGCATAGAGCATTTGTTGTAACAGGATCATACGAAGAAGTATTTCCTTTAGACATTTACCCAATGCAGATTTTAAAGGCTTGTATGTATCAAGATTTAGATGAAATGGAAGCTTTAGGAATGTACGAAGTTGCCCCTGAAGATTTTGCCTTAACAGAATTTGTGTGTGTGTCAAAACAACCACACCAAAAAATTATAAGAGAAGGATTAGACTTAATGCTAAAAGAGATAGGATAATGGGTTTAAAACAAAATTTACATAATTTTAGAGAGAAGAATAAAGATAAAAAATGGTTGCCAGCATTTTCGGCAATACATACATTCTTATTCTTGCCTAATGAGACCACTCATAACGGAACTCATATTAAAGCAGCCGATGATTTAAAAAGAACAATGAACACTGTTATTATGGCAATGGTTCCTTGTTTAATATTTGGTATGTTTAATGCTGGATACCAGCATTACTTAGCTTTTGGAGAAATTCAACAAGCAACAGGTGGTTTTTTAAGTTCAGAGTTTTGGACTTTAGATAACTTCTTAGTTGGTTTTTGGAAAGTAATTCCATTAGTAATTGTTTCTTACGTAGTAGGTTTAGCAATAGAGATTTTATTCGCTATTAAAAATAATCACGAAGTTGAAGAAGGGTATTTGGTTACGGGTATGTTAGTCCCATTAATTGTACCAATTGATACTCCTCTTTGGATGTTAGCTGTAGCAGTTGCCTTTGGTGTTGTTATAGGTAAAGAAGTTTTTGGTGGAACAGGAATGAATATTCTGAATCCTGCATTAACCATTCGTGCATTCTTATTCTTCGCATATCCAACATGGATGTCAGGAGATAAAGTATGGGTACACGGAGCTGTAGAACAAGATCAATTAATTGCAGCTGGACAAAACGTAGATGCTATTTCTGGTGAAACAATCTTAGGTAGTTTAGCACAAGGAAAATCTGTCGCTTATGATGTCATGGACATGTTTTACGGATTAATACCTGGTTCAGTAGGTGAAACATCGACACTATTAATATTATTAGGTGCATTATTCTTAATCTTTACTAAAATTGGAAGTTGGAGAATTATGTTATCATCTGTAATAGGTGCATTAGTAATGGGTTTAATCTTCAACGGAGTTGTAAGCTCAGGTTGGATTACAGAGTCTAGTAAATTCTACGGCTTAATGAGTACAGAATTTTGGCATCACTTACTTATTGGTGGTTTTGCTTTTGGTACTGTATTTATGGCAACCGATCCTGTTACGGCATCACAAACAACAAAAGGAAAATGGATATATGGTTTCTTAGTAGGATTTATTTCTATTATGATACGTGTATTCAACCCAGCATATCCAGAAGGTGTTATGTTAGCAATTCTATTAATGAATGTGTTTGCACCAACAATTGACCATTATGTGGTTCAAGGAAATGTAAAGAAAAGAATGAAACGTTTAAAAGCTAAAGTTGCATAACGATGGAAAATAGAACAGATAAAAATTCATATACTATAATTTTTGCCATAGCAATGGTATTAGTGGTAGGTTCTTTATTAGCATTTACAGCAGCTTCTTTAAAACCTACAATCGCAGAAAATGAACGTATGGAAAAGCAGCAGAATATTCTGTATGCTATGGGAGTTAATGATAATGATGAAGGTAGTGCTAATTTTATTTCAACAGATAAAGTTGCTGGTGAGTTTTCAAAATACATTAAAAAACAATTAGTAATTGAAAATGGAATTGCATCAGAAAATGACCAAGCGTATTTAATTGATGTAAAAAAGGAACAAACCAAAGCAAAATCTGGTGAGGCAAGAAGATTACCTTTATTCATAGGCGAAAAAGATGGTAAAACATTTTATATCGCACCAATAAGAGGTAAAGGACTTTGGGATGCTATTTGGGCTTATGTCGCAATGGATGAAAACATGGTTGTTCAAGGAGCTTATTTTGATCATAAAGGTGAAACACCTGGTTTAGGAGCAAATATTAAGCAACGTTTCTTTATGGATGACTTTATTGGAGAACATTTATTAGATGCTTCAGGTAATTTTAAAGGAATTACAGTCGCGAAAGGTAATGCCGATCCTAAAAATTTAGATAAAACAGATAACGAGGTTGATGCTATTGCAGGTGCTACAATTACTGGTGATGGTGTTACAGCAATGATCAAAAAAGATTTGAAGCTTTACTGGCCTTATTTTAAAACTTTAAAAAAATAATTTATGGGACTTTTATCAAAAAAAGACGCCAATTTAATATTAGATCCATTAGCAGATAATAACCCAATTACAATCCAAGTACTTGGTATCTGTTCTGCTTTAGCAATTACAGCCGAGCTTAAAGCTTCTATTGTAATGGCCGTTTCTGTATTATTTGTTTTAGGAATAGGAAACGTAGTCATTTCTTTAATGAGAAATATTATTCCTTCAAAAATTAGAATTATTGTACAACTTGTTGTTGTTGCAGCTTTAGTAATTATAGTGGATCAAGTTTTAAAGGCTTATGCTTATGAACTAAGTAAAACACTTTCAGTTTTTGTTGGATTAATTATTACAAACTGTATTATCATGGGACGTTTTGAAGCGTTTGCTTTAGGAAATGGTCCATGGAGGTCATTTTTAGACGGTATAGGTAATGCTGCAGGTTATGGTTTAATACTTATAATCGTAGGATTCTTTAGAGAACTTTTAGGGTCTGGAACCTTATTAGGATTTAAAGTTTTAGGTGATCCAATCGAAAAAACAGGATTGTATGCAATTGGTTATGAAAATAACGGTTTTATGTTATTATCTCCAATGGCATTAATAGTTGTAGGAATTATTATTTGGATACAACGTAGTAGAAACAAAGCATTAATAGAAGACTAAAAATAGTCTGCAGTAAATGTCTAGACTAAGGATTTAAAACTGCAAACTGAAGACTTAAAAATATGGAACATATAGAATTATTTTTCAAATCGATATTTATAGATAACATGGTATTTGCAACATTCTTAGGAATGTGTTCTTACTTAGCTGTATCTAAAAAGGTGTCAACAGCTGTTGGTCTTGGTGCTGCTGTAATATTTGTATTAGCTATTACAGTACCATTAAACTGGTTGTTAGATCAGTATTTATTACAACCTGGTGCATTATCTTGGTTAGGTGAAGAATATGCGAGCTACGATTTAAGCTTCTTATCTTTTATTATGTTTATTGCAACAATTGCTACTATGGTACAATTAGTTGAAATCATAGTAGAAAAATTTTCGCCATCATTATATAACTCGTTAGGTATATTTTTACCTTTAATTGCTGTAAACTGTGCCATTTTAGGTGGTTCATTATTTATGCAATCTAGAGAAATAGCAACCTTAGGCTTAGCCTTAAATTATGGTATTGGTTCTGGTATTGGATGGTTCTTAGCAATTTTAGCAATAGCAGCTATTAGAGAAAAAATTAGATATAGTAATGTACCACCAGCTTTAAGAGGTTTAGGTATTACATTTATTATAACAGGTTTAATGGCCATTGGATTTATGAGTTTTGGTGGTATGTTAACAGGAGGCGATGAAGAAGCACCTGCAGAAGATAAGTCTGCTGCAATTGAAGTAATAAAAGAAGATATTAATAAAGAAGCTCAACTTAAGTCTGACTTAAATGTAGCTGAAAATACAAACGAGTAATTGATTAGTATGATGATATTAGCCGCAAGTACAATCGGAACTATAGTCGCAACAGTAGCTGCCTTTTTATTGGTAACTCTATTGTTAGTAGCACTATTATTATTTGTAAAACAAAAGTTATCACCTTCAGGACCTGTAAAGATTTTGATTAATGGTGAACGTGAAATAGAAGTGAGTTCGGGAGGTACTTTGTTAAGTACTTTAGGTGCTGAAAAAATATTTTTACCATCTGCTTGTGGTGGAGGTGGAACTTGTATTCAGTGTGAGTGTCATGTTTTATCTGGTGGTGGTGAAGCATTACCAACAGAAACTCCTCACTTTTCTAGAAAAGAATTAGCTCATGGAGCGCGTTTATCTTGCCAAGTAAAAGTAAAGCAGGATATGGAAATTACGATTCCTGAAGAAGTATTTGGTATCAAGAAATGGGAAGCAACAGTAGTTTCAAACTATAATGTTGCAACATTCATTAAGGAGTTTGTAGTTGAGATTCCTGAGGATATGAATTACAAAGCTGGTGGATATATTCAAATTGAAATCCCTGAATGTGAAGTTAAGTATGCAGATATGGATATTACTGCACACCCAGAAGATCATCCAGGTGAACCAGATAAGTTTAAAGCAGATTGGGAAAAGTTTGGTTTATGGCCTTTAGTAATGAAAAACGAAGAGCTAGTTGAACGTGCTTATTCTATGGCTTCTTACCCTGCAGAAGGAAGAAGAATTATGCTTAACGTTCGTGTTGCAACTCCTCCTTTCGATCGTGCAAAAGGCGGCTGGATGGATGTAAATCCTGGTGTTGCTTCATCTTATATCTTTAATCAAAAAGTTGGTGATAAAGTAACAATCTCTGGACCTTATGGTGAGTTCTTTATCAACGAGTCAGATTCAGAAATGTTATACGTTGGTGGTGGTGCAGGTATGGCACCAATGCGATCACACTTATACCAATTATTTAGAACATTAAAAACAGGTCGTAAAGTAACATATTGGTACGGAGGACGTTCTAAAGCAGAACTATTCTATATCCATTATTTTAGAGCATTAGAAAAAGATTTTCCAAACTTTAAGTTCTATTTAGCATTATCAGAGCCATTAGAAAGTGATAATTGGAAAGTTAAAAAAGATATTAATGACGAAGAAGGTGACGGATTTGTAGGTTTCATTCATAATTGTGTAATAGAAAACTACTTAAATCATCATGAAGCACCAGAAGATATTGAATTATATTTCTGTGGACCACCATTAATGAACCAAGCGGTTCAGAAAATGGGAGAGGATTTTGGAATCCCTGATGAGCATATTAGATTTGATGACTTTGGAGGTTAATCTAAAGTTATTATCATATAAAAAAAGCCAACTCATTTTGAGTTGGCTTTCTTTATTTTTATAATGTTATGTTTATACCAATTCCGTATTGAGCTTATCACTGTTATAATTAAATAACACTGAACAATCCATAACATCATTTATCTTATCTAATCTACATAGTTCGGTAACAACATTGCATAAACCATTAAATAAAATAGTTTCGTTGATGTAACGAGGTCTGTATAAACGCTTTTGCTCAGATAAATTATATCCACATCCCATAAGGAAAGCATTTTCAATTTGTAATAATTCAATAGCTAAATAGCCATTAAATCGTCGACCTAAATTTTGATGCACTAAGCCTACGTAATTCAATTTGGTTGAACCATGGATGTCTGTTAAATGTTTCCAGCTATCTTTGTTATCTAGAATATTACCAACTGCACATTGCTTAAAATCGTCAGGATTTAAAGTCTTATTATGAAATGCTAGATATAATTTATTAATTGCATTGTCAAAACGAACTGAGGTTTTCATAGCGCAATGATTTTTTGTTTTAAAATAAAAAGATACAAAAAAATGAAATGACTTTGAAAACGTAATGATTTCTATTCGTTAGAAGCTTTTATTTATATTCCATTATCAAATAAACAGAGGTTGTTTCTCCAATGTTTAAAACCTCATGTGAGGTTATAGAATCTTTACTGAATGTATAACCCGTTGGAACATTTACTTCTCGAGTCCCTGTATGATCTGTAATTCTAAATTTACCTCCTATTAAGGTATAACCAACATGTGGATTGTGATAGTGTTTTTCATGTCCTACACCGGGTTCAAACGTGCATTTAAGGACTCTAAGTTCTTTATTATCTTCTAACACCTCGCAGACAGCATTGCCTTTCCAACCCGCTTCTAAAGGGTCTGGTAATGGATTTTTGTTTTTACAGCTCGAAAGACCGATTGCAATAAGGAAAGCGAGTTTAAAAACATTTTTGTTTTTCATTTAGTTGATTTGCAAGCAAGATAGGAATTTCATTAGGATTAGCTATTGCTGTTTTCAGCTTATGAGATAGCATATTTGTTATAATATATTCTTTTTAATGTGATTTCAAGTCATCTGAAATTTTTGTTATTTTTTAATGTCATAATCAGTTTGTAATACGTTTATGAGGTCTTGCGATTTTTGTTGTTGTTGTTCTTCTTCTTCTTCTTCTTCTAAAGTTCTGCATTGGCTTCTTTCCAATTGTTGAGTTGTAATGCAAAGTTCAACACACCAAAAGTCATAACTTTTGCGTTAGGTTAGGTATGAAGAAAGTTATACTCATCCTTTTTGTATTGGCATCGCTTGCTGTTTTAGCCTTTCAGTTTCAACCTGTAAAAAAAGCGGTTACTATAGTTACATCTAGTATCGAAACTCCAAGCCTTGTTAATAGAGATAGTTTAACCATTGCTTCGCGAGTAAATTTACCTGAAGGCTATAAACGTGTAACTTATAAAAAAGGAAGTTTTCAAGACTATCTTAGAAACTACAAACTAAAACCGTTTGGAAGTAAAATTATCAACTACGATGATACCCATTATTTTTGGCAAGGAGGTCATATCGGAATTTTAGAAGTTCCTGTGCCTAAAAACGGATTGCAACAATGTGCCGATGCTTTAATTAGAATTAGAAGCGAATACCTTTGGGATAACAACAGAAAAGATGAAATAGGTTTTAATTTTACCTCAGGCCATTATTGTTCTTGGACCAAATATGCAGAAGGGTATAGGCCTAAAATTAATGGTAATAAAGTCTCATTTCATAAAACGGCAAGGGTTAATACATCAAAAGACAACTTCTATAAATACTTGAATTTAATTTATATGTATTCAGGAACCTTATCACTTTATAATGAGTTGGAAGCTGTTGCAGCCAAAGATTTAAAAATTGGTGATATGCTTATTAAAGGAGGTTCACCTGGTCATATTGTTATGATTGCAGATGAGGTTATAAATGAAAGTGGTGAAAAGTTATTCTTATTGTTTCAAGGTAATACACCAGCGCAAAGTGTACATTTGGTTAAAAATTTGGAAGATTCAACGCTATCTCCATGGTATCAATTAGAAGATGATACTGTGATTTCGGTTTCAAATTATACATTTGGGAATTCTAAATTTGTACGATTTAAATAGAATTAAGTTTTCCTTTATTTGAAGACTAACACAATATAGGAAAACTTAATTTTTAGACTCAGTTATATTGTAACTGAGAAAGGTCCTGGCTCAATGTTATTTGGGGTATTACTGTCTTCTTCAGAGGATCAGCTGATTAAAAGAAAGGCAAGTACAAATAAATAGACATAATTTTTCATATACTTTATTTTTATTGATTATTTACTTGTACATCGTTTATTACACAAAATGTCATCATAAAAAAACACTAAAAACAAAATTTGTGTTCCTATCACTATTTAAGGTTGATTCAATTTAATCAGTTGTAAAATATTTGAAAATATGAGCTAAAGTGATATGCCCTTTTCTTGTTTTTTTCTATTTATTTAAGTCTTCTTTTTTTTTAAAATTACAGCTATTAGAATGGCTAATGTTAGGGTAATTAGTAACCAAAATATTAAATTAGAACTAGATTTTAAGTCAATAGGACTTGTATCACCAATAAGCACTAGGCCTGCCCAATATTGTGGAGAAATTGTTCTGCCTTTTGCCATTCCTATATAATCTAATTTCGCTTTTTGTAAAGCTTCATCTTTTGGTAAGCCTTTTTTTAGATAGCCGTAAAAATTTTCAATAATTATAGCACTAGATTGTTCGTCAATTTTCCAAAGGCTGGTTAAAATGCTTTCGCTACCAGCATAATTAAAGGCATGTGCTAGAGAAATCATACCTTCTCCTGCTTGATAGGTTGGTTTTCCTGTTTCGCAAGCTGTTAGTATCGCTAAATTAGAAGCTAGATTTTGATTGTAAATTTCATAACTATATAGCGAATTATCTTCATCTGTAACGTTTTTAGCAAAGATAAGTCGCGATAGTTCTGGTGATACATTATTAGACTCGGCATGAGTTCCAATATGAATTATTTTATGCTCTTTTGCCTGTTTAGTGAATATTTGCTTTGAGGCATTTTCATTTAAAAAAGAAGTGCCATTAAATAATTTTGAATGTTTTTTTGCTATTTCAGCAGTAAAAGGTTGTGATAAAAGTGTTAGATAAGTCTTGTCAAAAGCTATTGAATCTGTTATTTTAATTTTATAGGCTTCTTTCATTTCATCATTAAACTCTGGAGCAAAGGCTATGAAATCATTAGTGTAATCTATTGTGTTTCTCTGTTTGTCTAATAGTAAGAGGCTATAATTGTACGATATGCTGTGTTTTGCTAGTAAGCAATTTGTAGCTAAGTCTTTAAAAGAATTAATCTTGTTTGGAGTTAGCATTTCAAAGCTAAGGTTGAAAAGTTCTCCATCGGGAATGATAATCACATTTTTACTTTTTATGAGATCTTCTAAAGGCTTCCATAGTGCATTGTATAATTGGTAAAGGGTAGTGTCTATTTCTGAGAGTTGTTGCGTTGTTTTGCTATTTAAAGACGTAATCTGTGTTGATATATTTTTACTCTCTAATTTTGTTAAGTGGATTTCCGTTTCAGAGGCAACAAATGCATGTAGCATATTATTAATCTTTAAATAGCGGACGACTGTAGTTTGCTTTGGTATTTTAGATTGTAGATTATCAAGATCTGCTTCAATTTTAGCATAACGCATTTGATAATATTCTGGATAGGTTGTTTTGAGTTTGTCCAAAAATATTTCCCAAGATTTTTCAGCTTTAAAAAAGGAATCAATTTTTGCATTGTTTTCTGATAGACTTTCAGATAATGATGTTTTTAATTTCTTCTCACGTTTAAAAATAGATTGAGGGATATTGGCAAAATTAACGTCGTGTTTTAAATTTAAACGTGTTCTAATATTGTTATAAATATTAGCTTCATGTAATTCTATAATATTGTTGAGGTATTTAGGTTTTTTGGTTAATTCGTAAAGCTCTAAATAAAGTTTTTTGGAGAAATTTGAAATGATTTTACTTTCAGATAGTAATGCGTAAATATCTTCGGAATTAAAAATAGTAGCTTTTCGTTTTTCTAAAATAGTAATAGCTTGGTTAAGCGTATTGGTTAATTGAAGAAGGAATTTTTCATTCTTTTCTTCTGATAAATGATAAATAGATTTGGCTTCTAGTAGTAATATTGAAGGTTTTTTGAATTCGATTTGAAGCGAATCCATAGCAGATGATGCTGTTTTGATTTTATTTTTAAGATAAGTGTTTCCTTTTTCTGCCCATTCGTATGCCATTTTATAATCGCCGACATCAAAATATACGTTTGATAGTGTAACAATTTCCTTTAGTAATGGAAAGTTGTTATCGCCACCATTTTTAAAAGTATAATTGTATGATTTAAGCGCCATTGCAATAGCTTTTTCTTTTTGATTATTTGCCGCTAGAAATAAGGCATAATCTCGTAATAGTATAAGGTATGCTCTACTGTATTCAGTAGGATAAGCTTTATTGTAAAGCGCTTCACTTTCTTCGTATATTTTAGTTGCGGTTATAGCATCTCCTTTTTCGGCATAAGCTCTCGCTTTTAATTGTAAGAGTTCTGCTTCTACAGCATGATAGTCGCTAGAAAAGCTTTTGAGTTTTTTTAATCCTTTGTTAACGGTTTCTATGCCTTTGTCTAAATCTCTGAGTTCAATTTCGGCAGTAGCTATTTGACTTATATTGGTAACCAATCTAGGATTAGTAGGTTCATATACCAATTGCTTTTTTTCATAAGCATATTTAAGCATGTCGTAAGCTTTAGTAATAAAACCTATATCATTATAAAAAGCGGCCAAATTTGAAAAGGCAGAGGCCAGTAGTTGTTCTGCTTTTGTAACTAATTCTTCATCCTTAGAATTAGTAATGATCATTTGAAAGTCTTTAATAATCTCTTTTTTTGTTTTAATAGCATCACTAACATTTCCTGAATCATCTTGTACTAGTGCAAGGTTAAATTTAAAAGCACTTACGTAATACAATTTATCATAGTCTTTAAGGTCGCTTTCTTCGGCTGTTTTTATAGCTTTATTAAAATATATTTCGGCACTATCTAATTTATTCAAGGTCCACATGGAAACTGCAATGCCATTATAAGAATCTGATAGTTTATATTTTTTAACGTCTTTAGATTTTTCGTAAGCCAAAGCCGATTCTTTAAAATACACTGAAGCATTACTCAAATCGTATAAAGCATAATAATTACTACCAATGATATAGTTTATTTCACCTAATTCTTTTTGTTTGATGTCTGTAACGGATTTTGCGTATTCCAAAGCTTTTTTAGACGCTTCTAAACATTTAGCATCATTAGCTAAATGCAGGTAAAGTTGATCCATGCTTAAGTAAGCTTTGAATAATGTTCTTTTATTTGAGGTTAGTGTCGCTAAATGATCAACAAATTTTTGAGCTTTTTTTGCTGCTTCTATAGCGTCTTGTTTTGCAAAAGCTAACTGTCCTATGTAAAGAGGGTAGTGGTAAAGTGAATCGTATTGTTTTGTGTTTTTTAAATAGTTTATTTGAGCATTTAAAGTAACATGGGCCTTTTTATAGTCTTTTATTGATAGTAGCGAATCAATTAGTTTTGTATTTATTGAAGTGTTTTTTTGCGCAAAACCAATTTGCATTACACCTAATAGGGAACTAAAGAGCATAACTTGTCTAGCACAATTGTAAAATCGTTTCATAATCAATAAGTTAATAAAAAAATAGGTTAATCGTTTAGCTCAGATAAAAGGGCTTTACTATTATCAATAGTTGAGTTTTGTAAACTAGCTTTTGCTTTTTTTATGTTTTCGGCTTTTAAATAAGCCAATCCCAAATAATAATAAGCATCATTTACTAGTGCAAATTCAGGGTTTTTTGAAACCTTTTCTAACAAAGGAATTGCAATTTTCTCATTCTTATTTGCCAAATATGCCACTCCAATAAAGTAACTTAGAGTATCATTGTTTGGCTTTGTTTTTTGCAATGTTTCCCATTTAGTAATGGCAGTTTTATAATCACCTTGTTTGTAATTTACCATAGCATCATAAAATGCGTAGTTATCAGTGCTACTCATCATTGTTGGTAATCCTGGGTCTGGTGAAAAATACTTGGCATACAAATGCTCATTAGAATTGTCTTTTAAAATCCAAATGCTACCAGCAGCAATAATAAGAGCAGCTGCCACTAAAAGGCGTTTCCAATTTATAGTATGTACTTTGGTGTTTTTGGCTTGAGTATTGCTTGGAGTTTTTGCAATCTCATCATGAAAAACATTTAATTGTTCTTTTAAAGCTTGTGTTTCAATACCTAGTAAAACGGTTTTTATATCGTTTACTTTAGTTTTAAAATCGGTATCTGTTTTTAAAGATTTTTCAAATGCAACCAATTCGGCACTCGAGAGTTGATTGTTAAGATAGGCTTCAATCTTTTCAAATTCTTCTTGTGTTATATGACTTAGGTCCATTGCTATTAATTATTGTTTTTTAGGGCTATTTCTTTTAGTTTTTGCATGCATCTATATTTTTTATTTCGAGTTGAAGCTGAGTCTAATGCTAACTCTTCAGCGATTAATTTCATTGATTTTTTTTCGAAATAAAACTTACGAAGTAAGCTTTTGCATGCTTCACCTAAATTCTTAAATGCTAGCATTACATCTTCTAATCGTTTCTCTTTTAAAATGTCATCATCATTTTTAGAACAATTTGTATCTGCAGCTTCAAAATGATTCATTTTTGAAGCGACTATGGTTTTCTTATGATGTTTAGAACGTAAATAGTCTAACCATTTGTTTTTAGAAATAGTATACAAATAGCCATGTATGGAGCTGTCGTTTTGCGCTTTAAATTTATCATCCTTTAAATTCTTCCAAACAGTTATAAAAGCATCTTGAAAAATATCTTTAGCCTGATCTTTGGTCCCACTATTTTTTAAAATATAAGCCTCAATTTTTGGGTAATTTAAGGTGTACAAGGATTTTAAAGCCAATTGGTCGTTCGCTTTTAAAGCTTCAACAAGTGGCAGTTTGAGTGATTTTTGGTTGGTTGTTAAATCGACTTTTTGCATATACAATATAAATATATATGAAAGATGTGATGATTACAACCATTTTGGTTAAAGTTCTCATTTATAGTGGTTAGTCGTCGCTTTTGTTTAAGTTTTGTAATCGTTCCCAGTTTTGGCTATTGGTATCGGTATTAATGTTTGGATTGTGATTAGGATTGTCATCTCCAATATATTCGTTGTTGCCATTTATCCAAACATTGTTGTCGTAACCATCAATTTTATAAATGTTTCCTGACTCATCAGTCATATTTCTACGTTCCCAAATGCCATCTATAGTAGCTGCGTGTCCTCGATCGGACATTGCACTTCTTCTTTTCCAGCTTTCATGACTACTGTCTGCCATATCGCTATATGCTTTTGCATTTTGTCTAATTGCTCTACCAGTAGCTTCAATAGCAGCCATCCTTGCTCGGTGTCCAGCATTACTTCGTTCTGACATTTTAGAATAGTATTCATTGTTTGTTTTTACCCACTGCGGATTAATTTGTAAGTTAACCAGAGCATATATAATATCTTGCTTTGCTTTATGATAAACGTTTTGAGGTGCTTCCATTGTATTAATTGTATAACCCCAATCTATACCTCCAATACTTGTATACTGTGTTACAAAATAACGTATAATACCAATAGATAAATTCCCTTTATCATCTTTCCATTCTGTGACCATACATTGGTATTGTTTGTTCTCGGGTGTTGCTTTAAACATATAGCTATCAATACGCTTATCAGATTGTGCTAATTGTGGTAAAGGATATTGTTTAACCAAAGTGATGCCTTTCTTTTTTAAATTTGGTATAAAGTCTTCGTTTATAAGACGCTCTAAAGGTTTTAAAGGCTGAACCTTAGATCCATTTTGCTGAGCGAATTGATTTTTCTGTGGATCATTATAATATCTAAATGATATATATTGTTCATTATATACTTTTACACCATTGGCACTTTCAAAAAGTATGTTTTCTGGGTTTTGATCTTTTTTATTCCAAGACTGAGGAATAGGTATAATACCAAATGGCATTCCAAATTGCGGACTCATAATTTTATGAGGTTTTAGTCTGTTGCTAATAGATTTTTGTTGTTGATTGTTGTTCTCAGAATAATTTTCAGATTTAAAATTAAATTCTGCATTTTCATTTGTTTGTTTTCCATCACAAGAGAAGAAAAGTACAGCAGTTACTAAGATGTAAAAAAGGTATGACGCTTTCATAATATGTGTGTTTAAATAGATTAGTTTTTTGTGGTATACTTCTATATCGATATTATTGAAAAATGTCATCATGAATTTTTTCTTTAGTGAAAGATATTATGGTTTTATAAGCAACTTTGTATCTTTGTTGTTATGAGTAAACCTTTAACACCTCAAGAAGTTCATAATCTTGCCATGAATCATGTAGGCAAAGATTTAGAAGCGCGTGGTTTTGAATTTATTGCGATTAATAGCAAGTTAAAACGCCATCCGCAATTTGTTTGTATGGATAAAAACAAACAATATTATTTTGTGGTTGTACGTGCTGTGATTTTACCAGAAAACCCCAACAATTATGATGTCGTTTGGATGGAGACTTTTAAAAAGCATGCCTACGAGAAAGATGCTAAAGTCTTGTATGCAGGAGTTGGTTTGGGGAATCCTGATGGAGAAGATTTGCCTATTTATTTAAATCAAGAATACCTTATTGAGTATAATGGGATTCAAGTTATTGAAATGAATTTGAATTAATACAGTCTCAATTTTATCAGGCATTGCTGTCTAAGTCAATTTACATGTTTATGAAAAAAATAGTTTACCTATTTCTAATTGTCATTCTTTCTTCTTGTAATCAAGAGCCTAAAAGCACTAAAATTAGCGGACCTGTATTTGGTACAGCCTATAATATTCAATATTATACAACAGATAATTCAAATTATAAAACGCAGTTTGATAGCCTTTTTGCTGTAATTAATGAGTCGATGTCTACCTATATTCCAGATTCAAAAATATCTCGAATTAATAACGGAGAAATCATTGAAGTAGATGAACATTTTACGCGTGTTTTTAACAATGCAAAGAAAATTTACAGAGCAACCGAAGGTGCTTTTGATCCTACAATTGGAGCTGTGGTTAATGCTTGGGATTTTGGACCAGAAGGTAAAATAATTAATATAGATAGCACGACTATAGATAGTTTAATGAAGTCTGTTGGTTATAATAGAGTGGGATTAAAAAACAATAAACTAATAAAAAACTCTAATTCATTTATAGATTTTAATGCTATTGCAAAAGGGTATGGAGTCGATGTTATTGGAGAATTTTTAGAAAGTAAGAATGTTACCGACTATCTGGTTGAAATTGGAGGAGAAATACGCGTAAGAGGTCTTAACCTTGATAAAAAATCACCTTGGAGAGTAGGTGTTGATGATCCTAATTTTAATGAAGAACAAACCTATTCAAAAATCATTGCTTTAGAAGAAGAAGCCATGGCAACTTCGGGAACGTATCGTAAGTTTAAAATAGATGAAAACGGTAATCGCTATGCACATATCATAGATACAAAAACAGGATATCCTTCTAAAACTAATATTTTAAGCGTCTCTGTATTAGCCGAAGATTGTATGACCGCCGATGCTTATGCTACCGCATTTCAGGCCATGGGAATTGATAAAGTAAAGGCATTTACAGAGCGACACCCGGAATTAAAAGTGTTTATTATTTTTGAGAATGAAGCTAAAGAGTTTGAGACTTTATCGTTAAATGACTTTCCACAATAGAAGCTTGATTTTACGTATAACAATTATGCTTAAGTTCAACATTCTGTTCTGAAAATCTCAAAGAAAAAGAATGCTATAATAGTACTGAAGATTATAAATGATGTATTGGGCTGTTAACAGATAGAAGTATAGTATATAGCAGAAATTATTTTAATACAATTGTTCTGTAGTTATAAGGTATTTACCAATACCAACAACCAGCCCGCAACTAAAAGTAAACCACCTATGGGTGTAATTGGTCCTAAAAACCGAAGTTTTTTGCCTTTAGCGTCCGATAAAACCAAACCGTAAATACTAAAAGAGAAGAGTATAATACCGATTGTAAAACACCAGTACGTTGCTGTAGTGACGTTGGTGGCGCTAAGTCCTAAAGCTAATAAAACAATGGCGTGGTACATTTGATATCTTACACCAACTTCAAAACTATGCAATTGCTCTGTAGTTAAAATTTTCTTTAAGGCATGAGCTCCAAAAGCACCAAAAATTACAGCTAACATTCCGAAAAGTGCACCTGTAGCGATTATAATGTGTTGCGTCATTTTAGTAATGGTTTTATTTGTAAACTACAGGAATAATTTCGCCTTTAGCTAAACAGTATTTTTCAATATCCTCATCAGAAAGTGAAGCTGTATAATCGACTTCTTCAACTTTAAAACCTATAGAACGTAGCTTATCAAAATAATCACGACCATAAACACGTACATGATCGTATTGTCCAAATATTTTAGCGCGTTCAGCCTTATCTGTTATCGTATCATCTTCAAAAGTTTTAGCCCGATTTAAATCTTGAGGAATTTGAAAAATACCATAACCACCAGGTTTCATCACTCTATATAATTCTTGCATCGCCTTTGTGTCGTCAGGAATATGTTCTAATACATGATTACATAAAATCACATCATAACTGTTATCTTCAAAAGGAAGGTCGCAAATATCGGCTTTGACATCTGCGATAGGTGATAGTAAATCTGTTGTGGTATATTTTAAGTTTTTAAGACTTCTAAAACGTTTTAAAAAACATTGTTCTGGTGCAAAGTGGAGAACGCTTAATGCTGAACTTGATTCAGTATCTCGTGAAAAGAAATCCGTTTCATTATTAAGATACAACCATAATAAGCGGTGACGTTCTAAGCTTAAAGTTGAAGGCGAAAGTACATTGTTGCGTTGGTTTCCGTAGCCATAAGGTAAAAAGGTTTTGAAACTTTTACCATCAATAGGATCTGTATAGGTGTTGCCTTTTAAAAAGAAAGCTAAAATAGGCCGTGCTACATAGCTTAACCTTATGAGTAAAGGTCTTGGGATGGTGTTTAATATTATTTTGAAGAGTTTTTTCATTGTTACGCAGAGATTCACGGAGAGACACAGAGGTTCACGGAGTGCTTACTCAGATGTGTTTATGAATCGTTTTATACCGTTTTTTAAAAGTTTAGTATTGAAATTGAATAATAGTCCAATAGGATAATCTCCTAATTTCATGTAAGTCAGTATTTGAGCTGTATGAACATCTGTGAATTTTTCAACTGTTTTGAGCTCAATAACTATTTTGTTTTCTAATAATATATCAATTCTATAACCGTGGTCTAAAATGATATCTTTATAAATGATAGGTCTTGAAACTTCTTTTTGAACAGAATATCCTAAGGCTTTTAATTCATAAAATAAGCATTCTTGATACGCGGATTCTAGTAATCCAGGACCAAGTGTTTTGTGCACCTCAATAGCTGCTCCAATAATATTTTCCGTAATTTTATCGTATACCATAATATCAAAATTATACTCAAAACGCTCCGTGAATCTCTGTGAAAACTCTAAGTATCTCTGAGAAATAACTATTTGGTGATAATAAGAAACAATACCGTTACTTAATTCAGAAAATAAAAATAATATTTACGCTTCTATCTGACTAGAAATTAAATTATAAATACCATCCCAAAGTGCAATTCTATGTTGTAAAGCTTCTTTTGCAACTTCTAAAACATCATTCCATTTTTGTTGATCATTACCACATAACTCTTCAATCATTTTTAATGACAAAGGACCATGCTCATCACCATCTAATTCAATATGACGTTTTAAATAGTAAGTTAATTTACTATAGGTATTGTCACTGGTTTTAGACTGATTTATAATTTGAAAAAACATATCAGGAATAACATCTTCACGCCCAAAAGTAAATGCCGAAGCTATTTTATGAGGTTCGTCTGTTGCAATCACTTGGAACGTATAGTCAATGAAATTTAAAGTTTCTGTATTTAATTCAACTTTATTAACGGTGTTTTTTATAGAAAAACCATTTTGAATATGACATACAAAATTCTCGATTTGTGTGGTGCTTGCATTAATTTGGTGCATCGCATCCAAATACATTTCATAATGACTTTTAGGTTCACCTAATTCGTTGATATCACTTTCTTCTCCAAGTACTATTTCATTTATAAAACGCGCTGTCGATGGATTTTGAATAGGACTCCAAGGAACTGATGTGTTTGTTAGATGATTTTGAAGCGCTTTTAGTAAAGACATAAAATCCCAAACGGCAAACACGTGTTGCCCCATAAAAATTTTTACATCTTCGATAGAAGTTAAAGCACTATATAGTTTATGATTATTGAGTTCTGCTCTTAAACCGATTAATTCTTTTTCTATGTGTTCAATACTCATAATAATTAT
The DNA here is from genome assembly GCF_036903175.1 of Winogradskyella sp. ECml5-4. NCBI lineage: Bacteria > Pseudomonadati > Bacteroidota > Flavobacteriia > Flavobacteriales > Flavobacteriaceae > Winogradskyella > Winogradskyella sp. ECml5-4. The sequence continues at coordinate 93,038 of NZ_JAYJLF010000005.1, read as the reverse complement.
TATTTAAAGCTCTAAAGCCTTCTGTCTAAAAGCATCTTCTTCATCAGAAGTAATTCCTAAAGCTTCATGGACATATCCAAAAGTTGAAAGTATTTCTGGTTTCCCATCTACAATAGCAACATCGTGTTCAAAATGCACACTTGGTTTTCCATCTTGAGTCACAATCGTCCAACCATCACTCAATTGTTTGACTTTATGCGTACCTAAATTTATCATTGGTTCAATGGCAACAACCATACCTTCAATAAACTTTTTACCACGACCACGTTTTCCGTAGTTTGGCATTTCAGGATCTTCATGCATTTTTCTGCCTAAACCATGTCCAACTAATTCTCTAACCACACCATAACCTTCTGCTTCCGTAAATTGTTGAATTGCAAAACCTACATCACCAACGCGATTGCCAATTTTTAATTGTTCGATACCTTTATAAAGTGATTCTTTGGTAATTTGAATGAGTTTTTTAGTCTCTTCAGCAACATCGCCAACTTCAAAAGTATAAGCATGGTCTCCATAAAAACCATTCATAAAAGAGCCACAATCTATAGATACAATATCTCCATCTTTTAGTGGTATATCTGTTGGTAAACCATGAACTACAGCTTCGTTAACACTACATAATAATGTAGAAGGGCAGTCGTAAAGGCCTTTAAAGCCAGGCAAAGCACCATGGTCTCTAATAAACTCTTCTGCAATTGCATCTAAGTGGTTGGTGGTAACCCCTTCTTTAACTTCTTTAGCCAACATACCTAAAGTTTTAGATACGATGAGCGCACTTTGACGCATTAATTCAATTTCTTCTGCCGTTTTTACTATAATCATGATTCAAAATATTGAGCGGCAAAGATAGGTAATTATAACAATTTTAAAATATTTTTAAAACATGATAAATGACAGTTTCTAAATAAACTTTCTATTATATGTTTGCAATATAAAATTGAACAGCCATGTATAAAACCGTTACCGCAGAAGAAGCTTTAAAAGTTGTAAAATCTAATGATCGTGTATATATTCAGGCAGCTGCAGCAGCTCCTCAGGCACTTGTGAAAGCATTGTCTGCAAGGCATGAAGAGTTACGAAATGTAGAAGTATGTCATTTGCATACCGAAGGAGAGGCACCTTATGCAGATCCTAAGTTAAAAGACAGCTTTCACGTTAACTCTTTTTTTATTGGAAAAAATGTAAGACATACTTTAAAAGCTGGTAATGGTTCTTACACTCCTGTTTTTTTAAGTGAACTGCCAAGACTTTTTCAACAACACATTTTAGATTTAGATGTCGTTTTAATTCAAGTTTCTGTTCCAGATCGTCATGGATATTGCTCATTGGGTGTTTCTGTTGAAGCCTCTTTAGCAGCAATAGATAATGCAAAATGTGTTATTGCACAAGTAAATCCACAAATGCCTAGAACACATGGAGCAGGAATTATTCATATGACTGAAATTGATTATTTTGTTGAGTCAGATGAAGCACTTCCTGTGCATCATATGGCAGAACCTAACGCTATTGAAAGTAAGATTGGAGATTATGTGGCTGGCTTAGTTGAAGATAGAAGTACATTACAAATGGGTATTGGTTCTATTCCAAACGCCGTATTAACACGTTTAACAAATCATAAAGATTTAGGCTTACATACCGAAATGTTTTCAGATGGAGTCATTGATTTAATCTTAAATGATGTTATAAACGGGAATTATAAAAAGATTAATCGTGGACGTTCATTAGCAACGTTTTTAATAGGCTCTAAACGCTTATATGATTATGTAGATGATAATCCGTTTGTAGAAATGCGTGCATCAAATTATACTAACAATGCAGCATATATTAAACAAAATCCAAAAATGGTTGCTATAAATTCTGCGATAGAAGTAGATGTTACAGGTCAAGTTTGTGCAGATTCTATAGGCGCGAGTATGTATTCTGGTGTTGGAGGACAAATGGATTTTATACGAGGTGCTTCGTTAAGTCAAGGAGGTAAGGCTATTATTGCGCTGCCATCAGTGACTAAAAACGGAATAAGCAGAATTGTACCAGTATTAAAACCAGGAGCAGGAGTGGTAACAACAAGAGCACATGTACATTATGTAGTAACAGAATATGGTATTGCCAATTTATTTGGTAAAACGATTAAAAATAGAGTAAAAGCTTTAGTAGATATTGCTCACCCTGATCATAGAGAAGCAATAGATAGAGCTTATTTTGAGATGATAAAATAGGAAGTAAGCTTTAAAATTTCCACCATTTTTTTGAGGGTGCAGGAATTTTTGGTTCTTCGTTGGTAATAAGTTGATACACTTCTCCCCAACCAAGAATACCACCAATGTTTCTATCGTCAATAAATAGGTCTGCGTGAATTTTACGGCTTCTGCTGTAATCGTATTTTTCTTCAGGAAAGCTAGCGTTTACAGCATAGAACTCAATGCCATTTTCTTTGCAGAACTCAACAGCTTCATCAAGTTTAGCACCACATCTGTAAGTCCAAAGAATTAATCGATGCCCATCTTCTTGGAGTCGTTTTAAGGTTTCAAAAGCAAAAATGCGCGTTTTTCCTATTTTAGGATAAGCATCTTCCACTATGGTACCATCAAAATCAACGGCTATAATTAATCTATTTTGAAAATTCATGCTACTTAATCAAATGAAAGGCAAAGTTACAATAATAAGCGTTTTAAACAAGACTTTCTTGTGTCATCGCTGTGGGTTGAGGTAAGCCTATAAGCTTTAAAATAGTGGGTGCCACGTCTCCTAAAATACCGTCTTTTATGGTTTTTAAATCTTTGTCTATTAAAATAATAGGGACAGGGTTTGTGGTGTGAGCTGTATTTGGTGTGCCGTCAGGATTTATCATTGTCTCGCAATTGCCATGATCTGCAATTAATATAGTGGTATAATCGTTTTCTAACGCTGTGTTTACCACATTTTTAACGCATTCGTCAACCGCTTCACATGCTTTTATGGCTGCTTCCATAACTCCTGTATGACCAACCATATCTCCATTGGCAAAGTTTAAACACACAAAGTCAACATCTCCTTTTTTGAGTTCAGGAATTAACGCATCGGTTAGTTCATAAGCACTCATTTCTGGTTTTAAATCGTAAGTAGCTACTTTAGGTGAGTTTCTTAAAATTCTAGTTTCTCCTTCAAATGGTTGTTCTTGTCCTCCTGAAAAGAAAAATGTAACATGAGGGTATTTTTCAGTTTCAGCAATTCTAATTTGTTTTTTATTGTGCTTTTCTAATACTTCACCTAATGTTTCAGAGAGGTTATCTTTATTAAAAACTACTTTTATGCCTTCAAAACTATCGTCGTAGTTTGTCATGGTAACATAATATAGATTCAATTTGTGCATGTTATACTCATGAAAATCCTTTTGAGATAAGGCTTCTGTTAATTGACGTCCACGATCTGTTCTAAAATTAAAAAAGATAACGACATCATCGTCTTTAATAGTTGTTACAGGTTGGTTGTTTTTATCTGTTACAATTAAAGGTTTTATAAATTCGTCTGTAATATCGTTTTCATAATTACTTTGAATAGATTTTAAAACATTTTGAGTTTTTGTGCCTTCCCCATTAACTAAGCCATCATAAGCCAGTTTTACACGTTCCCATCGTTTGTCTCTATCCATGGCGTAATAGCGGCCTGTAACGGTTGCTAATTTTCCTGAGGTTTTATGGAGGTGCTCTTCTAATTCTGTAATAAAGCCATAACCCGATTTTGGGTCCACATCTCTACCATCAGTAAAAGCATGAACAAAGACATTTTCTAGGCCATAATCGTTAGTGGCATCAAGTAGTCCAAATAGGTGATTGATATGAGAATGCACTCCTCCGTCACTTACTAAACCTAATAAATGAACATTTTTATTATTAGTTTTCGCATATTCGAAAGCCGATTTTAAAACAGGTTCTTCACGAAGTGTTTTATTTTTAACCGCTAAATTAATTTTTACTAAGTCCTGATATACAATTCGTCCTGCACCTAAATTCATGTGCCCAACTTCACTATTTCCCATTTGCCCTTCAGGTAAACCAACATGAAGTCCATCTGTTCTTAAACTTGCACTAGGATACTTGGTATAAAGAGAATCTATAAATGGTGTTTGTGCATTGTCTATAGCTGAAACTTTAGGATCGGGTGATTTTCCCCAACCATCTAAAATCATTAAAATAACTTTTTTGTTCATGTGTAACTGTTTTGAGTATCAAAGATAATACATACAGCACTACAACATATCCGTAGTTTAAAAAAAATTAAGATGTTAACCTTATTTTAAGTTTTTATAATGAGTAGGTAAGGGAGTGTTTGTGTTTTGTGATGATGTTAACATATTTATTTCCAAAGCGTTAAAAAAACGTTATAAAATGTTTTTTAGTGTAACAGTTTGGGTAATCTGTCGTCTCTTTAGTATAATCAAAAACAAATCAATTAAATTTAAAATCTTTCATCATGAAAAAATCAGTAGTAGTTTTGGCCTTAGCATTAGGCTTTTCAGTTAGTAATTTAAATGCAACAAACAATGTTTTAGCTTCAGACACAAATGAAGTTATTGTAAAACCCGTTGAAGTTAGTCCGTTATGTAAGGCTGTTGTCACAGGCAATATCGAAGAAGTAAAACGATTATTAAATAATGGAGTTGATGTTAATGCCAAATCTAATGGGATGATGCCAATTCATTATGCGGCAAAATACAATCGAGTAGAAATTATAAAGACTTTAATTACTGCAGGTTCTGAAATTCACAAACCGTGCGATAAAGGTTATACTGCCTTAAGACATGCACAAAAAACAAAGGCCGTTGATGCAGAACTATTTTTAAAGCGTTTTAAAAACAAAAATGTCTAGGAGTAGACAATTATTTGAGTTAGTTAGTTGAAAATAGCGTCTTTAAGACGCTATTTTGTATTTATAACAATAGCTGCTGGTTTTATAATTAAGTATTTCTAAAAGTCAGCCAAAGTTGTTAGCGCGACCAAAGTTTGATGCAAAAATTATTTAAAAATCATAGGTTTTATTTAAATAGATATAATTTTGAGTGTCAGATTAAGGATTAATAACCGTTTAAAAAAGATATGCTTTTAGGTATACAATAAGAAGGTATGAAATATGAGTTTAAAATAATTTCAAATAAAAAGATAGACCAAATAATTCCTTTAGTTTATGAGCTTAACAATGCTAAAATAAGTATGGATGTGCTTAAATCTCGATTTAATGAAATAAAACAACAAAATTACCAATGTGCAGGCGTATTTGTTGAAAACGAATTAATTGCTATCACAGGTTTGTGGTTTAGTACGCGTCATTATATTGGAAAATCTGTAGAGTTAGATCATGTTTATATAAAACCGGAGTACAGAAATAATGGTTTAGGGAAACAATTTATGGGGTGGATTAATAACTATGTTAGAGAACAAGGGTGTAATTCTATGGAGTTAAACACTTATGTTCAAAATTATGCATCGCATAAGTTTTATTACAACGAAGGCTATGAAATTTTAGGTTATCATTTTTTGAAAAAAATCTAAACTTATTTTAAAAAATCTAAGTTTGAATTTGTTTCTATTTCATACGGAGCTTTTCCATATTCAAAAATTCTGGCATTTAAGGGGCCTTTTAAAGTGAGTTTGTTTGCTTCTACAGAAATCCAACTGCCTTCTCGTAAGCCAATAACAGGTTGTGTGTTAAAAGCGTGAAATTCTTTAATTCGAGTTTCCCTAGTTTCTCCCATATGAGTACTACCTTCAATAGGGTCTAAATAATGCGGATTAATATTAAAAGGAACTAAGCCTAGAGTTTTAAAACTTGGTGGATACATAATAGGCATATCATTAGTGGTATGCATTGTTAAACCACAAATATTACTTCCGGCACTGGTGCCCAAATAAGGGGTGCCTTTATTAATGGCATTCTGTATCGCTAATAAAATGTTGTTTTTATAAAGTTGCGATACCAAAACAAAGGTATTACCACCTCCAACAAAAATACCTTGAGCATTTTGTATGGCTTCTTGTGTGTTTTCAAATTCATGCAATCCTTTTATGGTTTTACCTATCGTTTTAAAAGCTTTAGAAGCTATTTCGGTATAGTCATCATGAGAAATACCTCCTGGTCGTGCATAAGGAATGAATAGGATTTCATTTGCAGATTTGAAATGAATTTTTAGTTCGTCTAATAAATATTCTAAATAACCACTACCATGAATGGTAGATGTGCTAGCAATTATAATTGATTTCAAAATTTAATTCTTTTTGTGTTAAAATATGGATTCTTTACGTGAATGAAAAATTATAATATTAAATTAATAGGTATAAAATCATTTAACAAAAGTTTGACCTCTTTTTTTATGCTATTACAATTATTAAAGCGAACTTTATTAATCTTAAATTAAAGGATATGAAAAAAATTGTACTTATAATATTTAGCTTCTTTACTATAACGGTATTTAGTCAAGATGTAAAAAGAATACCTATAAATGGTAAGATCATTGTCGCTTCTGAAGATAAGGAAGGAGTAACAGTTTTTAATTCCTCCTCTAATAAAGGTACTATTACAGATAAAGACGGTTATTTTCAAATTAATGTAGCTTTAAATGACGTTATTCAATTTGGGGCATTGCAGTTTAAGGATTTTACGGTTTCAATTACAGATAAAGTTATTAGCTCTAAACGTTTAACAGTTATCCTTGTAGAAGAGGTTAATAAATTAGATGAAGTGGTAATTCTACCTTTTGATCTTACTGGAAATTTAAATGCCGATTTAGAAAATGTAAGAACATATAATGTAAGCTTAGACGATGTGTATTTTGGTTTAGATAATATTGAAGATTTTGAATTTTCAGCCGATTATAAAACTAAAGCTGATAACCTAGCCTTTAACGAGTACAATCCGCAAATGGTGAATATGGTGAATTTAGTTAATGTCGCAGGGTTTTTAATTAAACAAGTGGTTAATTTTGATACCGTTAAATTTAAATCAGAAAAAGAAAAGCAATTAGTTAAAAAAACGCCTTTTAAACAAGCATTAGATACATATAGTATTAATTATATACATACCAATTTTAATATCCCATTAGATCAAATTGAAGCATTTACAGATTATGTAGAAAAAGAAGGTGTTGACGAAAATTTATTTGAAAAAGATAAGGAGTTACAATTGTTAGAGCGTATTTCTCAACTGAGTAAGTCGTTCCTAAAAGATATCAGTGAAAAGGAGTAAAACATTTTTTTTTATTGCTGTATTTTTTATCCTAAGCGTTGTAAATGCTCAGCGAAAAGATATAAAAGGACAACTCATAGCAGCAGATGAAGTTGAAGGTCTTCATATACTCAATAAAACAGCAGCAAAATATACCATATCTAATGACGATGGAAGCTTTCTAATACCAGCAAAAGTTTTAGATACATTAATAGTTTCAGGAGTAAAGTATCAAAATCAAGAGGTTGTTATTAGCACTTCGATTATGGAATTAGGGCAGTTAAATGTAAGACTTATTGAAAAAATAAACGAACTAAATGAAGTTGTTGTAGGTAAGATTTTAACAGGTAGCTTAGAATCTGATATAGAAAACTCAGATGCAGAACCTGATATTAATTTTTACGATTTGGGTATTCCAGGGTTTGTAGGTAAGCCACTCACACAAAATGAACGAAAATTGTTTGATGCAGATGGAGGTGATATGGTAGGATTAGTAGGTGGTATTTATGGAGGAGGTCCAAGTGTAAATCTCAATAAATTATTAAACACCATTAGTGGCAGAACTAAAAAACTAAAAGCTATTGTAGAATTAGATACTAGAGATGCTTGTTTACAGCGTTTAAAAAGTAGTTATGAATCTTTTCTTTTTAAAAACGATAGTTTAGCCAAAAATTTAAGAGTAGAGTATTTTCAGTTTTGTCAAGAAGACGATGAGTTTTTATTATTATGCAATAAAAACGATGATTTAAAACTGCTTGATTTTTTACAAGAAAAACTAAAAGCTTACAAGAAAAATAGAGAATCCGTTACTAAAGATTAACTTTGGAATACGTTTTGGGTTCATCAAAAAAAAACAGCATCCATATAAACATGAAATTAATCCCTTTTATACGCGCTTTAGTACTATTCTCATTATTTATTTCTAGTAGTAAAAATCACGACTATTACGTTAGCGTTACAGAAATTAAATATGTTAAAGAGCAAAAATCGCTTCAAATTATAAGTCAGATTTTTATTGATGATTTTGAAACATTGCTACGAAAACGATACGATGAAAACATTGTCTTAGCACCAGATAACGATATTAAAAATATCGAAAAATACATGCAACGGTATATTGAGGATAAATTAAAAATTAAGATTAATGGTAATGCTGTAAATTTCAATTTTATTGGAAAAGAATATAAAGAAGATATTACGTATTGTTATCTCGAAATAGAAAATATTTCAGATATAAAATCAATAGAAGTTACTAATTCTCTTTTGTTTGATGTATTACCAGATCAACAAAATATTGTTAGGCTTAAACTTTTTAATGAAAATAAAAGCTTTCTCTTGCTTCCAGATAATGATAAATGCGTGTTAAACTTTAATTAAAAATCTGTTAAAATCATCTTAAAATAGGTATTTTGGGCATTACTAATTAACAACATTAACAATTTAATATGAAACGAGCATGCTAGTAAGTTTTGTCATTTATTAGAATGATTATAAGCGAACGGCATGTGACATAAAAACAACAACAAAAAAAACATATGAAAATTTTCAAGTATTTCTTATGCGCAATGCTTTTTACATCTTTTAGTATCTATGCTCAAGATGAAATTAAATCAGAGCGTCAACAAGGTCACACCAATCAAAATAAATTCAAACAATTGTATGATGAATTTGCTACGCCCAATATGTTTAGGACAGGTTCTGGTGCTCCAGGTCCAGCATATTACCAGCAACAAGCAGATTATAAAATGGACATTGAAATAGATGATGTAAATGCTAAATTGTATGGTGACGAGATTATTACATACACTAATAATTCGCCAGATGAGTTATCATACCTTTGGGTGCAATTGGACCAAAATATGCGAGCAAAAGATTCTAAAACTCCACTAATTAATAGTTCTGGAATTGGCCCAGCAACCACATCGTCTAGAGCTGTTAAATCGTACTTAAAAGATAGTTTTGATGGAGGTTTCAATATTGAACATGTAAAAGATACTAAAGGAAAAGATTTACCATACATGATTAATCGTACAATGATGCGTGTAGAACTTCCAAAAGCAATGAAAACGGGAGAGCAATTTTCATTTAATATAAAATGGTGGTACAATATTAACGATCATGTTAAAGATGGCGGACGTTCTGGTTACGAGTATTTCGAAGAAAACGACAACCGTATTTATGTTATGGCTCAGTTTTATCCACGTATGGCTGTTTATAATGATGTAGAAGGATGGCAAAATTCACAATTTTGGGGACGTGATGAGTTTGCATTACCATTTGGAAATTTTGATGTAAATATTACAGTGCCAGCAGATCATATTTTAGATGGTACAGGGTATTTAGTAAATAGAGAAGAGGTATTTACTAAAGCTATGATGAAGCGTTATAAAAAAGCAAAAAAATCTTATGATAAACCTGTAATGATTGTAACACAAGCTGAAGCGGAAGTAACAGAAAAATCTAAAAGTAAAGATAAAAAGACTTGGAAATTATCTGCTCAGATGGTTCGTGATTTTGGTTTTGCAACATCAAGAAAATTTTTATGGGATATGATGGCTGTTAAATTAGATACTAAAGATGTTATGGCTGTATCTCTATATTCTAAAGAAGGTAATCCTTTGTGGGAACAGTGGTCTACAAAATCTGTAGCAAGTACATTAAAAACATATTCTCGTATGACTTTTGATTATCCATATCATAAAGCTATTTCTGTACATGCACCAATGGGAATGGAATATCCAATGATATGTTACAACTTTGGTCGTCCAGATAAAGATGGTAATTATTCTGATAGAACCAAATACGGAATGATTAGCGTTATTATACATGAAGTAGGACATAACTTTTTTCCAATGATTGTAAACAGTGATGAGCGTCAATGGACATGGATGGATGAAGGTTTAAATACATTTAGTCAGTATGTAGCAGAACAAGATTTTGCAGAATGGTATCCTGATGCATTATCTCCAAACGATAAAACCTACCCTTCTAGACGTGGACCTGCTAAAAATATCGTAAGATATATGGGAGGTAATCAAGATTATATTGCACCAATTATGACTAAAGGTTTAAATACCTATCAATTTGGAAATAACGCTTATGGAAAACCAGCAACAGCATTAAATATATTACGTGAAACTGTTATGGGACGTGAATTATTTGATTATTCTTTTAAAGAATATGCAAACCGTTGGAAATTTAAGCACCCAACTCCAGAAGATTTTTTCCGTACCATGGAAGATGCTTCGGCAGTAGATTTAGATTGGTTTTGGAGAGGTTGGTTTTATACAACAGATTACACAGACATTGGAATTAAAGAGGTTAAGAAGTTCGCCGTTACTAATAATCCAAATGAGAATGGTAAAAAGCTAGCAGAACGTTATAATATGAATCCAAACAGTTTAGTATATTTTATAGAAGAAGGTGCTGAAGGTTATGATGATGCAATGAAAGCTAAAACATCTATCGAAGATTTACCTACGGTAAAAGAGTATATCATGGATAATTTTACACCTGAAGAGCAAAAGGCATTAAAAAAGGCACCTAAATATTTCTACCAAGTTACTTTTGATAAGCCAGGCGGATTGGTAATGCCACTTATTGTAGAGTACACATATGGTGATGGTACTAAAGAAAGAATAACCTATCCTGCACAAGTATGGAGACTCAATGATAAAGAAGTGAGTAAAGCCATTGCTAGTGAAAAGGAAATAGTTTCTATAGTTGTAGATCCCGACTTAGAAACAGCAGATGTAGATACCTCTAATAATTCTTGGCCAAAAGAAGTTAAGGCAAGTGATTTTGATAAATTTAAGAATAAATCAAAGGATTAAATCCAATATTTTAAAAACGAAAAGCCGACTTTTTATTAAGTCGGCTTTTTTATTTTCAATTTGAAGTATAATATTTGATAAACTCAGTTTATATTTGCAGTGTGATACAACAATTAACATTATTATTCATAGGAGGTACCGAAATAGTCTTTGTACTATTTATTGTGGTATTAGTATTTGGTGCAGATAAATTACCAGAAATTGCTAGAGGCCTAGGTAAAGGTATGCGCCAACTTAAAGATGCTACTAATGATATTAAGCAAGAGGTAGCTAAAAGTGCTAAAGAGAATAATATTATTGATTCTGATACTACAAAAGAGATTCAAGAAGAAATAAACAAAGTAAAAGATGATCTGAAAGACTTCACTGGATCATTAAAACGCGATCGTTAATTTTAGAGACCATCGTTTACTTTGTAATTATTTAAATACCATTAAAAAAGTTTATAACCTAAAATAACACTTAAGGCACTATGATCTGCAGTTGTGTGTAATTTTTTAGAAATAATTTCTCTAGGAAAAGCAAATCGTCCTTCAATACTATATTTATCATTAGAGATAAAACCTATACCTAGAGCTAAAGAAGCCCCTGAATTTATATCAAAATTAGGGTGATCCTCATAGGTAATAGTGCCTGAAAATGGGATGTCAACTAATGCAGATAGGTTAAAAAATAAAGCCGAGTTATCGTTAATAAAGCTATAGTGCCTTATTCCAAAAGGAATTTCTAAAGAAGAGTAATCTATACTTACTTTATCTTCTCGTAATATTGAAGATGTCGTATTTAATTGAATAGTTTTTGAGCTGCTAAAACTTCTGTACGAAGGTTCTACAATCAAAGACCATTTGTCGTTATTAAAAGGTAAAACATATTCAAAGGCGATACCAAATCTAAATTCTAGTTTTCTGTCAAACTCAACGTTAAGATTATTATTTATACTCGTGTCACTATGATCTATTTTTGCAGTGGCAAAATCTAAACCTGGACGTAAGCTCATGTGGAAAACCTTGGTTCTTTTTGGCTTCTTAAAAGTGTATGAGAGATCATTTACACAAGTGTTATAAGTTGTGAAGAATTTTATTAAATCAGATTCTTCATAATCGATGTTTTTAAAACTATTCAATTCAATAGAGTCGCACTTTAGGTTACTCCATAATTGACTTTTATAATTCTGATTTTTATCAACTTTACCCTCTTTGTTTATATATTCTTTGTATTCTAGAATATTAATATCCCCATTCTCATTAGAGTAATAATAACGCTTTAAGTTTCCATCTTTGTATGCATAAAGGTTAGATTTACCTTCAACTAATAACTTTAAAAAAAGAGTACTAGTTGTAAGACTAAGTTCTTTAGTGTCATCTAATTTATTTATTCTACTAGTATTGACATCTACTGCTACCTTGGCCCTAATATAGGTTAGGTGATCGTAGATTTCAAATTTACTTACATTATCAATTGTTACTGTTATGGGGTCACTATCGTTTGAGGTTTTATAGGTGAATTGTGTAGGATTGTTTTTCCAATCTACATTTTTAATTAAACACTCTGTTTTTGTTTGGTTATTATCTATAAAATAACCTTTGTCATAAGATGTTTGTGCTTCAGTTATGAAAGTAAAAAGTAAGAATAATGTGATTAAGATTAATTTGTGGTTTTTTGTAACTGACATAGATTTTAATTTTAATAGAAGTCGCAATTATTATAAATTGTACTTACTTGTTTTACGAGTTAAATTTGTGTTAAACATATGTATATTTTAACACAAAATCAAATAGTTACAATTTTTTTCTTCTACTAATAGTTAAACCATCTCTAATGGGAAGTAAAACTGTTTCTATGCGATTATCATTTTTAAGAAGGGTATTATAATCTAAAACAGCTTTAGTGGATTTATCCTTTTCATTTAACGGTTCTACAACTTTTCCATGCCATAAGACATTGTCTGAGAGAATAATACCTCCTGGATTCAATTTGTCTATAATTAAATGGAAATAATTTGAATAGTTTGGCTTATCAGCATCAATAAAAATAAGGTCAAACGTTTGATCTAAACTTGGAATAATGTCCAAAGCATTTCCAGTGTGTTGAATAATTTGTTTTCCAAAATCAGATTGGTCAAAATATTTTCGCTGAAAATCAACTAATTCTTCGTTAACATCTATAGTGTGAAGCTCCCCATTTTTATCCAAACCTTCAGCTAAGCACAATGTAGAATACCCTGTAAACGTACCTAATTCTAAAATAGATTTAGGCCCAATGAGCTTAGAGATCATACTTAGTACTCTGCCTTGGTAAGGTCCGCTAAGCATAATGGGTTGTAATACTTTTTGATACGTTTCTCTAGTCAGTTGTTGTAGTAGTTTAGGTTCTTGTTCAGAATGATCAACTACATATTTGTCTAAGTTTTCAGGCAAGAAATGCATACATGATAATTTTAATTATAGGAATAAGGTCTAGGAAACTGCTAGGATAAAATTCTATTAACTAATTTCTGTTTTGCGGCTTCGTCATCTCCACATAACCACTGAATCACATTGTCTTCCCAAATGGCATCACCTTCGGTCTCTGTAATTATCTCGCGCTCTATAGCTAAATCTATGATTTTTCCAGGGTAAGAAGACTGCTTTTCACTTTCCATTTCTCCAAGTGGATAAGGATCATCTAATCCCATTAAGACTTGTTTAGAGCCTTGATTTCTAATTAATAGTTCTAGGCCACCAGTATCGTGTACCAATGTATCAAAGAATATGTTTTTATGCCCAACGGCTTTTCTAGGGTGGCTTTTACCTTCAAATAAATCTGGACGACCATCAAAACCTTGAATTCGTCTTCCTAAGTTAATTTGTGCCAATTGTCCTCCATGTGCAAAGCAAGTTCGCATATTAGGATATTTGTCTTGGTACCCATTTAAAGTTAAGAAATGATACGCATCAGCACATTGTGCTAACATCCAAATTAAGTGAAATCTCCAAGAGGTATTTTCTAGTTTAATAAATTTTTCCCCATCGTAAGGATGAATTTCTACGGCAAGATTGTATTTATTTGCTAACTCAAAAATAGGCTCGTTCTCCTCATCAAAAATACAACGCCAGGTTCCAATCGTATCCATATAATGGGTTGGTAAACATAAAAGCTGAAGGCCTAAAACTTCAACACAACGTTCAATTTCCCAACAGGCACCACGTACAAACCCAGGATGAACAACAAATCCACAGGTGAACTTACTTGGATGATTATGTTGGATTTTAGCATTAAAATCATTCTGAAAACGTAAGGCTTGTTTCATCTCCTCAACACGAAGCCCATTTCCATAAAGTTGCGATAGGTTTAATACAACAGCATGGTCAATATTAAAACGTTCCATCCATGCTAATTTTTCATTTAAGAAAAAACTAGAATCTGTAATTGGACGGTTCCAATCTTTTTGAAGCATGAATTTTCGGTCTTTATCTACCCAAAAAATACCTTTGTCTTGCATAAATTGAGGTATTTCCTCTGGGTAAGGAAGTAAATGTGAGTGGCCGTTTATTCTAAGTTTTCGTTTAGTCATATTTAGTTGTCATGCTGAGCGCAGTCGAAGCAACTCGTTTTGTCATTCCTGCGAAAGCAGGAATCTTATTAATTGGAATTCAACTTATTATTGAACCCTTTAGTTAGTTATATTTTATGAATTTAGAGTTTTTTCTTTTCGGAAAATCAACCGAACTTTAATTATCGATCTTCACCTTTTCTGGTGGTTCCATAATCTCACCGCAGTTTGGACAACAGCGTTTGTCTTTGTCACTATAATAGTTATCAAAAATTTTAGGCATATCTGTCTCAATATTTTCTACCGTAAAATCTTCTTCATATAGTTTTGTGGTACAATTTTCACAGAACCAAAGTAATGCATCTTGAACACCTTTGTCTCTTGGATATTCAATAACCAAACCAACCGTATTAGCTCCACGTTGCGGAGAATGAGGAACTTTTGGTGGTAAAAGAAATATTTCACCTTCTCTAATATGAATATCTTTTGGTTCACCATTTTCAATGATTTTAAGCACCATGTCTCCTTCAATTTGATGGAAAAACTCTGGTGTTTCATTATAATGGTAGTCCTTTCTGCTGTTAGGTCCACCAACAACCATCACAATAAAATCACCATCTTTCCATACCACTTTGTTACCAACAGGTGGTTTTAGTAAATGACGATTTTCATCTATCCATGCTTTGAAATTAATGGGAGGATATATTTTACTCATGATTTTTGTTTTTTTTATTCTCTATAAAGTTACAAAGATTTTGTTCTTCCGCCATCAACTGGAAGATTAATTCCGTTAATATAAGCAGCGCGTTCACTTGCTAAAAAGGTAATAGCATCAGCCAATTCTTCGGGTTTTGCGAAACGTTTGGCTGGTACAGCACTTTTCATAGCATTGGCCGCTTCTTCTTCTGTATTTCCCGTTTTTGCTGATTTGTTTTTTATGATTTCAGCTAAACGTTCTGTTCCTGTAGCTCCAGGTAAAACGTTATTCACTGTAATCCCAAATTGCCCTAATTCGTTGGCTAAGGTTTTACTCCAGTTAGCCACTGCACCACGAATGGTGTTGCTAACACCTAAACCATCTAAAGGTTGTTTTACAGAGGTTGAAATTACGTTTATGATACGACCATAACCTTCACTTTTCATAAACGGAACGACTGTTTGAACTAAGACATGATTACATTTTAAATGTTGTGTAAAAGCAGATTCAAATTCGTCTACCTCTGCTGAAAAAACAGGACCTCCTTTTGGACCTCCTGTATTATTAACTAAAACATGAAACCCATGATGTTTAGAAACATAGTCTGATACTTTGGCTTTCAATTCCGTAGGGTTTGAAAAATCAGCTACTATATAATCGTGTGGTCTTTGTTGCGGTAACTCGGCTAGTGTAGCTTTTAACTTGTCTTCGTTTCTAGCAATTAGGGTTACTTGAACACCTTCTGCCGCTAAAGCTAGTGCTGTTGCTTTTCCTATTCCTGCTGTGCTTCCGCAAACTAATGCGTATTTGTTGTTTAATTGTAAATCCATAATATTTCCTGCAAAGGCAGGAATCTTTTTATTGTAATACTAAAATATGATCAGTACTATCTATAATTAATAATTTCGTTTCAATTTATGAGATTCCCACTTTCGTGGGAACTAGTATTTTATACAAACATTCTTAGCTTCCGTAAAAAATCGTAAGGCTTCAAATCCACCTTCGCGTCCAACTCCAGAAGCTTTTACTCCTCCAAAGGGTGTTCTTAAATCGCGCATCATCCAAGTGTTTACCCAAACAATTCCTGCTTGCAGTTGGTGACTTAATTTCATGGTGCGTTTTAAATCATTGGTCCATAATGTCGCTGAAAGTCCGTATTTAACTTTGTTGGCCATTTCTAAAACCTCGTCTTCAGTATTGAATGGCATAATGGTGACGACAGGTCCAAAAATTTCTTCTTGGTTCACTCTGCAGTCGTCATTAGGAACTTCAATAACTGTTGGTTCTAAATAATAACCGTTTTCATAACCTTTAACAGTAACTTCATTACCACCACATAACAATTTTCCATTTTCTTCTTTAGCGATTTCAATATAGTCTTTTACTTTCTCTAAATGAGGTTTAGATACTAATGCTCCAATATTGGTGTCTTCATTCGAAGGATGTCCAACTTTTAATGCTTTTACTTTAGCTACAAAATCAGTTTTAAATTTTTCATAAATAGAAGCTTCTACAAAAATGCGACTGCCACATAAACAAATTTGCCCTTGATTAGCAAATGATGAGCGAACCGTTGTATTCAGCATGTCTTCATAATCACAATCTGCAAAAATGATATTTGGATTTTTTCCTCCTAATTCTAAAGATAATTTTTTGAACATTGGTGCAGCTATTTTGGCAATGTGCGCTCCAGTTGCTGTGCCTCCTGTAAATGAAATGGCTTTAATATCTTGATGTTCAATTATGGCTTGTCCTGTTGAGGTTCCTAGTCCGTGAACAATATTTAACACGCCTTTTGGCAAGCCAGCTTCATTACAAATTTCGCCTAATAAATAAGCGGTCATTGGTGTGACTTCACTTGGTTTGGCAACCACACAATTTCCTGCGGCAAGCGCTGGTGCAATTTTCCAAGTAAACAAGTAGAGTGGAAGGTTCCAAGGTGAAATACAGCCTACAACACCAATGGGTTGGCGTAAGGTGTAATTTATGGCTTGTTGTCCTACGGATTCATGACTTTCACTTGCAAATTGTGTAATCGCATTTCCAAAGAATCTAAAGTTACTTGCAGCTCTTGGAATATCAACCGCTTTTGCTAAACTGACAGGTTTTCCGTTGTCTTTACTTTCTGCTTCTGCAAAACGCTGTAAGTTAGCTTCTAGTAATTCTGAAATTTTAATTAAGATTCTGCTTCGTTCTTCTAGCGTCGTTTTACTCCAAGTTGGAAAAGCAGATTTTGCTGAGATATAGGCATTTTCAACATCTTCTTTTGATGAGTTAGGTATTTGGCCGTAAACTTCCCCATTAGATGGATTGTAGTTGTCTATCCAATTGTCTTGAACTGGATTTTGGAAATTGCCGTTTATGTAGTTTTGAATGTTCACTCTAAATAGTTTTCTATGTCTTCTTTTAGTTTTTCTGCTTCAAGGTTGACTTCAGTTAAGATTTCCAAATAAGAAATATTTACACCTAAAAAAACTTTTAATGATTGTATATATTCTTTGTCTTTTTTTAGCGTTTCAAAATCATTAGGGATTAATTTCTCGAGAGAATTTTCATCAAAAACAGATGTATATTTTTTTCTGTAATTATCTATCATGTAACTATAAAAATCTAAATGTACTTCTTTAAAACGACCTTTGGTTTCTTTAATTGACGAGGTGTGAAATTCTCCTATTGAAGATCGTAATTTAGGATCTTCAACAAGGTCTGTTCCTATGGATACTAAAGATTGATAACCACTAGTTTTAAAATGAATATCATCGTAAGCGTTTATAGATCTAAAAGTATAAGCTAATGAATCGTGATAGGGTTTATTAGTTTCTAGGATATCAATTACTGTATGAATTGAATTAATAGTTCTTTTTAAATTATTGGTTCTTGTATTGATAACTCTATCTAAATCTTGAAGTGTAAATTCTAAATCTGATATAATTTCTGTTAAGACTTGTTGTTCTTTTTCTCTTGTTTTTTTAGCCTCATTCCAATTGTTAAATTGTAATGCCATAGCAATACCAATAAATACTAAAATAATTTCTCCAACGGCATAGATTAAGTACTTCTTAAATTTGTTTTCAGAAAGTAATGACTGTCTAATATGTCTGAAGAATTTAATCATTTATTGAGGTTTATAAGCCATAACCTTAATTTCAACCACCAAATCAGGATGTGGTAACTGATGCACAGCAACGGTTGTTCTCGTTGGTCCTGTTTCTTTTTCAAAGAATTCTGCGTAAGCTTTGTTGTAATCTGCAAAGTCATTCATATTGACTAAAAACGAGGTGACATCCACCACATCTTTTAAGCTTGCTCCAACTTTAGCTAAGTTCTTGTTTATGTTTTTTAAGACTTCTTGGGTTTGCGTGTAGGCATTTAAGCGTTTTGTTCCCATCTCGTCAATGATATCTACGCCTGCGATGCTGTTGTCTGGTCGACGAGAACTTGTGCCTGAAACGAAAATAAAATCGCCAACTTGTTTTACGTGTGGATAGGCTCCTCTTGGTGTTACTCCTGTCCCTGCAGAAGCAGGGCTCTTATCATTTGTTTTACTCATGTTTTCTTTTTTACTTGTTCATTTTGTCTTGATACAACTGCGAAGCACATCATGAGCTCCATAAAATAAGCATCTGCGAATAAACGAACCAAAAATTCAAAACGATTTATTATGAAATTGCTAAAGCACCACTCGCTTTCGAAGCTACATGCTTGAAGCTTCGCTTCGCAGTTTCGCTTCTTCGCTCTTTATTTCTGAAAATCGTTGCTTCCGATAATATCGGAATATGGGACATTAACTTTTGTTGATTTTTGTTTTCTTCCCGAGTTATATTTTAATCTTTGCTAACTGCTAACTGCTAACTGCTAACTGCTAACTGCTAACTGCTAACTGCTAACTGCTAACTGCTAACTGCTAATGCAATTCCGCAATCCGATCGTCTTCTAAAATCGCTTCAGTTTCTGCTTTTACTTTATCTAAAATGTCTTTTAAATCATCTTCAGTTGATATAATTTTATCAGTTAACATATTCAAAATAGCCTTGTCTTGTGCTCGTCCTTTTAACATGGCTTCTCTATAACCAATGTCTTCGTTAAAGGTAACCAAACTATATTTTGATGAATAGGCACTAGGAAATTCTTTTTCTAAAGCCATTTCAATTTTTCGTTTTTCTTGAAATATTGGATTTGCAACATGACCTTTCATTTCATGGAAATTGTCAATGGCTAAATCGGCAATGGCATCCGTGTCTTTCTTTCTGTTTTTCTCGTAAGCTTCAAACGTAGCTTCCCAATTATCTAGATTTTGATCTAGTACTTTATCAAATTCAACCACATCTTCAAATGAGGCATTCATACCTTGACCATAAAAAGGCACAATGGCATGTGCAGAATCTCCCATTAATAAGGTGTTGCCTTTATAATGCCAAGGGGAACATTTTACGGTTCCTAAAGCTGCTGTTGGGTTTTCGAAAAAGTCCTCTACCAAATTCGGCATGATTTCTAAAGCATCTGGGAATTCTTTTTGGAAGAATTCTGTGACGATTTCTGGTGTCGTTAAATTATTAAAATTGTATTCTCCCTCGTTGTAACTTAAAAATAAAGTGACTGTAAAACTACCGTCTAAATTTGGTAAAGCGATAAGCATAAAACTACTTCTTGGCCAAATGTGTAACGCATTTTTATAGGTTTTGTAACCACCATCTTCTTTTGGTAAAAAGGTTAATTCCTTATAACCGTGACTTAAATACTCTTGTGAAAAACTGAATAGGAATTTATGACTTAAATAATAGCTTTTTCGTAATGCGGATCCAGCTCCATCTGTGGCGATAATACAATCTGCATCTTCAATAAACTCTTCTTTAGAATTGTAATCTTGAAATAAGGCTGTGGTTTTTTCGAAATCTACAGAGTTACATTTCTTGTTGAAATGAATGGTGACATTATCATGCTTTTCGGCTTCAGTTAAAAGTAAACCGTTGAGTTCACCTCTAGAAATGGAATTGATATATTCATAATCTCTTCCACTGTAATTAGATAAAAACGTGTTGCCTTCTTTGTCGTGAATCATTCTGCCGTTCATAGGAATGCACAATGCTTTCACTTTATCTTCAATACCAACGAGTTTCATGGCTTTGTTTCCACGGTCCGAAAATGCTAAATTTATAGAACGACCTGCAGAAATATCTGTGGTTCTTAGGTCTGGACGCATTTCGTAAACAGTGACGTTGTAGCCTCTTTGCCCTAGTCTTAATGCTAATAGGCTTCCGCAAAGTCCTGCGCCTATGATTAATATGTTTTGTTGTTTCTTCATAGTGTTCTGTCTGGTCGAGCGCAGTCGAGACCTAATTAGACCTCTCGACTGCGTTCGAGGTGACATTTAGTTTTTATTCAAAATAACTTTCATTTTTTCAACCATCAAATAAACATCTTCAAATGAATTATATAACGGTACAGGTGCACATCTTATAACATCTGGTTCTCTCCAATCGCTAATGACTCCGGCTTCGGTTAATTTATCGTGTAATGATTTATCAGCGTTTAAAACTTGAATAGATAACTGACAACCACGTTCATCAGGATTTTCTGGTGTGATAATTCTTATAGTATCTTCTCCTAAGTCTTTCAGTAAATACTCGAAATAACCCGTTAGTTTTTTCGATTTTTCAATCAGTTTTTCAATACCAACTTCGTTAAACATATCTAAAGACGCTTTAATGGCGGCCATTGATAAAATAGGTGGATTACTTAATTGCCAGCCTTCGGCTCCAGGTAATACGTCAAACTCATGGCGCATATTAAAACGTGTGTCTTTGTTGTGGCTCCACCAACCTGTAAATCGGTTGAGGTCTTTGTCGTAAGCGTGTCGCTCATGGACAAAACAACCCGACAAACTTCCAGGTCCAGAATTCATGTATTTATAAGTACACCATACGGCGAAATCGGCACCAGAATTATGTAAGTCTAAATTAACGTTTCCTGCACCATGTGCACAATCAAATCCGACTTTACAACCATAACTGTGTCCTAAGTCTGTAATACGCTTAAAGTCGAAAAACTGCCCTGTGTAATAATTGACACCTCCAATCATTATTAATGCAATCTCGTTACCGTGTGTTTTTAAAATAGCTTCTAAGTCGTCATAATTTAGTAATTCTTCACCCTCTCTTGGTTGCCAGAGAATTAAACCTTCTTTATCATCATAGCCATGATGTCTTAATTGCGATTCTACGGCATATTTATCTGAAGGAAAGGCATCACTTTCGATTAGAATTTTATAACGTTCTTTAGTTGGTTTGTAAAAAGACGCCATCATAAAATGCAAATTTGCCGTTAAAGAGTTCATAGTGACCACTTCAATAGGTTTTGCGCCAACTAATTTTGCTGTGGCTTCTGTTAGGAATTCATGATATGGTAACCAAGGGTTTTTGGCATCTGTATGACCTTCTACACCTAGATTTGCCCAATCTTCTAGTTCTTGATTGATATAAGACTTTGTAGATTTGGGTTGAAGTCCCAAAGAGTTGCCACAAAGGTAAATAAGTTCATTTCCGTGTTTGTCTTTTGGAATATGAAATTGAGTTCTATAATGAGATAATTCGTCTAATTTGTCTTGCGCCTTAGCATAATCAAGACTGGGGTTGTAGTTGGACAATTTGAAAGGTTTTTCGGTTTGTAACAAAAATAGCATAATTATATTAAATTTCCGTTAATCGATTAATTCAGAAAGTGTCATAAGAATTAAAAAGAATTAAATAGTTTTACGCACATTTTTTCGGCTAAATAAATAGCGAATAATAATTTTGTATATGCTAAAAAAACTTTGGTTGTCCTATCGCCAATGGTATATTGAGTATAGTGGTTTTTCTAATCAAAAAGAAAAAGAAGACTTAACCTATTTTAGAGACAAACTGTTTGTCTCTATTTTAATATTAACCCTTGCCTTAAGTTTAATATCTTATATTCCTAGTGCAGGAATGGCTATTGCATTAGATAAAGACTTTGTTTTTGTAATAGATACTGTAGCTGTTTTAGTTATGCTGTTTTTGCTTTTTAATAAACGAATGCATCTAACAACAAAGAAAACTCTTTTTTCCATCAATTTGTTTTTGTTGTCTTTTGCTTTAATTATAGATCTAGGGCTTAATGGTAATGGAACTATTTTGCTTTTTATGCTTAGCATTTTAATAACACTTTATAGTGGAAAAAAAGCAGGTGTTAATTCTGTTGTAGTATCTGCAGTGTTTTATGCTATTGTATTGATTGTTGATTATGTTAAGTGGGTAGATATTCGGTTTTTTTCAGAGTCACCAATAGAAATATTATTTGTTGTCTTTATTAATAATGTACTTTTTGGACTGCTTACAGTTCTTTCAGTTTCGTTTTTAGTAGATCGTTTGCACAATGCATTATTAAAAGAAAATCAATTACAAGAAGAACTTCTTGAAAAGCATAAAAATGTAATTATTGCAAAAGAGCGTGCAGAAGAGTCCGATCAGTTAAAATCAGCATTTTTGACCAATATGAGTCACGAAATTAGAACACCAATGTATGGTATTTTGGGTAGTGCTGAACTTTTAAAAGCTTATCACAAGCAAGATGAAGAATACCAAGAATATGTTAAGGTGATAGAAGGGAGTGGTAATGAGTTATTAGATGTAATTACAGATATTTTGAATATATCTAAGATTGAAACAGGTCTAATGACTGTTAGAAAATCGTTGTTTAGTGTGAACGAGAGTATTCGGTCAATTTATGAGTTGTTCTTGCCAGAAGCAGAAATGAAAAATGTTGCGTTTACATTAAATAATTTTATTCCAGAAAGTGAGAGTCTAATAAATTCAGATAATGATAAGCTTACAGCAGTATTAAAGCATTTAATAGAGAATGCTATAAAGTACACTTCTAAAGGCGATAGAATTTATGTTAGTTGTAGTTTGGATAGTTCTGCGTCTCAATTAGAATTTTTTATAAAAGATACAGGTGTTGGTATTCCTGAAGATAAAAAAGAGACTATTTTTAATCCTTTTTATCAGGTTGATGTCGGTAATAAAAATGCTCTTCATGGCTCTGGTATTGGCTTATCTATATCTAAAGCCTATATAGAAATGTTAGGAGGAAACTTAATTTTAGAAAGTGAAACAGGAGTAGGAACCTCTTTTAGATTTAATGTCGCTATTGATTTGCAAAGCGTTTAAGTCTGTTTCTTCTTATATGTCTCAAGAAAAAAGCACTTCAATATAAAAAATTGAAGTGCTTTTAATATATATATAGACGCCCTAAGGCGGAAAATGTAAGCTATGTATTTTAAGTTAAAACTTAGAACACGAATCTTACATTATAGATTGCAAAAATACAGCCTTATTTCTGATCATCCAAAGTGATACTGACATCTGTAAAATACAAATTCCAGTTGCCACCTTCTTGCTTGTGATCTGTCGCTATTTTAATGCCATTGTAATCTTTGTAATTTTCAAAAGTTGTAGTTAGTGAAGGTTCTGCTGAATTACCTTTTCTGTAAATCCATTCTCTTATTATAAATTGTTCATCATAAAAAATATCATAAGCATCGCCTGGTGTGTAACCGCCTTCGTTAGAATAGGTAAGGGTTATCCTATTTAATTCGGTTTTGCTAATTGGAGCTTGTGCTTTTGTGGGTTCAGAAATTGTAGCAGAAGTGTCCCATACCAATTGAAAAGGAACCAAAAGCCAGAATTTATCATTAATAAAGCCTCTATCATTGGCTATTAGTGTACTGTCCATATGCTTTCTGGAATATCGTTGTTCTCCATGTAAAGATTCAAAAAGTACTTCATCGCTTTTAGGATACCAAGACCAAGACCGTCCTTTTCCATTTCTAGTATCGGTATCTACTTGAAAGGTGAATTTTATTTCAGAGACATTCTTCCAATGTTCAAAACCATGGGCGTTTGCAATTTTTTTAGCTATGGATAATTCTTGAGTGTCGGTTTTTAAGCTTGTTTGTTGTGGATCAGATTTACAGTTCAAAACAAGTAGTAAACAGATGAGACCTAGATTTAATGACTTCATATTAAAAAAGATATAGTAAATTACACGCTAAATTAATCAACCATGAAAGACGACACTAATTATTTTGAAGTAAATAAGGCTACTTGGAATAAAAAAGTAGCCATACATGCTCAAAGTGAAATGTATAATATGGACGCTT
This sequence comes from Winogradskyella sp. ECml5-4, assembly GCF_036903175.1. NCBI lineage: Bacteria > Pseudomonadati > Bacteroidota > Flavobacteriia > Flavobacteriales > Flavobacteriaceae > Winogradskyella > Winogradskyella sp. ECml5-4. Next base: position 68,604 of record NZ_JAYJLF010000005.1, on the reverse strand, counting down.
TTAAAGCGGGAAAAACATCATTAATGCCTTATGAGTTAAAGGCGTTGGGTGATGTAAACGGGAAGTCGTTATTGCATTTGCAGTGTCATTTTGGTCAAGATACATTGAGTTGGAGTCGGATGGGAGCAAAGTGTACTGGTGTAGATTTGAGTAATGAAGGTGTGAAATTAGCGAAGGAATTAAATACCGAATTACAACTCGATGCAGAATTTGTATGCTGCAATGTTTTAGAGACTTCTAAACATATTTCTGAAACTTTTGATATTGTATTTACCAGTTACGGAACTATTGGTTGGTTGCCAGATTTAAAGCCTTGGGCTAAAATGATTGCAGAACGCTTAAACGTTGGAGGAATATTTTACATTGTAGAATTTCATCCTATTGCATGGATGTTTGATTATGTGGATGGGCAACCAAAAATGATATATCATTACAGTCAAGATGAAGTGATTTATGACGAATATGAAGGGACTTATGCTAATCAGGATTCAAAAATGGTAAGTAAAGAGTATGGTTGGAATCATGGCTTAAGCGAAGTTGTTAACTCGCTTATTGAAGCCGGTTTGCAAATTGACTATCTTAATGAATATGACGAAAGTCCTTATGATGTATTTCCAGATTTAATAAAAACGGAATCCGGAATGTATAAGATGAAGCATCAATTGTTCCCTATGATTTTTGAGTTGAAGGCCACAAAAATCTAGTCGTTTTTTTATGACGCAACGCCGCAGAAATTGAGTGTTAACTCGTTTTTAAGCTAAATGTAAACACTCACTTACCGATTAATAAATTTTAATTTGAATACAATAAAACGTCTAATCTTTCTACTTAGTATCAATTTTTGTGCAGCTCAAAGCATTAATGGAGTTGTAAAAGATTCTTTAACAGGTGAAGCTATAGCGTATGCAAATATTCTTTTAAAGAACGGGAAAGGAACCTACTCAGATGAATTAGGAAGCTTTAAGCTGAAGGTAAAAAATGTTCATACAGATACTTTAAAGGTTTCAACAATAGGCTATCAATCGAAATTGATAGCAGTTAATGTATTTAAGAATAACTTGACGTATGAAGTTCTACTAGCACCTAAAACTGAAGGTTTAGATGAGGTTCTTATTTCTAGTAAAAAGCTAAAATATGGCAAAAAGGAAATTTTAGGTGAACAGCGTGACGGCAATCAGAGTGTAACGTCTTTAATTGGATATGAAACCGCGGTTTTAATTGAGAATCTTAAAAATAAAACAGGAAAAGTAAAAAGGGTTTACATCAACCTAAAAAATCGAAAAGATGCTGAATATATAGCCACTTTTAATGTGAAATTTTATCAGTTTGATTCTATTGCAAATGCACCAGGAGAATTATTGTATAATGAAAATATATACGTTCATCCTAAAAATAAAAAATATAAATTATGGGTTAATGTTGAAGATTTAGGCATTCCCTTTCCTGAAAATGGAATGTGTGTAGGTGTAGAAATGGTTAATGCACATGGTAAAGTAAAAAAGTACGCTTATTTTGGTCCCATGTATAGGTATACATTTACAGAGGATAAGACGTTGCAGACTTGGTCTAATTACCATAACTCAGGCTGGAGGCGAGGCGCTATTGATTATAAAAATCCGAAACGCACTAAAGTGGGATTTTTAAATCCTATGATAGGGGTTGAAGTGGAGTATCTTTTAGAATAAGTTTTTTTATAATTGTTTAAGACCTGTGGTCTTATTATTTAATGGTTTTTATTCTCCTTCAATAACTCAGGGAATTTAGCTTTGAATTTATTTAATCTCGGAATAGAAACATTTCTTATATAGCCTTGATTAGGATGTAAGCGTTCATAGTTTTGGTGGTAATCTTCGGCAATCCAAAATTTTTGGAAAGGATAAACTTCAGCGGCTATAGTGGTATCTAATTCTTTGGCTAATGCTGCTTTTTTATCTTCTATGATTTGCTTTTGTTCATCGTTTTGATAAAAGATAATAGAGCGGTATTGCGAGCCATGATCTGGTCCTTGGCCATTAACTTGAGTAGGATTCTGAGAACCAAAATACACATCTACCAAAGTTGCAAAACTTACGACTTCAGGATCATAAATAATTTCTACAGCTTCTGCGTGGCCGGTTTTACCCGTATTGCTTGCTTCATAAGTTGGGTTTTCAGTATATCCACCAGCATATCCTGAAATAGATTCTTCAACGCCTTTTACACTCTCAAAAATTGCTTCTACACACCAAAAGCAACCACTTGCAAAATAAGCTTTTGCTTTACCGTCTTTTAACGGCACCACTACGGGTTCTGCGTCGATTACAGCTTGTTGCTTTGGGTTTGTTTGTGCTTGGTTGTGACAACTGAACACTAAGGTTATAGTTAAAATACTTAGTAATTTTTTCATGCTTTAATTTTCTTTAATTAAGTAGTCGTAGAAAATTGTAAATCCTTATTTTAAATTATTATAAAATTATATTAAATAAAAAAAGCCTTTGCGTTGGCAAAGGCTTAGATATATGATGTGTTGAATGTTTATTTACTAAGTTTAGCAAATAATTTATTCATTTTTACTTTTTCTTCTTCAGCTAGTGCAGCATCAACTAAGATACGTCCACTATGCTCGTCAGTAATTACTTTCTTACGAGAAGCAATTTCTACTTGCACTTGTGGTGGAATAGTAAAGAAAGAACCTCCAGATGCTCCACGCTCAATAGCAACAACAGCTAAACCATTTTTAACGTTGTTTCTAATTCTAAGGTATGCTTTAACAAGACGCTCATCAATTTTCTTTTGAAAATCTAATGATTTGTTGATAAGTGCTTCTTCTTCTTTTTCTGTTTCTTTTAAAATTTCGTTTAGTTCACCTTTTTTGTGTTTAAGGTGAGCATTACGATCTTTTAAACGGTCTTTAGTTTCAGAAATGACTACTTTTTTCTGCTCTATCTGAGCTTTAAATTCTTTGATGTGCTTTTCAGCTAATTGAATTTCTAATTCTTGAAATTCAACCTCTTTTGTCAATGAGTTGTATTCTCTGTTATTTCTAACATTTTTTTGTTGCTCACTGTATTTTGTGATTAAAGATTTTGCTTCTTCAATTAAGTTTTTCTTTCCTTTAATCTCATCGTCAATAATAGCAAGACTATCATTTAACTTTTCCAATCTTAAGTTAAGCCCTTCAACTTCGTCTTCTAAATCTCTAACTTCTAAAGGAAGCTCACCTCTGACATTTCTTATTTCGTCTACTCTAGAGTCAATTAATTGTAAATCATATAGTGCTCTTAATCGCTCTTCAACAGAAACTTCAGCTTTTTTTGCCATAATTATAAATACTTTATCGGATTTGTATTTTTCTTTGATAAAATGATTGCAAAATTAGTGATTTTTTTCGAGAGATAGTCTACTAAAAACGATTTTGTGAACTGTTCGCTTTCATAATGTCCAATATCTGCTAAAACTATAGCGTTTTCTGCACTAAAAAAGTCGTGGTATTTTAGGTCTGCTGTAATCAAAAGGTCAGCGTTTGCAGCTTTTGCAGCGCTTATGGCAAAACTCCCGGAACCTCCTAAAACGGCGATTCGTTTAATAGGTTTATTTAGCGATTTTGAATGTCTAATACACTCTGTTTGCATTCTAGTTTTAATAAAATTGAGGCATTCTTCGGTTTTCATGGCGTTTTCGAGCTCGCCAATCATGCCTATTCCAATATGCTGATTGTTGTTTTCTAAGGTTGAAATCTCGTAAGCCACTTCTTCATATGGATGCGTTTCAAATAAAGTCTTTAAAATTTTAGATTCTAAATGCTTTTTGAACGTCACGGAAATTGCAGTTTCTTTTTCGGTATGTAATTTTCCTTTTTCACCAATTACCGGATTAGAATCTTCATTTCCTAAATAAGTTCCTTCACCTTCCATATTAAAACTACAAGATTCATAATTACCAATGTTTCCGGCACCAGCTTTAAATAACGCAGTTCTTAGAGATTCTGCATTTGCCTTTGGAACATAAGTTTGTAGTTTTTTTATTGTACCAGATTGTGGAATTAATATTTTTTTGTTTTTTAAACCTAATTGATCACAAATAATAGAATTAACACCTTCAATTGCATTATCTAAAGCTGTATGAATTGAAAAAATTGCAATTTTATGCTGAATGGCTTTAATAACAACACGCTCTACATATGTTTTGCCTGTTAATTTTTTTAAACCTGAAAATATGATAGGATGGAAGCTTACAATAAGATTGCAATTGTTTTCAATAGCTTCATCTACAACAGTTTCTAGTGTGTCTAGTGTGACTAAGATGCCAGAAACAGTTTCATTTTTATCACCTACTAAAAGTCCAACATTATCAAAATCTTCAGCATAAGCTAAAGGTGCTAAATCGTGCAAGTGATTAATTACGTCTTGTATAATCATAAGTGTATATTTGTTTCAAAAATAATATAATTTAGTCGTCGTGAAACATCAATTCTCTATTTTGCCTTTAAAACACTATGGTTATTGTGATGTTCCATGTGACAAAAATATGCTATAAATAAAAACACATGAAGTTTATCCGCATCATATTATTTCCTATTGTACCCATTTATTATGTCATTACTTGGTTGCGTAATTGGCTGTACGATTCTGGATTTAAAACCTCTAAATCGTATGATTTCCCTGTGATTTGTGTTGGTAATCTTAGTACAGGTGGAACAGGGAAAACACCAATGATAGAATATTTAATTAGACTTCTAAAGGACAATAAAGAGCTTGCTACATTAAGTAGAGGTTATAAACGTAAAACAGACGGTTTTGTTTTAGCAGATAAATATGCGAGTGCAGATACTATTGGTGATGAGCCTTTTCAGTTTTATAGAAAGTTTAGTAATGTAACCGTTGCTGTTGACGCTGACCGACAAAATGGAATTGCAGAACTTAGAACTTTAAATTCGTTACCAGAAGTTATTTTGTTAGATGATGCTTTTCAGCATAGAAAAGTAAAAGCGGGATGTAATATTCTACTAACGGCTTATCATAATCTTTATTATAAAGATATTGTTTTGCCTACAGGAAACTTGCGTGAGCCAAGATCTGGAGCAAAAAGGGCCGATTTAATTGTTGTTACAAAATGTAAGAAGGATCTTTCTGAAGCTGAAAAACAGAAGATTACTTCTAAGTTGAAATTAAAAAAACATCAAAAACTATTTTTCAGTTATGTGGATTATGCGACCGATGTGATTTCAGAATATGAAGTGTTAGAGTTAGTAAAGCTTCCAAAATTTACCTTAGTTACAGGTATTGCTAATGCAAAACCATTGGTAGATTTCTTAGTTGAAAAAGGGTTAGAGTTTGATCACATGGAATTTAGCGATCACTATAGTTTTAAAGTTTCAGATATTGAAACCTTAGCTTCAAAATCGTTAATTATTACAACGGAAAAGGACTATGTGCGTTTGTCCGGTTATGAAGAGTTAAAAAGTAAATTGTATTATTTGCCTATTCAAATAAAAATAGATAATTCAGAACAGTTTGATGCTGCGGTTAGTGCGTTTGTTAGTTAAAAAAACTAGATATAATTTTTTCACCGGAAAGAGCAGCATGTAATTTGTCTTCAAAATCCTCTTGTTTAAAAGGTTTAGAAATAATATCATCAAAACCAGCTTCGCCAAATTCGTGCATTTTGTCTTCTAACGTTACTGCTGTTAGGGCAAAAATGGTGAGTTCTTTATCAAAAGTTCTAATGATTTTTGTGGCTTCTAATCCACTAATTCCAGGCATATGAATGTCCATTAAAACAACATCGTATGCTACTTCTTTTACTTGCTCTACTGCAGCTTCACCATTATCAACCACATCACAGTACAGATTCATCTTGTTGAGAATCTTTTTAGTAATCATTTGATTAATCTTGTTGTCTTCTACAATTAGAATTTTAACGTTACTTAAATCCAAACTTTCCATCTTATTAACTTTTTTAACTTCTTCTACTTGAGGTTTTTCGGCGTTTTTATCATACTCTAAAGGAATCTCAAAGACGAATGTAGAACCTTTACCAAGTTCACTCTTTAAGTAAATTTTTCCTTTTAGAATTTGAATTAGTCCTTTTACAATAGATAAACCTAAACCAGTACCTCCGTACTTTCTGTTAATTTGTACAGAGCCTTGAGAGAAGCTGTCAAACATTTGGTCTTGTTTTTCTTTTGTAATACCAATACCATTATCTTCAATTTCAAAGCGAAGATTGTACACGTTGTCTTTGACATCAGTTTTGTACGTTCTCACCCAGATGTCTCCATCTTTTGTGAATTTAATAGCATTACCAAGTAGGTTAATTAAGATTTGGGAAATCTTTAGTTGGTCACCAATAAATGATTCTGGTAGCCCTTCTTCATAGTCAAAATGTATTGTTGTATCTTGATCGTTAGCCGAATTGCTAAGAGCAGATATAACGTTTTCTAATTTATTTTTAAGATTAAAATTTTCAGGATCTAACTCTACTTTATTGGCTTCAATTTTATTAATTTGAAGAATATCGTTGATAAAGGTTAGTAGGTAATCTCCAGAGAATTTTAAAGATTTTAAATGTGGTATTTGGTGCTCTTTAGGGTCTTCGTCCAATAGCATATTCGTAAGTCCTGTAACGGCATATAACGGAGTACGTAACTCATGAGTTACAGTAGATAAGAAGTTAGCTTTTGTTTTAGAAGCTAATTCTGCTTTCTCTTTGGCAACAATAAGCTCATCATTCTTTTTATGAAGCATAGTGTTGGTATTGAGTCTTATATTGTTGTTTTTATACAGAGATAACGTTAATAGCGACAAAATGGTTATTAAGGCAATACTTAAAATTGTTGTGATTTTAGAAAAGGCAGTTTCGGCACTAACTTCGTCTATTTGTGCTTTTAATTGTGCGTTTTCAGCATCTTTATAATTATTAATATATTGGCTAGATATCCCTGGTGCTAAGTTTGCTCGTTTTACATTTAATATAGAATCGGATAGTTGAATATGTTTTTTGATATAACTATGCGAATTTTTATAATCTCCATTTTTTTCATGAATAGCACTCAGAGTAAGGAAAGCCTCATTTACATTTTCTATGATTTTTTGTGATTGGGCAATGGCTAAACCTTCTTCGGTTTGAGATAATGCCATCTTGAGATTATTTAGCTCACTATAAATTTTTCCACTCTGAATTAAAGCACTGCTAAGGCGACGTTTTTGATCGTGTTTCTTGGCTATAAGTATGGTTTTTTCTAATTCTGATTTTGCTTCTTCGTACCGTTTTTGAGCAATATAGATTTTTGCTTCATTGAGTGTGACCTCTGAAATATAAGCTTCTAAGCCTTCTTGTTCAAATAGGTTTTTTGCAGAATTGTAATATTCTAAAGCTTTTTTGTATTCTTCTTGTGTGCTGTGAATTACACCTTTTATATTATAAGTAACAGCAAGGTTGCCATAATCATTATTTTCACGTTGAATTTGAATGGCTTTGTTAAGTGAAATTTTAGCTTGTGATTCCTCATTAACTAAAAATTGAACTTTTGCAATTTTGGTATGAATTGTACCTTGGTTAGACTTATCGTCAATTTTTTCTGCAATTACAAGTGCCTTGTTTAGATTATCTTTAGCATTGTAATAGTCGCCACGATTACTCTCAAGTTTAGCTTGCTCTAAGTGGTTCTGAAGCTTTAATGCTAGCATGTCTTTATCTTCATCGCTATCTTGTTGCGCGAAAATAAGACTACAAAAACATGCTAGAAATACAAATATGTAATATTTGATTTGGGACATTCAGCTCACTTTAATTCAAGCAAATATAATTATTTATTCGATAAAAGTGGCTATTTCTCGGTTAAATTGCAAATTAAATCTAAAATTCTTGAACTATATCCTGTTTCATTATCGTACCAGCCTACTATTTTTACCATGTTACCGATTACTGAAGTCATTTGCGAATCGAAGATGCAAGAGTGTGGATTTCCAACAATATCAATAGATACAATTGGGTCTTCAGTATATTCAAGGATGCCTTTTAGCTGATAATCAGCTGCATTTTTAAATATTTCGTTAACTTTTGAGATAGATGTTGGTTTTTCAACATTTATAGTAATATCTGTTAACGAGCCATTTGCAACTGGTACTCTAATACCACATCCACCAATGACATCAGACAAGTCTGGGAAAATTTTTGTTAGTGCTTTAGCAGCTCCAGTTGTGGTTGGTACTATAGATTGTCCTGCTGCTCTAGCTCGTCTTAGATCTTTGTGCGGTTGATCGTGTAAACTTTGGTCTGTAGTATATGAGTGAATTGTAGTAATATAAGCTTGCTTTATACCAAGATGCTCTTTTATTAGAGCAATCATTGGAGCGGCATTATTTGTAGTACAGGATGCGTTTGATATAATTGTTTCAGAGCCTGTTAATGTGTTATCATTAACACCTAAAACAATTGTTTTAATATCATCTTCTAATGCCGGAACTGATAGAATAACTCTTTTTGCGCCATTTTGTAAATGGTGCTCTAGTTCTGTTTTTGTTTTGAATTTCCCTGTAGATTCAATAACAAAATCTGGTTGAACTTTAGACCAATCTAATGTTTTAGGATGCGATTCTCTATATAAAGGGATTGAAATATTATTTACAATAATATGGTGTTCATCAAAAGAAATCGTGTCTTTTAATACGCCATGAATACTATCGTACTTTAATAAGTGACTTAAGGTTTTAGAATCGGCTAAATCATTAATAGCAACAATTTGTATTTCAGGATGCTCTAAGGCTAATCTAAATACGCGACGGCCAATTCTACCAAAGCCGTTAATGGCTATCGTAATCATTAATTAATATGTTTTTGAGCTTTGTATGAAGATCTTACTAAAGCACTACTTTCTACATGTCTAAAGCCTAAATCTAACCCAATAGCTTTATATTCATCAAACTGATCTGGATTGATAAACTGCTTTACAGGCAAATGTTTTTTACTTGGTTGGAGGTATTGACCAATAGTAACAACATCTACATCGTTAGCTCTTAAATCGTGAAGGGTTTGTATCACTTCTTCACGTTCTTCACCTAGGCCTAACATAATTCCAGATTTGGTTCTACGTTGCCCTTGGGCTTTTAAATATTTTAAAACTCCTAAACTTCTGTCGTATTGCGCTTGTATTCTTACATCACGAGTTAGGCGTCTTACAGTTTCAATATTATGAGACACAACTTCTGGTGCTACATCTATGATGCGATCGATATGTTTTTCAATACCTTGAAAATCTGGAATTAATGTTTCTAATGTTGTTTCAGGATTCATGCGTCTAACTGCTTTTACAGTTTCTGCCCACATAATACTTCCCATATCTTTAAGGTCATCCCTGTCTACACTTGTTAAAACGGCATGTTTAATTTGCATTAACTTTATAGAACGTGCTACTTTTTCTGGTTCGTCCCAATCAACCGTTTCTGGTCGGCCTGTTTTTACACCACAAAAACCACAAGAACGTGTACATACATTTCCTAAAATCATAAATGTAGCTGTACCCTCTCCCCAACATTCGCCCATGTTTGGGCAACTTCCAGACGTACAAATGGTATTTAATTTGTACTTATCTACTAAGGTTCTTAATTCTGTGTATTTTTTGCCAGTTGGTAATTTAACTCTAAGCCATTTTGGTTTACGTTCAGGTAAAATGTTTGAAGCAATTTTGGTTTCCATGCAATTCTCAATTTCAAGACGCAAAGATACGAAGTAAATAATAAAAAAGTTTAGAGTAATGAAGCGGACTTAATACGGTGTAAAAATTATTTGTTGTTTAAACCCTGAAGGCATTCAATCTTTTAAAGGAAGGCAATATTAAGATTTTGTAATAATTGCAGCCAATAGTTTTTTTGCACGCAGCAGTTTAACTTTTACATTATTTATAGGATCATTTAGTTCTTCAGAAATTTCTTTGTAACTCAGTTCCTGAAAGTACCTTAAGTTAATGACTTCTTGGTAATGTGGTTTTAGTTTCTTAATGTCCTTTAGAAGGTTTGCAAGATTCTGTTCTGTAATAATTTTATCTTCAGGTGTTGGTGAATCATCAACAATATCAAAATATTGGTTATCGTCATCTTTAGATGTATTTCTAATTGATTGCTTTTGTTTTCTAATTAAATCGATATGAATATTTTTCGAGATAGTGAGAAGCCAAGTCTTAAATTTATAGTCCTCATTATAGGTGCTAATCTTGTCAAAAGCCTTAGAGAATGTCTGTATGGTTATGTCTTCTGCATCATTTTCGTTCATGGTGCGTTTAAGTTGAAAAGCATAGACATCATTCCAATACGAGTCTAGGAGAAAATTAAATGCAATTTGATTATTATTTTTTGCTTTGTTTATAGCTTCTTTTACTTCCAATGTTTAGGCTTAGATATCAGATTAGTTATAAAGATACTTAATTGTGTAGTAATAAGAAATAATTCTAAAAAAGGAGCAAGGATAATAAGGTCTGTTTCTTCAAATTTTTTAGCTGTAAATCCAAAACTTAACCACTGTACTACAAGTCGTAAGCTAATTAAAGCAATAATCCATTGCCAAGAAAAGCCTAAAATTATAAGTGAAATTCCTAGAGTCCAGAATAATAATTGAGTAATATAAAATACACCTAATAATAATTGATGCTTCAATTTGTAAAAATTTGCGGTGCTAATATGTCTTCTTTTTTGAAGAATCCACGCCTTTAATGTTGTCTTAGGTTCAGAAATTGTAAAACTTTCTTTACTGAAACAGATGGCTGTATTCGTGGTGTTTGCGACTTCGTTTATAAATAAATCGTCATCACCAGATTTAATAGACATGTGACTGTTAAACCCACAATTGTTAAAGAATAAATCTTTTCTATACGCCATGTTGCGGCCCACTCCCATATAAGGTAAGCCCATTTCGGCATAAGAAAAGTATTGTAAAGCAGTCATTACGGTTTCAAAACGGATAAGTTTATTTAAAAAAGAAAATTTCTTTTTAGCATAAGCACCATAACCTAATACAATAGATTTTTGGTTAGAAAAACCACTGCTCATATGTGCTAGCCAATGTTTAGAATTTGGTATGCAATCCGCATCAGTAAAAACTAAAAAATCATGTTTAGAGGCTTTTATACCTAAGGTGAGTGCGTATTTTTTATTTCCCCAGAATGCTTCATTTATTTTTACATCAACAAGTTTAATATTGTTGTTTTTGGCTTCAAAATCTTTCATAATTTCTAATGAATTGTCAAACGAACTATCGTTAACTAAGACAATTTCGAAATCTGAATAGGCTTGGTTTAATATTAAGGGAATATTTTTCTTTAAATTTTCGGCTTCGTTTTTAGCACATATTATTACAGATATTGGAATGTGCTTTTTTAGTCGTGTTTCAGCATGCTTAACACCAAAAGTGAAAAGAAAACTAAGATAATATATAATTTGAATACTAACAACTGCAATAAATGCATAAAATAGTATTGAGGGAAGTGTCATTAAGGCTTAAGAATGTTGAGGTTCGTTACAGTCTTTGTATTCGTCTGCTGTTTTCCCACAAAAACCACAAGCTTCCCCGTTTTTGTTAAGCATGGGGTTTTGGCTAGCGCAAGTACCTGCAAATTTACCGTCTTTTTTTGCCCATATTTTTATAGCGATTCCTGCTACTGCTAAAGCTAATAATCCTAATGTAATTAGTAATAGTTTCATTTGTCTTTTATTGTATTTAGATGGTCAGATTATCAATCCATAATTTAATTTCAGTGAATAATGGAGTTTTTAACTACGGATGCTGCACCTAATTGCTTAAATTTAATGCAAAGATAATGCTTTTACATTTATTTTTTACTCAATTCTTTTGTGACTTAACTTATTGATGCTGTGTCTTATTACTAATAAAACAATTATTACTAACTAAATTAATTTAAGAATTATGAAAAAATTATTCGCAGAGTTCTTCGGAACATTTTGGCTTGTATTTGGTGGTTGTGGTAGTGCAATTTTTGCTGCTGGATTTCCTGAATTAGGAATTGGATTTGTAGGTGTTGCCTTAGCATTTGGTCTTACTGTATTAACTATGGCTTACGCTGTTGGACACATTTCGGGAGGTCATTTTAATCCTGCTGTTTCTATTGGACTTTGGGCTGGTGGAAAATTTGAAGCTAAAGATTTATTAGGTTATATTGTTGCTCAAGTAGTTGGTGCTGTAGTAGCAGCCAGTGTATTGTATCTTATTGTTTCTGGCAAAGCAGGTTTTGATGGAGTAGGAGGTTTTGCTGCTAATGGATATGATGCGTTATCACCTGATGGCTATAGTATGATGTCTGCTTTAATTGCAGAAGTTGTGCTAACGGCTTTTTTCTTAATTGTCATTTTAGGGAGTACAAATTTTAGAGCACCAAAAGGGTTTGCTCCTATTGCTATTGGTTTAGCTTTAACTTTAATTCACTTAATTAGTATTCCTATTACAAATACATCGGTAAACCCAGCAAGGTCTTTAAGTCAAGCTATATTTGCCGACGGGGCTTATTTATCTCAAGTTTGGTTGTTTTGGGTAGCTCCAATAGTAGGCGCTATTATTGGTGGGGTTATTCACAAAACAGTTTTCGAAAAGGAGTAGGTTATTTTTAATAAAACAAAAAGAGGCGCAATTTTTATTGCGCCTCTTTTAATTTATATAAAGTTGTTCTGCTTATTTATCTTTTAAAGAAATCTCAGCAACTTCAGTGTCGTTTTCGTTGGCATTATTGCCTTTAGTACCAATTTTAATACTAAGTGCTAAGGCATCTTCCATATATGGAATCTGTTTTAATCTGCGATCAGATTCATCTAAAATACCTAGGTTAACCATTCGGTCTTGTAATTCCGCCCAAATTTGATATTGTTGTTCTTCTGGTAATTGAGGAAGAGTAATCACATCAATCATAGAGGTTTTTTCAACCGGATTAATATAGGCTACAGTTTTTAAGTTTTTAGCACGTTCGTTACCATTAATAACATACTTCCTAGCGTCAGGATTGTTTAGTTTTAGTAACTCTCTAGATAATTGGTCTAATTTAGAATTGTTACTTTCTATATCACTTCGTAAATCAAAAATTTCTTCAACTACAATATTGTTTTCCTGATTTAATTGTATGTTTTTTTGATACAGTATAAATGATGTTACAGCGAATAAAATGGCGGCGGCACTAGCAGCAATACTGTACCAAGGTGTTCTTCTATTTTGTGCCAAGTGAATCACTTTAGTATCATTAGTGTCTTCTATAGTATCTAATAGGTTTGATAGTATGTGATTAGGTGCTTCTATAGCGCCAGCTTTTGCTACAATCTCTAAATTATCTTGAAGTTCTTCGTAAGCTTGGGCTGCTTCAGGATAATTTGAAATAAAGTGTTCAACGTCTTTAGATTCTTCTATAGACGTGTCTCCAACCAAATACTTATTAAGCAGGTTAGAATTTAAAAAGTTATGTAATTTTGTTTCCATGATCAAATAATTTATGGATTATAAACTTTCTTCAGTTCACGCAATCCTATTTTTAATCTAGATTTAATAGTGCCAAGTGGAATATCTAATTCGTCACTAGCTTCTTGTTGTGTCATTCCTTGAAAAAACAAAGCATCTAACACAATTTGATATTTTTCTTCTAGTCTACCAACATGTTCTTTAATGTCCATGACATCTTGATTAAAATTTGTTGTTGGTAGAATATATACGTTTGAAGTTTCAATTTGGACTTCTTTATGAAAACGATTATTAAAACTTCTTAGTTTATCTATGGCTGTATTTCTTGCAATTCGGAATAACCAAGTAAAGAGTTTTGCTTTAGATGCATCATATTTTGAAGCGTTTTTCCAAACCTTTACGAAGGTTTCTTGTAAGGCATCTTGTGCTACCTCTTCGTTAATTGTAATTTTTAAAATCACACCATACAGGCTGTTCGAATAGTTTTCGTAAAGTAAGTTTAAAGCGCGTTTATCCCCTTTTTGAAGATAATCTATTATTTTTTGCTCTGTAGGTGTTATGCTCAAAATGTTAAAATATTGATTTTCTGAATTTTAAAAGATCTAAATTTAAATTATAAACGTAAATATAATTAAATACACCTTATAGAGGTGCTCACAATATAGTATTAGAATAATTTTACCTCCTTAAAGGGTTGATTAATAGCATTTTTTTAAATTATTCTAAATTCAAAAGTCTTAATTCTTAATTGGGGCTTTTGTCTTATATGATATTGACTTCTGTTTCTATACTAATATTAAATAATCGTTGTATTGTACTCTGTATTAATTGAGCTAACTCTAATATATCTTTCCCTGCGGCGTTGCCATAATTAACTAATACCAAAGCTTGTTTATTGTGTACACCATAATCTTTAAAACGTTTGCCTTTAAAGCCTGCTTTTTCAATAAGCCATCCAGCGGGTACTTTTACAGCTGTATCTGATATTTTGTATGATGGTATGTCTGGGAAATTCTGTTCTAATTTAATAAAATCTTCTGTTGAGATTATTGGGTTTTTAAAGAAACTACCACTATTACCAATTTCTTTTGGATCCGGCAATTTGCTTTGCCTAATGGCTATTACGGCATTTGAAATGTCCTGAATTGTTGGGGCTTTAATACCGTTAGCTTCTAATTCGTTTCTAATGACGCCATAATCTGTGTGTAATTGATGATTTGTTTTAGTAAGCTCTAAATTAACGCTGGTAATAATATATTGCCCTTTTAAGTCTTGCTTAAATATAGACTCTCTATATCCAAAATTACAATCGGATTTGTTGAATGTTTTTAATGACTGATCCTTTATATTCATAGCTTCACAACTCAAAAAAACATCTTTTAATTCAACTCCGTAGGCACCAATATTCTGAATTGGAGCAGTGCCAATATTTCCAGGAATTAATGACAAATTTTCAATTCCTCCGTAATTGTGTTGTAAGCACCAGAGTACAAAATTATGCCAATTTTCGCCAGCCATTGCTTTAACAATAACGGTGTTTTCTGTTTCACTTACAACTTCAATACCTTTTAAATTAATGTGAAGCACCAAGGCTTCAATGTCTTTTGTTAGCAACATATTACTGCCTCCACCTAAAATAAATAAGGGGTTAGAGTGGTGTTCTTTTAAAACAATACTAAGGTCTTTAATAGAATTTATATTGCAAAAAGATTGTGCTTTAGCTTCAATGCCAAAAGTGTTAAACGGTTTTAATGAAGTATTGTTAATGATAGTCATTAGTCTTTATATACTTTTAAGGCTTCTTCTAAAATTTTTACAGAGATTCTTAAACTATCTTCATTTAAAACATAAGCAATACGAATTTGGTTTAATCCAACGCCAGGTGTAGAGTAAAAGCCTGCAGCAGGAGCAACCATAACTGTATTGTTATTGTAATCAAAAGATTCTAATAACCATTTAGCAAAATCATCTGAGTTTTTTACAGGCAACTCAGCAATGCAGTAAAATGCGCCGTTTGGTTTAGCAACTTTAACACCTTCTATTTTTTCTAATTCACCAATTAGTATATCTCTACGTTTTACGTATTCTTCTTTTACATCATCAAAATAACTTTGTGGTGTATCTAATGCCGCTTCACTAGCTATTTGTGCTAAAGTTGGTGGACTTAACCTTGCTTGAGCAAATTTTAAAGCAGTTCTTATAAATTCTTTGTTTTTAGAAACTAAGTAGCCAATACGTGCACCACACATACTATAACGTTTAGAAACAGAATCAATAATAATAGCATGCTCTTCTAAACCAGGTTCTTGTAAAATAGAATAATGTTCAATGCCATCGTAAACAAATTCTCTATAAACTTCATCGGCAATTAAAAATAAATCGTGCTTCTTTACAATAGTTGCAAGTTGTTTTATTTCTTCTTTAGAATATAAGTAACCGGTTGGATTTCCTGGGTTACAAATTAAAATGGCTTTAGTTTTAGGTGTAATTAACTTCTCAAATTCTTCTATAGAAGGTAAGGCAAAATTGTTTTCAATTTTAGAAATTACAGGGACAACATTAACACCTGAAGCTGTAGAGAAACCATTGTAATTAGCATAAAAAGGTTCAGGGATTATAATCTCATCATCAACGTCCATAATACTACCAAAAGCAAATAAAAGTGCTTCACTTCCTCCTGTGGTAACGATAATGTCGTTATGACTAACATGTATATCATTTCTTTTGTAGTATTCAGCAATTTTCATTCTATAGTTTTCAGAACCTTCAGAACGCGAATAAGCTAAAATATCTAATGAATGCGTTTTTACAGCATCTAATGCTATTGTAGGCGTTTTTATATCTGGCTGACCTATGTTAAGATAATAGACAGTTTTTCCTTGTTTATGAGCAGCTTCTGCATACGGTACCAATTTTCTAATTGGCGATTCTGGCATGTTGATGCCTTTATTCGAAATTGTTGGCATTTTGATATTGGTTTTAAATTGCTAAGTTCTGAAAAATATTAGTGTTAATATGTAAAAAAAACATAAAAAAAATGAGCTCTCAATTTGAGAACTCATTGTAAATTTTATTATGATTGGAGCTTATTGCTCAATCATACTCTTGCTTTTCTTTTCTAATACGCTAGTTTTGTTAGAATCAACAACTAGACCTTTAATTTTTAAGGCTACTGTTGGAGTTTCAGCATTAGAAAAAACAGTTATAGTTTTTCTAATTGGATTAACTCTTTTAGTATCGTATTTTACTTCTATTTCGCCCGTTTCACCTGGCATAATAGGTCCTTTAGGTTTTTTAGGCACTGTACAACCGCAAGTAGATTTCACATTAGAAATTACCAAAGGTGCGTTACCTGTATTTGTAAATTCAAAAACTCTTACTCCATCAGCTCCTTTTTCAATGGTACCATAATCGATTACAGTCGATTTAAATTCGATTTTTGCTACCTTTTCTTGAGCGAAAGAACCAAAGCTCATTAGTCCTACAAATAAAATTGCTATTAAATTTTTCATCATTTTAATTTTAAAATTGATTAGTCAAAGCTAGTTACTTTTTAATTCCTAGCAAAATTTATTAGACGTAATACATTTCATTTAACAGAAATTATGGTTTCTAATGCCATATTATTACACTAATAATTTTTCGAAAAAGGAATTATAAGTACTTTTGTCTGTTATATTACAAAAACAATACCAAACATGGAAATTCCTTCTAAATATAATGCGTCGTCAGTAGAAAATAAATGGTACGATTACTGGATGCAACACAATTACTTTCATTCTAAACCAGACGAAAGAGAACCTTATACCATAGTTATTCCTCCGCCTAATGTCACAGGAGTGTTACACATGGGACATATGTTGAATAATACCATTCAAGATGTCTTAATTCGTCGTGCACGTTTATTGGGTAAAAATGCCTGTTGGGTACCTGGTACAGATCATGCCTCAATAGCCACTGAAGCTAAAGTTGTAGCTAAACTTAAAGAGCAAGGTATAGATAAAAATGATTTAACTAGAGAAGAATTTTTAGTACATGCTTGGGAATGGACCGAAGAGTATGGAGGTGTTATTTTAGACCAACTGAAGAAACTGGGATGTTCTTGTGATTGGGATCGTACAAAATTTACTATGGATGACGATATGTCGGAAGCTGTAATTAAGGTGTTTGTTGACTTATACAACAAGGGGCTAATTTATAGAGGATACCGTATGGTGAATTGGGATCCGGAAGCAAAAACAACCTTGTCTGATGAAGAAGTTATTCATGTTGAAAAACAAGGTTTACTTTATTACTTAGAATATAAAGTTGAAGGTAGTGATGAAAAATTAACCATAGCAACCACACGACCAGAAACGATTTTTGGTGATACGGCTATTTGTATTAACCCAAATGATGAGCGTTTTACACATTTAAAAGGTAAGAAAGCGATTGTTCCTATTTGTGGACGTGTTATTCCTATTATAGAAGATGAGTATGTGGATGTTGAATTTGGTACAGGATGTTTAAAAGTAACTCCTGCTCATGATGAAAATGATAAAGTATTAGGTGATAAGCATCAATTAGAAGTTATCGATATTTTTAATGCAGACGCTAGTTTAAATAGCTTTGGGATGCATTACGAAGGTCAAGATCGTTTTGTTGTAAGAAAAGCCATTACAAAAGAATTGGAAGAGGCTGGTGTTTTAGTGAAAACTGAAAATCATATAAATAAAGTAGGAACATCAGAACGTACAAAAGCAGTTATAGAGCCAAGGTTGAGTGATCAATGGTTTTTAAAGATGGAAGATTTAGCACAACCTGCTATTGATGCCGTTTTAAAAACAGGAGAAGTGAAATTGTTTCCAAAGAAATTTGAAAACACGTATCGCCATTGGATGGAGAATATTCGCGATTGGAACATTTCGCGTCAATTACTTTGGGGACAACAAATTCCTGCCTATTTCTACGGAGATGGAAAAGAGGATTTTGTGGTTGCAGAATCTATAGAAGAAGCTGTAGAGCTAGCGAGAGTAAAAACTTCAAACGCTGCGCTTCAAGCTTCAGATTTAACACAAGATACAGATGCTTTAGATACTTGGTTTAGTTCTTGGCTTTGGCCAATGAGTGTGTTTGATGGGATTAGAAATCCTGAAAACGAAGAAATAAAATATTATTACCCAACAAACGATTTGGTAACTGGGCCAGATATTCTATTTTTCTGGGTAGCCCGTATGATTATTGCTGGTTATGAATATAAAGATGAAAAACCTTTTGAGAATGTTTATCTAACAGGATTAGTAAGAGATAAGCAAAGACGTAAAATGTCGAAGTCGCTTGGGAATTCTCCAGATGCTTTAAAACTTATTGAAGAATACACTGCCGATGGAGTTAGAGTAGGATTACTGTTAAGTTCTGCAGCAGGAAACGATTTAATGTTTGATGAAGCCTTATGCCAGCAAGGAAAAGGTTTTGGAAATAAAATATGGAATGCATTTCAATTAACCAATCTATGGGAGGTTGCAGATATAGCACAACCTAACTCTAGTAAAATAGCTTTAGAATGGTATGAAGCTAAATTTCAATCGGTATTAGTAGAGATAGAAGATCACTTTAGTAAATACAGATTAAGTGATGCTTTAATGTCTATTTATAAATTGATTTATGATGATTTTTGTGGATGGATGTTAGAGATGGTAAAACCAGCATATCAGCAGCCAATAGATAGAACGACCTATGAAAAAGTGATGTCTATTTTTGAAGATAACTTAAAAATAGTTCATCCATTTATGCCGTTTTTAACTGAGGATATCTGGCATTATATTAAAGAACGTTCACCAGAAGAAGCTTTAATCATTTCAAAGTGGCCAGAAGCAAAGCCAATTAATGAAGCTTTGATTTCTGAATTTGAATTTGCATCTGAAGTGATTTCTGGATTAAGAAACATCAGAAAACAAAAGAATATTGCGTTTAAAGATGCCATTGGTTTTTCTGTCGTTAATAATGAAAATGTAAAACCTACGTTTGATGAAGTAATCTCAAAATTAGGAAACCTTGAAAGCTTTGAATATGTAACAGAAGCTGTTGAAGGAGCATTAACATACAGAGTAAAATCTAATGAGTACTTTATTCCTATGGAAGGAAGTATAGATGTTGAAGCTGAAATTAAAAAGTTAACCGAAGAATTAAACTATACAGAAGGCTTCCTTAAATCTGTTCAAAAGAAATTATCTAATGAGCGATTTGTTGCTGGAGCGCCAGAACAGGTGGTAGCTTCTGAGAAAAAGAAAGAAGCTGATGCTTTAGCTAAGATAGAAACGATAAAAGCGAGTTTAGCGAGTTTAAAATAGAGCTTATCACATTAAGATATTGTAAAAAAAAAGACTGCTGATAAAGCGGTCTTTTTTTATTTACCACTCATTAATTTTATTACTATCTAACTTTATAAAAATAAACAGTAAAATAGTAAAGCCCCAAAGTCCTGAACCTCCATAACTAAAAAAGGGTAGGGGAATACCAACGGTTGGTATTAAGCCCATTACCATACCTATATTAATGGTGAAATGTACAAATAGAATAGAAGCAACACCATAGCCATACACGCGGCTGAATTGTGATTTTTGGCCTTCAGCTAAATACAAAATTCTAATAATAAGGAGTACAAATATGAGGACAACAAAACTTGTTCCTAAAAAGCCCCATTCTTCACCTACAGTACTAAAAATATAATCGGTATGTTGTTCTGGTACAAATTTACCTGTAGTTCTGGTGCCTTGTAAGAAGCCTTTACCTGAAATGCCACCTGAACTTATCGCTTGTTCAGATTGAATAAGATTATAGGCTTCGGCTTTTTTCATGCGTTCTAATTTCGCTGGATCTTTTTCTAATCGTAACCAAAGACTAATTCTATTTTGTTGGTGAACTTTTAATCCATGCTGATAGAACAGTTTTACTCCATAAGAAAAACTAATACAGACCAGAAGTGCAACAATATATTGCAATATAGAACCGCGTTTTTTCTTGCTAAAAAAGTAAATGCTAGCAATAACCAATGTGGTTATAATTGCAGTTATTAAAATGCCAAACTTTAGCGATAAAACAGCAAGTAGTATTAGAGATAAAGCGATAATTAAATAGACTTGTTGTAGGCCTTCACGATAAAAAACAAAGAAAAAAGCTAAATAAACGATAGTACTACCAGCATCATTTTGAAGTAAAATTAGTAATGCTGGAATAAAAATAATGGCCGTAACCCTTAATTGATCTTTTAGGGTCTGCATGTTTGTTTGCAGGTCACTAATATACTTAGCAACAGCGAGCGCAGTGGCGAATTTAGCAAATTCACTAGGTTGTATGGTCATACTACCAATACCATACCAAGAACGTGCACCATTAACGTCTTTACCAAAAATAAACAAACCTATTAGAGCTAATATGGCGACCAGATATATGAGACTGGCAAACTGTTCATAGAATTTGGCTTCAAATGAAAGAATTAATACAATAAGAAGGAATGTTAAACCAATAAAAACGAGGTGTTTACCGTAAAGTTGACTCGTGTCAAAATAACTTGTAATTTCTCCTTCATGAGATGCAGATAAAATATTAAGATACCCAAAACCTAGTAATAATAAAAATAGGATAATCGTAATCCAATCAAATTTAAAACGTCTTTGGTTTTCTCTCAGCATGCGTTATTATAATTTTACGTTGCTTTGATTTGGATTTTCAATAGCATAGTTGTCAATGACTTGGAGGGTGGTCTCTCCATTTATTTTAAATGGTTCTCCAGAATATGGTTTTTTATATTCATTTTCTAAACTATGGGTTAAAATCCATTTTTCCAAGTCGGTTCGTGTAATATGACCTTTAATATATTTTTCTATCATTAAACTTGCCATTCGTCCGGCAAAACGACCTCCCCAATATCCGTTTTCAACAAAAACAGCAATCGCAATCTTTGGATTGTCTTTAGGTGCAAACGCGACAAAAATAGAGTGGTCGGTAAGTTGTGTTTTGACTCCATCTATTCTTATGAAATTTTCAGCAGTACCTGTTTTTCCACAAATATCAATACCAGGAACTCTTATGTGTTTTGCTGTACCCTCGTTATAAACATCAAACATCCCTTGAACTATAGGTTCAAAATGTTCTTTATCAATAGTGGTGTATTTTGGAGTTCTATATTTAATATCTATGGTGTCGCCTTCAATGTCTTTTATAATATGTGGAGTGTAGTAATATCCACGATTACCAATAGCTGCAGCCATATTAGCCAACTGAATTGGAGTGGCTTCAACTTCTCCCTGACCAATGGCGTTAGAAACGATATAGGTTGAACCCCAACGATTATCACCATAAGCCTTGTCATAATAATCTCCATCAGGAATTCTACCAGGTTGGCCTACGGATAAATCGTTATTTAAAAAGTTACCTAGCCCAAAACTCTTTGCGTGTTTTGCCCAAATATTCATCCCATCTCCAGCGTCATCATATTTATCTACGATACGACGATACACATTCACAAAATAAGCATTACAAGATTGTGCAATACCAGAGTTCATAGAAACTGGACTTTTGTGATGGTGGCAACCTGTTAAACGTCGATTGCCATAATAGTAACCCATTCGACAAGGAAATGTTTCATTAACGGAAACCACACCTTCTTGTAGCCCTATAAGAGCGTTGATTACTTTAAACGGCGAACCGGGAGCATATTGAGCCTGTAAACCCCTATCAAAAGTGGGCATGTTAATCGTATCTCTAAATAATCGACTAAAATTTTTATTACGTTCTCTTCCTACAAGCAAATTAGGATTGTAACTTGGACCTGTAACCATAGCTAATATTTCACCGCTTTGAGGATCTATAGCAACTATACCACCACGTTTGTTTTTCATTAATAACTCGCCATAAGCTTGTAGTTCTGAGTCTATGGTTATTGTAATATCCTTTCCGGGTTGAGGTAAAGTGTCTAATGCTCCTTCTTTAAAAGGACCAATATTTTTATTAAAACGATCTTTTTGAATAAACTTTATACCTTTTACTCCTCGTAGTACTTCTTCGTACGTTTTTTCAACACCTTGCTTACCAATAAGGTCACCCAATACGTAATAAGGTTGATTTTTTATGGTTTGACGATTTACTTCACCTAGATCGCCTAATACATTAGCACCAATATTGGTTTGATATGAACGGAGTGATCGTTTTTGAATATAAAAGCCTTCAAATTTTCGCATTTTTTCTTGAAGTACAGCGTAATCTTTCTTTGATAGTTGTTGTACAAAAGGTGAAGATAATCTTGGCGAGTAATTAGTGGCCCTTTTTAGCTTTTTATCGTATTCTTCTCGTGTTATTTTTAATAATTCGCAGAATTCATTTAGTTCTAATGAGTCTAAAGGCTTAACTTCTCTAGGAATCACCATTACATCGTAAGAAGGTTGATTGGCAACTAAAAGTTTTCCGTTTCTGTCATAGACATAACCACGTTTAGGGTAATTGTATTCTTTTCTAATGGCAGTGTCTTCAAAAATATTGTAAGCAGAACTATTGTAAACTTGAAGGTAAAACAAGCGCGCAATAAAAACAAGACCAACAAGAATTACAGTGGTTAGTAATAATAATTTTCTCATTTTTTGTTTCGGCTAAATAAAATTATAATCAATACGCTTAGTATTATAGTGAAAATACTAGAAAATAACGTTTTTTGTAAGATTAAAAGTATGTTGGAAATGTTAAAAATTTCTAATGAGAACAATATTAAATGATGAATTAGAGTACCTAATGAAATATAGGATATTAAGCTGCCCATGTCTGTGTTGCTAAACTTTATACTTTGGTGTTCGTATAACATACCAAACGCACTTTTTAAAAGTATAGGTCTTACATAGGCTAAACTTACAGCAGCAGCTGCGTGTACTCCACCAGAATCTGAAAACATGTCTACAAACATACCTAGTAAAAAACTCACTAGTAAAAGAACAAGACGTTCTTCCCTTATTGGAAATAGGAAGATGAAAATAATATAGATATATGGGTTAATATACCCCAAAAAGTTAATTTGATTACATATCACAACCTGAGCTAATAATAGTAAAATAAACCTAGCGATATTTATGCCTGTAACATTATTCATCACTACTATTTTCTAAATTTAAGATTTCGTTACGGTCTAAGTTTTCTAAAATATAAACGGTGCCAATATTGGTCATGTCGTTAAACAATTTTACTTGTATTGTGTAGGTGTCACCACTAATATCACTTTCAAAACTAGAAATGGTACCAATACCAATACCTTTTGGGAAGATTGAAGATTGTCCACCTGTTTGAATTGTATCTCCAATTTTTACAGGTGCAAATTGAGAAACGTCTTCTAGTTGAGCATAGATAGGAGATTCTCCATTCCATGTTAAAGAACCAATATGGTTTGTAGATTTTAACTTCGCATTAATTCTACTTCTTGTATTTAGAATAGATAAAGCTCTTGAGTAATTATTTGATGTATTATCAATAATACCAATGATTCCTTTAGAGGTAATTACGCCAAAATCTTCTTTAATACTATCATTTCTTCCTTTGTTTAATGTGAGGTAATTATTGGTAGAGGAATAACTGTTTTTATACACATCTGCAATAGTGACTCTGTATATTGATTTAGAATATGTTGTGTCAATAAATGAAGAGTCGGTTGTTGTATTTCTATTAAATAGTTGTTCTCTTAAGCGTTTGTTTTCTTCCGAAAGAATATCATTTTCAGTTTTTAAGTTGAAATATTTGTCAACAGAATTGATGGTGCTATAAACTCCTCCTGTTAATCCATTGGCTGAGTTTATGAATTTACTCCTATGATAAGAATGCGATTGAATGGTTAAAGCTAAGGCAATACTAAAAAGTAATAAAAACAACAGAAAGGTTTTGTTTCTTATAACAAAATTTAAAATTTGCTGCATTATTTACTTTTTATTTAATCAATACGCTTTTGTATTTAGGTAAGTTTTTAAGCACAATACCTGTACCTCTTACTACAGCTCTTAAAGGGTCTTCTGCAATATAAACGGGTAAATCTGTTTTTTGCGACAAACGTTTATCGAGACCTCTTAACATAGATCCTCCACCTGCTAAATAAATTCCAGTATTGTAAATATCTGCAGCTAATTCTGGAGGTGTTTGAGATAAGGTTTCCATGACAGAGTCTTCAATACGTAAAATAGATTTATCTAAAGCTTTTGCAATTTCACGAAATGAAATCTGAACTTGTTTCGGTTTCCCTGTTAACAAATCACGACCTTGTACACTCATATCTTCTGGCGGCAACTCTAAATCTTCAGTAGCTGCACCAATTTGAATTTTAATTTTTTCGGCCGTTCTATCTCCAACATATAAGTTATGTTGCGTTCTCATGTAATAAATAATGTCGTTTGTAAATACATCACCTGCAACTTTTACAGATTTATCACAAACAATACCGCCAAGAGCAATAACTGCGATTTCAGTGGTACCTCCACCTATATCAACAATCATATTTCCTTTAGGTTGCATAATATCTACACCAATACCAATGGCAGCTGCCATTGGTTCATGTATTAAATAAACTTCTTTTCCATTAACACGCTCACATGACTCTTTTACAGCTCGCATTTCTACTTCGGTAATACCAGAAGGAATACAAACTACCATACGTAATGCTGGGTTAAAAAACTTTTTCTTTAATGCAGGAATATTTTTAATAAACAAACTTATCATTTGTTCTGAAGCGTCAAAATCGGCAATTACACCATCTTTCAACGGACGAATTGTTTTGATATTTTCATGCGTTTTTCCTTGCATCATGTTGGCTTCCTTACCAACTGCTATTATTTTTCCGCTTATGCGGTCTCTTGCTACTATAGATGGATTGTCAACAACAACTTTGTCATTGTGGATTATCAATGTATTTGCGGTTCCTAAATCTATGGCTATTTCTTCCGTTAGGAAATCAAAAAATCCCATGTGCTATTCTTAATTATTTGGGTTATTTGTATCTTATTCTTAAGACTATCTGTAAAAGTAGTAAAATATACGTTATTTATATGTTTAAAGATGTTTATTGCTAAACTTTTTTTATTTTTTCTTTTACTTTACCAATAAAACAAATTAGAAGAGGGCTTTGATAAAAAAAAAGAACCCAAAATTAAGATGGTTTGTATCTTTATTTTGGGTTCTTTAAATGACGTTTTTTAATGTTTAAAATGACGTGTACCTGTCATTACCATAGCAACATTGTTTTCATTACAATAGTCAATACTTAATTGGTCTTTTATAGAGCCACCTGGTTGAATTACAGCGGTAATGCCAGCATTGTTTGCAATTTCTACGCAATCTGGGAATGGGAAAAAGGCATCACTTGCCATTACGGCTCCTTTTAAATCAAAATTAAAAGATTGTGCTTTGTGAATGGCTTGGTTTAAGGCGTCAACACGACTTGTTTGTCCGGTGCCACTAGCGCATAGTTGTTTGTTTTTGGCCAAAACAATTGTGTTCGATTTAGTGTGCTTACAAATTTTTGAAGCAAATATTAAATCGTCTAATTCATTTGAAGTTGCTGTTGTTTTTGTAACAGGTTTTAAACCTTCAAGTGTATCTGTTATATTATTTCTATCTTGAACTAAGATACCATTTAAACAACTTCTTACATTGGTTTGTGGCATCTCTATATCTTTCAAGATTAAAAGGATTCTATTTTTCTTACCTTTTAGAATTTCTAAAGCCTCATCAGAAAACGATGGTGCAATGACAACTTCGCAAAATAATTTGTGAATTTCTTCAGCAGTAGCAACATCAATTTCAGTATTACTAATTAATACACCGCCAAAAGCAGAAACAGGATCACCAGCTAAGGCATCTAAATAAGCTTGGTGTAAGGTGTCGCGTTGTGCTAAACCGCAAGCATTATTGTGTTTTAAAACGGCAAAGGTTGGTGCATCGTTTTTAAATTCTAACATTAAATTTACAGCTGCATCAACATCTAAAAGATTGTTATAGCTTAATTCTTTACCATGTAGTTTTGTGAAAATTTCATCAAAATCGCCAAAGAAGAACCCTTTTTGGTGTGGATTCTCTCCATATCGTAAAACTTTTCCTTTATTTTCTGAAATTTTTAAAGATGGAATTTTATGATTTTGGTTGAAGTAATTAAAAATAGCTGAATCGTAATGAGAAGACACATTAAATGCTTTTGCAGCAAATTGTTTTCTGTCTTCCTCAGATGTTTCTCCATTTTTAGTTTCTAATAAGTCTAAAAATTCTGCATAATCGTCTACTGAAGACACGCAAGTAACATCAGCGTAATTTTTAGCAGCAGCTCTAATTAAAGAAATACCTCCAATATCAATTTTTTCAATAATATCTTGATTGCTTGCTCCAGAAGCAACTGTTTTTTCAAAAGGATATAAATCTACGATGACAACGTCGATTTGTGGAATATCAAATTCTTTTAATTCGGCAACATCTCCGTCGTGGTTTTGGCGATTTAAAATACCTCCAAAAACTTTAGGGTGTAAAGTTTTTACACGTCCGCCAAGAATTGAAGGGTAAGATGTTACATCTTCTACTGGTACAACGTCAATTCCTAAATCTTTAATGAATTTTTCTGTGCCTCCTGTAGAGTAAATGGTTACGTTTAAGTCGTTTAGTTTTTTAACGATTGGTTCTAATCCATCTTTACTAAATACAGAAATTAGTGCCGATGAAATGGTTTTGTTGTTCATAATGTTGTGTTGTGTTTTAGATGCGGCAAAAATACGTATATTCACAAATAAAAGCTTGATGCAAAATGTAGTTTCTTTAAGTTTTTTGTAACAATAAATTGTTGAAAACGTCCTATCTTTAAAATATTGAATTTATTGTCCTTTTTTAGCTTTGGTTAAAATGCTAAAAATCACTTAAATTTTTTATAAAACAACCCTTGCATGCTGGTCTATTTACGTTTACTAAAAGAGAGTTTTTCATTTGCGCTAAATGCGCTTCGCACAAATAAACTCAGAACATTTTTGTCACTTTTAGGTGTTACGGTTGGTATTTTTTCTATCATCGCTGTTTTGGCAGCGGTTGATTCTTTAGATAAAACTATTCAAGGTCAATTAAGTTCTTTAGATAGTAATACCATGTATTTGGCTAATATGCCTTTTGGTCCAACTGATGTACCACGTTGGCAAAGAGAAACTTTTGATGAGGTATCTTATAATGAATACAAAAGCATAAAATCTTCTGTAGCTGATGCAGAACATGTGGCTTTGCAACTCTTTGTAAAACGCGAAAATATTAGATACGAATCGGAATTGGTAAGTAGTGTGAATACTGTTGTTGTATCTCATGAGTTTATTGATATTCAGGTTATGGAATTTGAAAAAGGACGTTTTTTTAGTGAGTCTGAATCTAATTCTGGACGACCAGTTGTGGTTATCGGATCTGAAATTGCAAAATCACTTTTTGGTGAACTCGAACCAATTGGTAAAAAAGTACGCCTTTATGGTCAGAAATTTACGGTTATTGGAGTCGTTAAAAAAGAAGGCTCAGGTCTGTTTGGCGACAGTAATGATGTTTCAATATTTCTTCCAACGAATTATGTGAGAAATCGATACGGAGATAATAATCCGTTTATGAAGTATATTGTTGTAATTAAGCCTAAAAAAGATGCAGATATCGAAGGTTTAAAAGCAGAAGTTGTTCAGTTGATGCGAAATAAAAGAGGTTTAAAGCCAGATGAAATAGATACCTTTTTTATTAGTGTTATTTCTGGACTGCAAGATGTTATTGATACTATTATAGGCAGTTTAAATTTAATAGGTTGGGTAATTAGTGGGTTTTCGCTTTTAGTTGGCGGTTTTGGTATTGCAAATATTATGTTTGTGAGTGTTAAAGAACGTACTAATCTTATTGGAATACAGAAATCGTTAGGAGCTAAGAACAAATTTATATTGTTTCAGTTTTTATTTGAAGCTGTGATTTTGGCTGTAGTAGGTGGGTTAGTAGGTCTTTTTTTAGTATGGATAGGAACTCTAATTGGAAGTTATTACGCTGAAGATTTTGAATTTGTACTTTCTCCTCAAAATATGGCTCTTGGATTTTTTATATCTTCAATAATTGGTTTAATTTCAGGAGTGGTTCCTGCACTAACAGCATCAAGGTTAGATCCAGTGGAAGCTATACGTACAGGAATGTAGAATTTAGTTTTTATTTTAATAAAGAAGCCACCTCTTTACAAACAAATTCTAAAAACCGTTCATCGGCTTCTGTAAAAGGGTCTGGAGTATTAGAGTCAATATCTATTTGTCCAATATTTTCTCCATTTATAAAAATAGGAATAACTATCTCAGCCTTAACGGTTATGCTACAGGCAATGTAATTATCTTGAGCTGTTACATCTGGTACCACAAAATTCTGATTGCTAATAGCAACTTGTCCGCAAATACCTTTACCAAATGGAATAATGGTATGGTCTGTTGGTGCACCAACGTATGGTCCTAGTTTTAATTCGTCTTTATCTCCATTTTTAAAGTAGAAACCAACCCAGTTATAATAACTTATATTTGCTTCAAGAGTTTCGCAAATTTTAAGTAAACGTTGGTCAATAGTGCAATCGTCTTGTGTAACAATTGATTTTATTTTAGGTTTTAAGTCTTGTAAATTCATAGCTGTGAAAAACTTTTGCCAAAAGTATTTAAAATGCGCTATTTTGAATTACTGTTTTCATAAATTTAACATCAAACTAATATACTTAACATTTGAGGACACTTTTAGTGAAATATAAACTTGTTATACGCTTTATAATCACGTTTTTAGCTGTTTATGGAGTTTTGACTGTTGGCTATAATTTATATTTAAATGTATCTGATGGTTCAAAGTTTTACCCAGATTATTTAACTCATTTGGTAGCTGAGCAAACAAATGCGCTGTTAAATGGCTTAGGTTATGAGTCTAATATTATGCCTCACCCCAATGAGTCGTCAGTAAAAATCATCATTAACGGAACATATGTAGCGCGTGTCATAGAAGGTTGCAATGCTGTTAGTATTATCATTTTGTTTTTGTCTTTTATAGTAGCTTTTGCAAGTAAATTTAAAACCACACTTATTTATTGCTTTGCAGGAAGTATTATTATTTATGCTTTTAATTTAATTAGAATTGTAATCCTTTCAATAGGCCTTTATCATTATCCTTGGCGAAGAGAAATTTTACACACTGTTATTTTTCCTATGTTAATTTACGGCACCGTTTTTTTGCTTTGGATGGTTTGGGTAAACCGATTTTCTAAAAATATAAAGACCAATGCATAAAATTGTCACTTATTTTTTAATTGGATTACTACTAATGTTGTTAGTCTTAATAAGGGCTTATGAAAACGTACTATTTTACGACCCCTATTTAACCTTTTTTAAAAATGACTATTTGTATATAGATAGTCCAAGACGAGAAATTGCAAAATTGGTTTTAAATACAACGTTTCGGTTTGTGTTAAATACACTTATTTCTTTAGGGATTTTATATCTTATATTCAAAGACAGGAGTATTATTAAGTTTTCTGCGTTAATCTATTTTGTAGCTTATGTATTATTGCTTATTCCGTTTTTGTATTTTGTAGTAAATCCTAAACAAGAAGATTATTATCTCTTTTTTAATATTAGGAGGTTTTTAATACAGCCAATAATTTTAATTTTACTTTTTCCAGCCTTTTATTACTATAAGCTAAATCGTTAATAGTTTTATAATTCTACTTTATCAATTCAATAATTTTGTAGCTTTGCATTGTGAAATTTTCATATACACATAAAGCCTTTTCTATAGCGTTATCAGTATTGGTTTTGTTTTCTACATTATCATTAACTATTGATAAACACTTTTGTGGAGATGTTTTAGTCGACGTTGCCATTTTTTCTGAAAGTGAAAAATGTGGAATGGACATTTCTAAAATGGAAGCAACAGATATGGTTAAAAAAAGCTGTTGTAAAAATGAAATTGACGTCATTGAAGGCCTTTCTGATTTAACGTTCAATTCATTTGAAGATTTTGATGTAATTAAACAGCAAGTATTATTTGCTTACAGCTATTCTTACATCAATCTTTTCGAAGGTTTGCCCAACTTGGTCATTCCTCATAGTAATTACTTACCGCCAACATTAGTTAAAGACATTCATCTCTTAGATGAAGTTTACCTCATTTGATTCCGTTATAGCCCTTCGTTAAAAAGGAAGCACATAATTGTGTGCTATTGTTATACCCGAAATTCAAACAAATGAAAAAATATTTATTTATAAAATTTATGTTCTTGTCGCTTATGCTTTCTGCGCAAGAGCAATTAAAAGGAGTTGTTTTAGAAACAAGCAGCGGAAAAGAAATGCCATTACCAGGCGCCAATGTGTATTGGTTAAGCTCATCAGTTGGAGCAATTACAAATGAAGATGGTACGTTCACGTTACCTTATAAATTCTCTTATAATAAATTGGTTGTTAGTTATGTTGGCTTTAAATCTGACACTATAACCATAAGTAAAAATAAGTATATAAGACATATACTTCAAACGAGTGACGAGTTAGATGCTGTAGAAATTTCATCTCGTAAACAAGCCACTCGAAAATCCTATTTACAAGCAGCAAATACCTTTACAGTTACAAGTGAAGAATTGTTAAAAGCAGCCTGTTGTAACTTAGCAGAAAGCTTTGAAACCAATCCCTCAATAGATGTGAATTTTGCCGATGCTATTTCAGGTTCAAAACAAATTAAAATGTTGGGTTTAAACTCACCTTATATTTTAATTGCAACAGAAAATATTCCTGCTATAAGAGGCGCATCTCAAGCTTATGGTTTAAGTTTTATTCCAGGTACTTGGGTAGAAAGTATTCAGATAACTAAAGGTACAGGTAGTGTGGTTAATGGGTTTGAAAGTATTGCTGGTCAAATTAATGCCGAAATGGTAAAACCTACAACTGATGATAAATTATTTGTAAACCTTTATGGAGCTTCAAGTGAGCGTTTAGAACTAAATACGCATATAAATACTAAAGTTTCAGATAAGTGGAGTACAGGTTTGTATGTGCATGGAAATACACATCAGGAAAAGCATGATGTTAATGACGATGGCTTTTTAGATATGCCAATGTACAATCAGATTAACGTTATGAACCGTTGGCAATACACCAATCCAGAAAAAGGCGTGGTTAGCTTTATTAATCTGAGATATCTTAATGACGAAAAGCAAGCAGGGCAAGTAGACTTTGACCCGCAACGTGATAAGGGTACAACTAATTATTGGGGAAGTGAGATTGATACTGAACGCTTTGAGATTACTACAAAATTAGGCTATGTAAACCCAGAAATTCCGTATCAAAGTCTCGGATTTCAAACAGCATTTAGTCACCATCAACAAGATTCCTATTTTGGGTTAAACCAGTATGATATTAAACATAATAGTTTTTATTCTAACTTGGTTTATAATTCTATTATTTCAGACTCCAGACACAAAATTAAAACAGGAGTAAGTTTTACTTACGATCATTATAATGAGCTTGTAAACAATCATAATAACGCGCTTCTAAATAATACAACCTATAAACGAACAGAGAATTCTGTGGGTGGTTTTTTTGAATATGCTTTTGATAACTTAGATAAATTATCATTAACAGCAGGAATGCGTGTAGACCAACATAATAGACTTGGTTTTTTTGTGACACCGCGTTTACATGTGCGATATACACCTTGGGAGAAATCAGCATTGCGTGCATCTATAGGAAGAGGAAAACGAAGTGCTAATATTTTTGCAGAAAACCAAAATATATTTTCAAGTTCAAGACAGATTAATATTTTAAATTCAGAAGGGAAAATTTACGGATTAGATCCAGAAATTGCTTGGAATTATGGTATTAGCTATTTGCAAGGCTTCAACTTATTTGATAGAAAAGCCGATGTGACTTTCGATTTTTATAGAACCGATTTTCAAAATCAAGTCGTTGTAGATTGGGAGAATCCTTATGAAGTCAATTTTTATAATTTAGAAGGAGATAGCTATGCAAATAGTTTTCAATTTGAATTTAATTATAATGCTTTTGAACATTTTGATGTTAGAATGGCTTATAAGTATTATGATATACAAACAGATTATATCTCTGGTAAATTAGAAAAGCCATTAGTGCCAAAACACCGTTTGTTTGCTAATGCATCATATGAAACAGAAATAAAGAATAATGGACAATGGAAATTTGATGCGACATACAATTGGTTAAGCGGTCAGCGTTTTCCGAGTACGGATTTAAGTGCATTACAGTTTCAGTTAGCAGATGAAACACCAACAGTTGGAACTTTAAATCTGCAAGTTACAAAAGTGTTTTCTCCAAAATTTGAAGTATATTTAGGTGGAGAAAACGTGACTAATGTACGTCAAGATAATCCCGTAGTTAGTGCCGATAATCCGTTTGGATCAAATTTTGATAGTAATTTTGTATATGGCCCAATTTACGGCAGCATGTATTACGCCGGATTGCGATTTCGTATTAAATAATTAGTTCTTGTAAAAGCAAGAATCCATAAATAGAAATTAAATTAAAACAAATAAGTTTCTGCTTTTTGCAGGAATAACTAAAAACAAATCAAGATGAAAAAAGTAATTTTAATGTTTACATTATTAGTAACAACCATAGCTTTTGCACAAGACAAAAACAAAAAAGCAAGCATTGAAGTTGATGGTGTTTGTGGTATGTGCAAAGAACGCATAGAAAAAGCAGCAATTAGAACCAAAGGTGTGAAATCTGCCGTTTGGAGTGTAGATACACATGAGTTAAAACTGATTTTTGATGAGCGCAAAACAGATTTAAAAACGATTTCTAAAAAGGTTGCTTCAGTAGGTCATGATACTAAAGAAATTAAAGCTACTGAAGAAGAATATAACTCGATACATCCATGTTGTAAATATAGAGATGAAGAGGTTAGAAAAGATCATGAACCAAAGGAAGAGGAGAAGAACAATTAATTTGGTTTCCAGAATAAAAAAAGACATAATATGTTTTAGCCTGAATTTATATTCAGGCTTTTTTTATGGTTTTGTGATACAGAACTTAATTATAGTTTAATATTAATTTGACGCTTTAAAAGTTTTAAGCGAACTTCGTTAAGATCTAGTATTCGTTTTAAAACAAATTTAATATCAGTAAGTTGGGATTGGGTTTTAAAATAAGCAGTAAGAAAATACCAGTATTTTTAGTCTTTTAAATATGAAAAAATGTGTCTTTCCAATCTTAATAGTTGTTTTATTATTCGCTTTAAATAGTTGTAATAAAAATGATGAAACTACAGAGCCAATATTAACAGATATTTCTATAACATCATCTGAAAGTTTAATTGCTTGGGCAGACAATGATGATTTGATGCAAAAACTAGACAATGCATTATATTATAATTACGGAAATGCGCTTGAGAGTGAAACTGAAAAACAACAAATTTTTAATGCAGATACAACTCAGGTAATTGCAACAATAGATTTTAAAATAGGATTTCAAAATACTTATAACGACTTAAATCCAAATAATAATTTAGTAACAATTCAACTGATAAAGAATGTTGAAAACCCAAGTCCGCAAGGAGTAGAACTAAAAGCTGACGGACCCGGAAATACCTACGATTTAATTACTTCAATATTAGCCCCTGGTTATAATCCAATAGAAGTGCCAGATTGTAATCATCCAGAATTTGGAGACCATATTGATGAGCTTTTTGATAGTGAGTTAAACACAAATGTTTTTCGGTTTTATATACATGCTTCTCCAGACAACGACCGTTGTATCAATTTTGACAGACAACGAAATGAGATAAAAACGTATGACCAATCTCCAGATAATTTATTAGGAGTAGACAACGAAAAAGTTGTTTACAAATGGAAATTCAAATTAAAATCAGGATTCCAAACGTCTCCAAATTTTACGCATTTACACCAGCTAAAATCTGTAGGAGGATCTTTGGCTAGCATGCCAATGTATACTTTAACAGCGCGAAAAGGGAATCCGGATAAATTAGAATTGCGCTATGCCGAAACAGATGACCAAAATACCCTTACAGAAACAGATTTAGCTCCTTTTGTAGATACTTGGTTAGAGGTTACCGAAATCATAAAATATGGCACATCAGGAACCTATGAAATTGAAATAAAAAAAGTGAGTGATAATACAACTTTGTTTACCTATTCAAATTTTTCAATTATAAATTGGAGAGCTGGAGCAACTTTTGTACGACCAAAATGGGGCATCTACAGGAGTTTATTAAATGCGCAGGATCTTAGAGATGAAGAGGTGTTATTTGCCGATTTTAGTATTACAGAAATAGACGAGTAATTTTGATGGTTTTGTGAGAGTATCAAGAGCTTAAAGACCTCGTAGTATGTGTTTGTTTCTTTAGTTTAGGTTGGCTTCAATTTCTGCAATAAGAATATCACAACTTTCAATTCCAAGTTTTGTGGCTGCTTTCTTATCGTTAAAAGTGGTTAATAACGCTCTTACAATATTTTTTAGTTTAATTTCATCTAAAAATGGACCTTTCCCTTGTGGTATAAGATCATAATCTGAATAGTTAACCAAATAGTTGCCTAAATAATCCTTTATTAAGCTTGTGTGTCTTACATAAACATCTGCCATTTCATCGTAGTTGGAGTAGTGCTGTTGAATTGTTGTTTTTAGCTTAAAATTTTCAATTAATTTTAAATCTCCTGAATTGATTAAGGTTTTATAAGTAATACTTTTTGGACTGAAATTCTCATATTTTACAATGTCAAAAATATTATACATTAATTGCATGTCTTGATCTTTTTCAGAATTTAAAACAGGAATAATTTTAGAGCAAGTCATTAATTTTTTATCAATGGCTTCAATATTTTTTTGAAGTTGAATTTTATCTGCTTCAACATCACTTTTAAGATTGGTAAGGTACTGCGTTTTAAGTTTATTATCTTTTACGTTTTCAGCACATTTATTCATGCTAAAAGCAATAGAGATTCCTATAATAACAATAATAATTTCTCTTAAAGTGTACTTCCAAGTTGATTTTGCCATTGGTTTGATGGATTAGATTTTTAAATCTAATGAATTTATTCCAAAATAAAAGCCTTTGATATAAATCAAAGGCTTTTAAATTTATAACTGTAGTTTAACTTTGTTCACTAACAGTTTTATACATTAGGTATCGATGTTTTTTATTACATCATTCCTGGCATTCCGCCTCCACCCATTGGTGGCATAGCAGGTGCGTCTTCTTTAATGTCTACTAAAGCACACTCAGTAGTTAAGATCATACCAGCTACAGAAGCTGCATTTTCTAAAGCGATACGTGTAACTTTCTTAGGATCGATGATACCAGCTTTAAGCATGTCTACGTAAGTTTCAGTTTTAGCATCGTAACCAAAATCCTTCTTACCTTCTAATACTTTATTGATAACAACAGAACCTTCGCCACCTGCATTTTCTACAATAGTACGTAAAGGTGCTTCAATAGCTTTATTTACGATTTGTACACCTGTTGTTTCGTCTAGGTTATCTGTTGTGATTTTCTCTAAAGTTTTCTTAGCTCTTACTAAAGCAACTCCACCACCAGCAACGATACCTTCTTCAACAGCAGCTCTTGTTGCGTGTAAAGCATCATCAACGCGGTCTTTCTTTTCTTTCATTTCTACTTCAGAAGCAGCACCAACATAAAGTACAGCAACACCACCAGCTAACTTAGCTAAACGTTCTTGAAGTTTTTCTTTATCGTAATCAGACGTTGTTGTTTCTATTTGAGCTTTTATTTGGTTGACACGTGCTTTAATATCAGCCGCTTTACCTTCACCATTAACAATTGTTGTGTTGTCTTTATCAATCGTTACTGTTTCAGCAGTACCAAGCATAGAAAGATCTGCATTCTCTAAAGAGAAACCTCTTTCTTCAGAAATAACAACACCACCTGTTAAGATTGCGATGTCTTCTAACATGGCTTTACGTCTGTCTCCAAAACCAGGTGCTTTTACAGCAGCAATCTTCAATCCACCACGTAGTTTGTTTACAACTAAAGTTGCTAATGCTTGTCCTTCAACATCTTCTGCGATGATTAATAATGGACGACCAGATTGTGCAACGGGTTCTAATATTGGAAGAATTTCTTGTAAGTTAGAAATTTTCTTATCAAATAATAAAATGTATGGATTTTCTAAATCGGCAATCATTTTATCAGCATCTGTAACGAAGTAAGGTGATAAATAACCTCTGTCAAACTGCATACCTTCAACAACGTCAACGTAAGTTTCCATTCCTTTGGCTTCTTCAACAGTAATAACACCTTCTTTACCAACTTTTCCGAAAGCTTTAGCGATTAAATCACCAATAGTATCATCGTTGTTAGCAGAAATTGCAGCGACTTGCTTAATCTTGTCAGAATCGCTACCTACTTTTTTAGATTGCTTATCTAAATCTTTAACGAGTGCTTCAACAGCTTTGTCTATACCTCGTTTTAAATCCATTGGATTTGCACCTGCGGCAACGTTTTTAAGCCCTTCTTTTACGATAGCTTGAGCCAATACAGTTGCCGTAGTTGTTCCATCACCAGCTAAATCGTTAGTTTTAGAAGCTACTTCTTTTACCATTTGAGCTCCCATGTTTTCAAGCTCATCTTCAAGCTCAATCTCTTTTGCTACAGAAACACCATCTTTAGTTACTTGTGGTGCACCAAATGATTTTCCAATAATGACATTACGGCCTTTTGGTCCTAATGTTACTTTAACTGCATTTGCTAGAGCATCTACACCGCGTTTTAATCCGTCGCGTGCTTCAATATCAAATTTAATATGTTTTGCCATTTTTTTTTGTTTTTGCTTTTAACTGTTAGTTGTTGGCTACCAGCTAAATTGTTAATTTACAACTGTTTTATTTGTTAATACGCTAAAGGCTAAATACGCCAAAAGCCAAATACTTTTTAGATTATTGCTAAGATGTCGCTTTCACGCATCATTAAGTAATCTTTACCTTCTAGTTTAAGTTCAGTTCCACCGTATTTTCCATAAAGTACAGTATCACCAACCTTAACTGTTAGTGGTTCGTCTTTTTTTCCATTTCCAACGGCTACAACTGTTCCTTTTTGTGGTTTTTCTTTTGCGTTATCTGGAATAATAATTCCTGAAGCTGTTTTAGTTTCAGCTTCCTTAGGTTCAATTAGAACACGGTCTGCTAAAGGTTTAATGTTTAAACTCATTTTGTTGTATATTTTTTAGTTGTTTAATTAATAAATTACGCTTTAGCGTAGTTCGAAAATTATGCCAAGACAGAAAGTCTGACAAAGTTTCAGATATAAAAAAAGCCAGCTGAATGAGCTGGCTTAGTGTTATTTTATAATGAGAGTTTAGTTAACCTCCTATTGAATCGTTTGTTGTAGCTGAATTGTTAGTTGGAGCTGGTGTTGAAATTGGCATTTCTGTTGATTCATTAGTATCTAAAGCTTTAGATTCTGTACTTCCGCCAGAACCAATTGTAAGATTAGATGCTAAGATTAAAACAATTAATGCTGTTGCTAAAAACCAAGTACTCTTATCTAAAAAATCACCAGTTTTTTGAACTCCTCCCATTTGCTGTGTGCCACCACCACCAAAAGATGATGATAATCCACCTCCTTTAGGGTTTTGTACCATAATGACTACGACAAGTAGAAACGCAACGATTACTATTAGTATTAAAAATATTGTAAATGCACTCATTTTATATTGTATTATTATCTTTTAATTCTTTTACCAATTTTATTTGGTGTGCAAAGAAACTACTTTTTTCTGGATATTTCAAACTTAAAATCTTGTAAGATTGAATTGCTTTATCGTAGTTTTTTTGTTCTAAATAAATTCGTGCCAAAGTTTCAGTCATTAAACTGTCTGAAATAGGATTGTCATTGTTGACTAGCTTTGGTTTTGGGGCATTGCTAGAAACAGGTTTAATCTTTGGGTTTTCACTAATAAATTTATCTATAATAGCAAGTTTGTCTTGCAATGGTGTAGCTGGTTCTTGCTCTAAATCGTCCTTTTTAGATTCTGTTTTAGTTTCAATTTTTGTTTCAGTTTCATCTCGTACAATTGGTTTGAAACTTGTGATTTTTAACCATTCTGTAAATGAATGGTTTTCAGATTTATCAAAATCTAAAGGTTTACCAATATTAAGTTGCTCTTCGGCTGTAATGTTTTTTACATCTACCGAGATAATAGAGTCTTCTAATTTTAAAGATTGCGGTTCTGTTTTAGGTTCGGGCATAGGTTTTACCTCGAATAAACCTGGATCTAAAACTCCTTCAGTTGCTTTAATGTGCTCTTTTAAAGCGTCGTCTATAGTTACACTTTTGTTAACAGAGATGTCATCTATTTCATTAACTTCTATAGATTTTAGATGCTCTATATTTTGTTTAATATGTTCAGATATTTCATTCTGATTAAAAACCTCAGAAGTAATATAGTCAAATAATACACTACGATCTGTAGTGTGTGCGGCCGTAACTTTTAACGCATTATTGTATTTGTAGCTTTCCTTCTGTTTTAAACCTTTAAGATAAAGTGCTTTTAAGGGCTGAAAATAAGGATATTGCTTAATGGCAGAAGCTAATACTTCGGTTTGAGATGCTGTTATGGCTTCTGGATGTTGTAATAAATATGTGAGTTCTTGAAGCTGCATGTTTTACCAATCTGCTAATGAAGCGTTAAGAATATCTTGTGTGAGACGTTCTAAAATCTCTTCGTGTGCTGTATCTTTTATGCTTCCTGTAAGTTGATCGTTGGCTGGGTAATCATAAAAGAAAGAAAAGCGTTTTTCAAAATCCTTTTCTTCATTCTTTGTGTTGATGTAACGCACATTTACACTTATCGTTAATCTGTTTTGCGCAGCTGTATTTTCTGCAGTTGCTGTCATAGGCGAAATACGGTATTCTGTAATTTCCCCTTCATAAATAACTTCGCCTCCTGTAGTTACTAAATTGGCACTTGTTTGGTTAACGATGAGGTCTTCGAGCGTGTTTTTAAATAATTGATCTAAACCTGGTTCTACTAAATCGGCATTATTTTGAAAGAAATTTACCTGAAATGTTTCAGGTGTTTCTGTAATACCAGTAAATGAATAGTTGACTTTACATCCAAAAGTTGTAAGACAAATCGTTAATATAAAAATGTATTTTAAAATTTTCAATTAATAAATATTTGGTTATTCATAGTTATAAAAGCGTAAATATAGCCTTCATTATACTTATGTCTAAATTATTTTTATTGGTTTGATGGCACATTTATCACAACTAGTTCTCTAATAACGCAAGTTTAGTTATGAATGTTTTACAAACTTATCTTAAAGATCAAATTGCTTAATTTTTCTATATAACGTACGCTCACTGATGCCTAATTCAGCAGCAGCTAATTTACGTTTACCACTGTGACGTTCTAAAGATTTCTTAATTAATTCTAATTCTTTGTCATGTAAAGATAAAGTTTCCTCTTCTTCTATTTCTTCTGCAAAATGATATTTGTCTTCTACATCTGAAACTATAGATTCGTCCGTTTCTGTGCGCTGTGGTATAGATAAAACTTCCAAATCTTCAACAGCAGCATCAAATGCTTCGTCTTTATCGTCTCCGTAAATTTTTTGAATTAGATGTTCGTTGTCTTTTTGAACCTCAGATACACTTCCTTTTTTCATGAGTTCCATGGTGAGTTTTTTAAGATCGTTTAGATCTCCCTTCATGTCAAATAAGACTTTATATAAAATCTCTCTTTCACTACTAAAATCACTTTCAGATTTAGAACTGTTTACTACAGCTGGTAAATTACTGCCTGTATCGGGTAAATAATTCTGAATCGTGACACCATTTATAGTTCTGTGCTGTTCTAAAACAGACACTTGTTCTGCAACATTTCGTAATTGACGAATGTTACCATTCCAGCGGTATTTAGTGAGTAAGTTAACGGCGTCGTCTGTTAGCTTTACCGTTGGCATTTTATATTTTAGAGCAAAGTCACTAGCAAACTTTCTAAATAACAGATGAATATCTTCTTTACGCTCTCTAAGTGGAGGTAAATTGATTTCAATAGTACTTAATCGGTAATATAAATCTTCTCTGAATTTTTCTTTTTTAATGGCTTCAAACATGTTAACGTTTGTCGCAGCTACAATTCTTACATCTGTTTTTTGAACCTTACTAGACCCTACTTTTATAAACTCTCCATTTTCTAAAACACGTAGTAAACGTACCTGAGTTGTTAGTGGTAACTCTCCAACTTCATCTAAAAAAATAGTACCTCCATCTGCAACTTCAAAATATCCAGAACGTGTTGCTGTTGCTCCTGTAAAAGCACCTTTTTCGTGCCCAAACAGTTCACTGTCAATAGTGCCTTCTGGTATTGCTCCACAGTTTACGGCAATGTATTTGCCGTGTTTTCTGTGTGATAATTGATGAATAATTTTGGGAATACTTTCTTTTCCAACACCACTTTCTCCTGTGACTAATACCGAAATATCAGTAGGAGCAACTTGTATTGCTTTTTCGATAGAACGATTGAGTTTAGGGTCGTTTCCTATAATGCCGAAACGTTGTTTTATGGCTTGAATAGATTCCATATTAAATGATCACAATGTTGAGATTCTCTTTTTTAATTATTTATAAGGTTAATTTACGTAAGTAAATCTTTCGTTGATGGTTGCTGATAATTCTGGGCTAGAATTAAAATCCATATCACGTTTTGTAATTCTACCTGCGCTATTATATTCTAAATTAAAAGTGGCGCTCTCTCCATTAAAAGTTGCTGCATTCCAGTTGTTGGTAGAAAGAAATTGAGCTATTTGTGGACCAATTTCATCAGAATACTCATCGCGTAAAAATGATAGAAGGTAGTTATCTTCATAAACCACTTTTAGAGGATTTATATTATTGTCAAACTGATATGTTGTATTGCTTTGTGTTTCTCCTGTCGTTGTACTGCTTGTAATATTACCAGCTGTATTGTAAGATATTGTTTCGGTTTGAATAGACACATCACCATCAAACGATTCTTTTTTAATTACACGGTCTGAACTATCTACTGTGAATACTGTAGAAATTGTAGAGCCTACTTTAGTTCTTGTGATGGTGTTACCATCGTAGGTGAAATTATAATTGTAATCGTCAAAATCATCTTCGTAATAGTCATAAGTAATATTAGATACAACTCCATTCGTATAGGTAATTATATACTCATTTGTAGTTACACCTGCAGAGTTTACAGAGATATCACTAATAATTTGTCCAGAACCATTACGGGTAATTTGTTGATTTTCGGTTACAAATGGACTTCCGCTTAAAGATACCTGATTAATAGCTGAAGCAATTTTGTTGTTGCTAATACTAAAGTCTGATTTAGTGTTGGTTTGAACGGGAGTACCAAAAAAGTCAAAGCTAAGTTCAGTGTCTAACTCATATAATGATAGCGTTAAGTCTCCGCTTTCACTACCATTGTTTCCACCACCTCCGTTGCTGCCGCTGCCTTGAGTGTATGCAGGATCTAAAGGTTCAACGTCACAAGCTGTAATTACAGTAAGGGTGAGTAATAATAAGATTAGTTTTTTCATTGATGTTTTAATTTTTTTTTAATTCTCATAGCGATGAGAACCTAGTTGGACTTAATAATTTTTTTTTTTTTTTTGAATCAACTACGAATAGCATAATTTTCACCATTCTTCAGTTATACTTTTGCTGTTAGTAATACGTATAAGTTAGCGTATTTATTACTTCACCTGTTGCTACATTTGTTATGGTTACAGACATAGGGTAATCATCATCGTTGTAAACATAATTATAGGTTAATGTATTTCCTTGATTATCGGTTTTACTTAACACATTGTTTGGTGACATGTCTACGGTGTTATGATCATCCATAAAATAGAGTGCTAAATTGTAGCCGTCCATAGATTCTGCTATCGGATTTTTTTTATCGTCATACGTATAGGTGTTGCTGTAATCAGCTTCAGTACCATAATTTATTGAGGTATGACTTTCAATAATATTAAAATTACTATCATATGTATAATCCGTTAAATTCCAAACAGAGTTCGCATTATTTATTAAGATAATTTTTTTTTGCGTTACATACTTTAATTGATCTGAACTAAATGTCCATTGAATATTT
This sequence comes from Winogradskyella sp. ECml5-4, assembly GCF_036903175.1. Taxonomy (NCBI): domain Bacteria; kingdom Pseudomonadati; phylum Bacteroidota; class Flavobacteriia; order Flavobacteriales; family Flavobacteriaceae; genus Winogradskyella; species Winogradskyella sp. ECml5-4. The sequence continues at coordinate 26,045 of NZ_JAYJLF010000005.1, read as the reverse complement.
AAATCATCTTCTTCTATATCTGAATCCATTTGGTCATTGTAGTTGAGGATGTTATTGTTAATTACAACGTTAGAATCCGTACTATAACCGAATGTTATATAATGATAATTAGAAATACTTTCATCAGTGTAAGTGAGATTTATAAACGCCTCTTCAGTACCATAAGTGTGGTAAGAACTGTTAAGTTTATTATCGTTTGAATATTCAAATTCAGATAGAATATAATTATACTCAGGAAGGGCATTGGTATCTGTAATGGAAACTAATCTTCCGTTTAAATCGAAATAAAAATTACGCTCATTATTTTCTCTAACATCAATAATGTGTTTAATAATTAGTGTGTTAGATAGTTCTGTTTCTTGGCTGTCATCAGAACTACAAGAAAACATAGAGGCAAATAGGATGATGTAAAGAGTGTATTTCATAATTAATTATTTTTAGAATATCCAATAGCTTTACCTATTAGAGTTGCGCTTGTGCAATCTGTAATTAATACATTTACTAAATCTCCTACTTTGTAATGTTCTTTTGGAAAAACAGCTACGGTGTTGTCAGAAGTTCTTCCAGACCATTGAGAATCCGATTTTTTAGATGCTTTTTCTATTAAAACTTCAACTGTTTTATTAAGGTGATTTCGTGTGTTAATTTCACTGTACTTACGTTCTAAAGCTATAATTTCACTTAAACGACGTTTTTTTGTTGCCTCAGGAACATCATCTTCCATTTTGCGTCCAGCTAAAGTTCCTGGCCGTTCAGAATAAGTAAACATATAACCGAAGTTGTATTTTACATATTCCATTAGTGATAAGGTGTCTTGATGGTCTTCTTCAGTTTCTGTAGGGAAACCAGCAATTAAATCAACGCTTATTGAACATTCAGGAATTATACGTTTAATATTATCAATAAGTTCAAAATATTCTTCACGCGTATGTAAACGGTTCATTTCTTTTAAAATACGATTACTTCCACTTTGTACAGGTAAATGAATGTGTTTACAGATATTATCGTATTTGGCCATTGTTTCTATAACATCTAATGTGAAATCCTGAGGATTGGATGTTGAAAAACGAATACGCATTTTAGGCTGTGCTTTAGCACATAGCTCTAATAGCTTGGCAAAATTTACGGCTGTTGCTTTTTGAAACTCAGAGGCTTTTTCAAAATCTTTCTTCAAACCGCCTCCATACCATAAATAACTGTCAACGTTTTGTCCTAACAGTGTTATCTCCTTAAAGCCTTTAGACCATAGGTCGTTAACTTCTTCAATAATACTTTGTGGATCTCTACTGCGCTCTCTTCCTCGAGTAAAGGGAACAACACAAAACGTACACATGTTATCACAACCACGAGTAATAGAGACAAAAGCTGTTACTCCGTTGCTATTTAATCGTACAGGAGAAATGTCGCCATATGTTTCCTCTTTAGAAAGGATAACATTAATGGCGTCTCTACCTTCATCAACTTCGGCAAGAAGGTTTGGTAAGTCTTTATAAGCATCAGGACCTACAACTAAATCTACAATTTTTTCTTCGTCTAAAAATTTGGTTTTTAAACGTTCTGCCATACAGCCTAACACTCCAACTTTCATTTTTGGGTTTAGTCGTTTTATAGCATTGTATTGTTGTAACCGTTTTCTAACGGTTTGTTCGGCTTTATCTCTAATAGAACAGGTGTTTACCAAAACAAGATCTGCTTCTTCAAGAGTTTGTGTCGTGTTAAAACCCTGTTCAGAAAGAATAGACGCTACAATTTCGCTATCACTAAAATTCATGGCACAACCATAACTCTCTATAAATAGTTTGCGTTGGTTACCGTCTTTTTTATCCAAGATTAAGGCCTCGCCTTGTTTATTTTCGTCTATAATTTTTTCCATATTTATTTTCCTCAAAACTCGAAAGCGGAAAGCTAAATTCTATTTCTATCTAATCTCAATAAGGATGCAAAGATAATATTATTTTATAGATTGTGACAAAGTGGCAGTTATAATTTAGTTAAGATTTATTTTAAGCCATAGTATTGTGTCTGTGTTTAAAAGGTTTGTTAAGATAATAGTTGAATATCTCCTAAAAATAGCTTTAGTTTGAAAAACTAACTCAGACTGCCTTAAAAAATGAACACCACAGATATTAAAAACCGAATAGTAAACGCAAAAGCATTAGATTTTGGTGTTATTTTTAATCAATCTATAGAATTGTTTAAAAAGGTTTGGGTGCAAGGATTGGTTGCATTATTACTAAATTTAGTTTTGGCTATACCTGTAATAATGGTTGTTTATATCCCTTTGTTATTTTTTGGTTTTATGAATGCGCTTACATTTGAGAATGGTTATGATACTCATGATTCGACAAGTATGGGTGTTGTTTTTGGACTTGTATTTATTGTAGTTTATATTTTTTTAATTGTAGCAATGAGTTCTATAGCGTTTGGTCTTAAAGCTGCTTTTTATAGAATTTGCAAACTGAAGGATTTAGAACAAATAGGTAAAGAAGATTATTTTTATTTTTTCAAAAAACCTTACTTAAGTAAAACAATTAAATTAGGTGCCTCATTTTCAGGTATTGCTATTTTGGCGACTATGTTATGTGTCCTTCCTTTAATATATGTTATTATTCCTTTGTCTTTTAGTGTGGTTGTATATGCTTTTAACCCAGAATTGTCTGTTTCAGAAATTATTACATTGTCTTTTGAACTTGGTAATAAAAAGTGGTTGATTTCATTTGGTCTTATTTTTATGACAGGAGTTTTGGCATGGATCGTTGGTTTTCTAATGTGTGGATTTGGAGTGTATGTCACTAAATCGTTTAGTCATTTGCCTGTCTATTTAATATATAAAGACGTTATTGGTTTTGATGATGAAAGCAATCAAATGAGACGAATTGAGCAATTATCTACATTTTAACGCAACCTTTGAAGATGTTTTGCATCTACAAAGAAATCAATCTTATGAAATTCAGGAAAATTTTAATGCTGTCGTTGTTTTGTTTGTTAATAATGAATATGCAATGCAATGAAGATGATAATGTGGTTGTGCCTTGTGGTTTAGAAGTTGTAATAGATGCTGTTGCGTACCAAGCTGCAGAGTCACATGCAATAGATAGTGCTATTATTAATGAAGACTGCTTGGCTCTTATTGTTTCAGGTAGTGGTTGTGATGCTAGCACTTGGCTTATGTCTTTAATAGATTCGGGAAATGTGGCAGAGTCGTTTCCTAATCAACGCTATTTAAAATTAACACTTCATAATAATGAAGATTGTTTAGCCGTCTTCAATAAAGAAGAAAATTTTGATTTAACAGCGCTTAGAATTGAAGGGGTAAATGAAGTATTACTAAATATTGAAGGGTTAGAAGAATCAATTTTATATTCATATTAATTAAGACTTATAAATATTTATAAACACTAGAAGCCTTACAATTTGTAAGGCTTTTTCTGTACTTAATAATAAATAAATCACGATAAAATGCATCGTATTTACGACCAAATTAGGATTGTATCTTAATTTTCATATACATTTGTAAACGCAAAAAATTAAGAATGTCGAAGAATCTAGTTATTGTTGAGTCACCAGCTAAGGCTAAAACCATAGAGAAATTTTTAGGAAAAGATTATAAAGTAGAGTCCAGTTTTGGGCACATTGCAGATTTGCCATCTAAGGAGTTAGGGGTAGATGTAGAGGGAGATTTTATGCCTAAGTATCAGGTTTCTAAAGATAAAAAAGATGTTGTTAAGAAATTAAAAGAATTAGCAAAGAAAGCAGATGTTGTTTGGCTAGCAAGTGATGAGGATCGAGAAGGGGAAGCAATTGCGTGGCATTTAGCTGAAACATTAAAATTAGATAAAGATAAAACGAAACGTATCGTTTTTCACGAGATTACAAAAAGTGCAATTAACAAAGCCATTGAAAATCCAAGGAGTATTGATTATAACTTAGTGGATGCGCAACAAGCAAGACGTGTTTTAGATCGTATTGTAGGTTATGAATTATCTCCTGTATTATGGAGAAAAGTAAAAGGCGGCCTGTCTGCAGGTAGAGTACAATCGGTTTCAGTACGCTTAATTGTAGAACGCGAACGCGATGTGCAAGCTTTTGAACCTAAAGCTTCGTATAGAGTAGATGCAGAATTCACAAACGAAGACGGAAATTCTTTTAAAGCCAAATTGCCTAAGAATTTCGATTCTGAAAAAGAAGCGTTAGATTTCCTTAATAATAATTTAGGCGCGACTTATCAGATTTCAGATTTACAAAAGAAACCAGCAAAGAAATCTCCAGCAGCACCATTCACAACATCAACACTTCAGCAAGAAGCCTCACGTAAATTGGGATTTTCTGTAAGTAGAACCATGACTAACGCTCAGCGTTTGTATGAAGCAGGTTTTATAACTTATATGAGAACAGATAGTGTTAATTTATCTGATGAAGCAAAAAAAGGAGCAGAGAACGAAATTATCTCGGCCTATGGTTCAGAATTTAGTAATCCAAAAAATTATAAAGGAAAATCTAAAGGCGCTCAAGAGGCTCACGAAGCGATTAGACCTACCGATTTTTCAAACCATACTGTTAATGCAGAGCGCGACCAAGCAAGATTATATGATTTAATATGGAAACGTGCTATTGCTTCGCAAATGAGTGATGCAAGGCTAGAGCGTACGAATCTTAAAATTCAAATTAATTCAAAAAATAAGATAGACGAACAATTCACAGCAAATGGTGAAATCATAACTTTTGAAGGCTTTCTCAAAGTATATTTAGAAGGTACAGATGATGAAGATACAGAGCAAGAAGGTATTTTACCAGATTTAAAAGTTGGTGAAGCACTTCAGAATAAATATATCACTGCAACGGAGCGTTTTACAAGACCACCTTCAAGATTTACAGAAGCTTCTTTAGTGAAGCAATTAGAGGAATTAGGTATTGGGCGTCCATCAACTTATGCGCCAACCATTTCTACCATTCAAAATAGAAATTATGTAGAGAAGGGAACGCACGAAGGAGATGAAAGAGCTTATAAGCAATTGGTTTTTGAAAATCAAAATATAAAGGCCAACACGCTTTCTGAAAAAACAGGTTCCAATAAAGGAAAATTAGTGCCAACAGATATTGGTATGATTGTAACCGAATTTTTAGTAAAACATTTTGAAAGCATTTTAGATTATAATTTTACGGCTAAAGTAGAAGATCGTTTTGACGATATTGCAGAGGGCAAGGAAGATTGGAGAGAGATGATGAAAGATTTTTATAAAGGCTTTCATCCTCAAGTTGAAGATGTACAAGAAAATGCAGAACGTGAATCAGGAGAACGTATTTTGGGTACAGATCCAAAGACTGGTCGTCAAGTTAGCGTGCGTTTAGGTAAGTTTGGACCAATGGTGCAAGTTGGTACCATGGACGATGAAGATAAGCCTAAGTTTGCAAGCTTATCTCCAGACCAACAGCTTAATTCTATTACCTATGAAGAGGCTATGGATTTATTTAAACTTCCAAAAGCTTTAGGTCACTATAAAGACGAAGAGGTCGAAGTTAATAATGGACGTTTTGGACCTTATGTAAGATTTGGTAAAAAGTTTGTCTCATTGCCTAAAGGAGTTGATCCTTTAAGTGTAGAGATGGATGAAGCACTAATATATATAAAGGAGAAAGAATTAGCAGATGCTCCCATATATATGTATAAAGATATGGAAGTTACCAAAGGTAAAGGGCGTTTTGGACCATTTATCAAATGGAACAACATGTTTATTAATGTAAATAAAAAATACGATTGGGATAATTTATCTGAAGAAGATATCGTTACTTTGATTGAAGAAAAAATTCAGAAAGAAATCGATAAGGTTATCCATAATTGGGAAGATGCTGGTGTAAGAGTAGAGAAGGCAAGATGGGGAAGACACAACATTATAAAAGGCAAACAAAAAGTTGAGTTAGCCAAAACGGTTGATGTGAGTAAAATGACTTTAGAGAAAGCACAAGAAATTCTCGAAAAAAACGCACCTAAAAAGAAGGCGACAAAAAAGAAAGCCACTAAGAAAACTGCAACTAAGAAAACAGCAACAAAAAAGAAAGCTACAACTAAAAAGAAATAATTGAATATGAATTTTAATTTCCTCACGCCTGTATCAGATGCGGTTTTAGCTCATAATGAACTAGCAGCGCAACAAGCGCTAGGGAAAAAAATTAAAGTACATTCTCGTCAAAACGGAATACCAGATTTAGAAAACGTTCAAATGGCAATCATTGGCGTTCAGGAGAATAGAAATGACGTTAATTACATGGGAACTCATGTAAATTTTGATTCTATCCGTAAAACGCTCTACTCTTTATTTCCTGGTAATTGGCATACAACACTAGCTGATTTAGGAGATATAGAGCCAGGTGAGACAGTTGAAGATACGTATTTTGCTATTCGAACAGCAATATCTGTTTTAGTAGAGAAGGGAGTGATTCCTATTGTGTTAGGAGGAAGTCAAGATTTAACTTACGCTAATTATCGTGCTTACGATTCACTGTTGCCAATGGTAAATATTGTAAGTGTGGATACGAATTTCGATTTAGGCGATGCTAACCTTCCGATTAAGAATAATAGTTATGTGGGGAAAGTCATTGTAGAAGAGCCCTATAACCTGTTTAATTATTCAACAATAGGGTATCAAACATATTTTAACTCCCAAGAAGAAATAGATCTCATAGAAAAGTTATACTTTGAGGCCTACCGTTTAGGTGAAATTTCTGGAGATATAAATAAAGTTGAACCTTTAATGCGAGATGCACATATCGTATCTGTCGATTTAAAGTCGATTAGAGCTGCTGAGGTTAGCGATAATCAAAAATATTCTCCTAATGGATTTTCAGGAAAAGAGATTTGTGCTATAAGTAGATATGCAGGCATAAGTAATAAAGTGTCGTCCTTTGGTATTTATGAATACAATGGGTCTAAGAATGATAGTGCAACATCAATGCTCGTCGCTCAAATGATATGGTATTTTATTGAAGGAGTTAATTGCCGAGTTAAAGATGATCAGTTTAATAACGAAAATCATTACCAAAAGTATAATGTGTTGGTAGAGGATGACGAACTGATTTTTTATAAAAGCTTAAAAACAGGACGTTGGTGGATTGAAATACCTTTTTTACCAAATGTTAATAATAAATTAAAAAAGCATACGTTATTACCATGCATGCATTCCGATTATGTGCACGCAACTCAAGGTGAAATACCTGAGCGTTGGTATAAAGCTTATAGGAAGAATAGCTTCTAAAGCGAACACTTAATCGAATTTTAACATTTTTTTAATCGACGAAATGCTTATTTTAAGGGTGAAATGCAAAAAAAACAAAAAAAAAGTTGTTTATTCGGAAATATATAAATATGTTTACGACCTCAAAAATAATAAGGACTAATTTAACCTAGAGTTACTATGAATATTAAGAAGTTTATTTTACTAACAGCAGTACTAGTTATGGTCGCCAGTTGTAATTCCGGAGATCGAGGACAATTGGTAGGTGTTAAGGGTAAGAAATGGCATCCAGAAAAGCCCTATGGGATGACGTTAGTACCTGGCGGAGCTTTTATTATGGGTAAGTCAGATGATGATTTAGCTGGCGTACAAGATGCTCCAACTAAAACAGCAACTGTTCGAGCGTTCTATATGGACGAGACTGAAATTACAAATAGCGAGTATCGTCAATTTGTAGAGTGGGTAAGAGATTCTACACTAAGATTAAAATTAGCTGAAATGGCTGACTTAGAAGGAAAAACACCAGGGAATGGAGATATTGGAGAGTTTGCTTATATCGATTCAGATCCAAATAACCTGAATGCTTATGAAAGCTATATGGTTAATACCTATGGAAACGAGCAAAGAAAAATTAATCGCGATGTAGAATTGTATTTTGATACTGATGATTATCCAGATGAATTGTATGCCGAAGTAATGGATGGTATGTATTTACCATTAGAAGAATCATATAATGGTCAACGTACTTGGGATGTAAAGCAATTTAAATTTCAGTATACCTATATGGAAATAGCTAAAGCAGCTAAGAATAGAGGATTAAAACGTTCTGAAGTTATAGTTCAGCAAGAAGTTGAAATTTATCCAGATACAACAGCTTGGATTAGAGATTTCGCTTATTCTTATAACGAACCAATGCATAATGATTATTTCTGGCATGATGCTTATGGAGCATATCCTGTTGTAGGTGTGTCTTGGAAACAAGCACAGGCTTTCTGTCAATGGAGAACTTTATATCACAATGCAGATAGAAAGAAAAGAGGAAAGCATGCTGTAAATAAATACAGATTACCATCTGAAGCAGAATGGGAATATGCAGCACGTGGAGGTTTACAAGGAGCAACTTATCCTTGGGGTGGACCTTATACTAAAAACGATAGAGGTTGTTTCATGGCTAACTTCAAACCGTTACGTGGAGATTACGCAGCAGACCAAGCATTGTATACTGTAGAAGCTGATGCTTACGATCCTAATGATTTCAACTTATATAATATGGCAGGTAACGTATCAGAATGGGTAAACGGTTCTTATGATCCTGCATCGTATGAATATTCGTCAACAATTAATCCTAATGTAAACGATCCTAATAATGCTCGTAAAGTAGTAAGAGGAGGGTCTTGGAAAGATGTTGCCTATTTCTTGCAAGTAAGTTCAAGAGATTATGAATATGCAGATTCTGCAAGAAGCTATATCGGATTTAGAACAGTTCAAGATTATATGGGAACTGAAGTAACTAAAAACGCAGCTACAAACTAAAAATTAAACTTAACTTAAACTAAATATTAATCCAAAATGAGCATTAATTAACCTAGCTCATTTGAAAACAAAAAATTAAAATCATGGCAAAAAAGAAATTATCAACAATGAATATGGTCTATGGACTAGGAGCGGCAATTGTAATTATTGGAGCATTATTCAAAATTCAACACTGGCCTTACGGATCCCTTATCCTTACTATAGGTATGATTGTTGAAGCAGTTGTATTTACGATATCAGCATTTGAGAAACAAGGAGATGACTTAGATTGGTCTCTTGTATATCCAGAATTAGCCGGCGGACAGTCGTTAGGTGGAAAAAAGAAAAAATTAGAAGAGCCTAAAGATGCAGATGGTTTATTATCTAAGAAATTAGATAATTTATTAAAAGAAGCTAAAATTGATGGTGCGCTTATGGCAAGCTTAGGTGATAGCATTAAAAACTTTGAAGGTGCTGCAAAAGGAATTTCTCCTACAGTAGACTCAATGGCGGCTCAAAAGAAATATAGTGAAGAAATGTCTTTAGCAGCAGCTCAGATGGAATCTTTAAACAGCCTATATAAATTACAAGTGGAAAGCGCAAATCGTCAAGCAGCGATTAACGAAGAAGCTGTAGAAAATGCAACTAAATTAAAAGAACAAATGCAATCTTTAGCATCTAATCTTTCATCATTAAATGGTGTATATGGTGGTATGTTATCTGCAATGAATAAAAACTAATTGGTTTTATAATCGATTTAATTAATAAACAATTAAAAACTAATTAGAAATGGCAGGAGGAAAACAGTCCGCAAGGCAAAAAATGATTAACCTAATGTATTTGGTATTCATTGCAATGATCGCAATGACCATGTCAAAAGAAGTATTATCTGCATTTGGTTTAATGAACACAAAATTTGATAGCGCTAATGAATTAGCAGCAACTTCAAACGAAGGTATTCTAAGTCAGTTGAATACACAGGCTGAAGAAAAACCAGAGCAATTTGGTGCAGCTAATCAAATGGCAAAACAAATTAGTATTATTTCTGATGATTTTTACAATTGGCTAGGCGATGTCAAAGAGAAAGATATTGTAAAGAACGGAGGATACGAAAGAGAAGAAAATGGTGAATTACCTTATGAAGAAATGGATAAAGGTGATAAGCTAAATGAACTTTGGTTTACAGGAGATAGATATACTAAAAGAGGTGATGAAATCGTTGCTAGAATAGAAAAGTATAAAAATGATATTAAAGCTGTTTTACCTAAGGAAGGTAAATGGGCACCTGTAATTGAAAGTTTTGAAAAGCGTTTTTCATTAGATCCTATTGTTGATAATGAAGGTGCTGAAAAAAAATGGTTAGATTACCATTTCCAAGGGTTCCCTGCAATTGCATCATATACTAAGCTAACAGCAATGCAAAATGATGTGAAAGCTTCAGAAACTGATATCTATAATGGTTTCCTTGGTAACTTAGTTAGTAAAGCAACTTCATTAAAGAATTATCAAGCAATCGTATTAGCTGATAAATCTGCATTTTTTGCAGGAGAGAAATTTCAAGGTAGAGTTGTATTAGGTAAATATGCTAATGTAACACCAACGAAATTAAATGTTCAAGGTCAAGAAATTGATTTAACTAATGCTATAGATTCTACAGGAGCAGCTAAATTAGACTTTAACGTAGGTAATGTAGGTGAGCACAGTATTGAAGGTAAATTTACATTCTTAGAAGATGGTCAGCCTTTAGATATTCCTATTATTGGTAACTATGTGGTTGTACCAAGACCAAATTCTGCAACTATTTCTGCAGATAAGATGAACGTTGTTTATCGTGGTGTTGCTAACCCAATGACAATATCTTTTGCAGGTGTACCAGATAATAAAGTAAGAGCTACAGGAGCAGGACTTAAGCCGGTTGGTAGTGGTAAATATGTTATGAATCCTGGTACAGGTAGAGAAGTTACAATTAATGTGTCTGCTACTTTAGATGACGGTTCTTCAGCAACTGATCAAAAAACGTTTAGAATTAAAGATATTCCTAAACCTACAGGTACAATTTCTGGTAAAGATGGTATTGCAAAATTACCTAAACGTAACATAGAAATTGGAACAGTTGGTGCTAAATTGGATGATTTCGTATTCGATTTACCAATTAGTGTAACATCGTTCAAAATAAAAGTTCCTGGACAACCTACAGTATTGGTTGCTGGTACTAAAATGAATAGTCAAGCAAAATCAGCTATTGGTAGAGCTCGTAAAGGTGATGTAATAACTATTTTTGAGATTAAAGCTAAGATTACAGGTAATTCTAGTTATAACTTAAAAGGTGTTTCTCCTGTAGCGGTTGAAGTAACAAACTAATCAATAGTTAATTGTGATAATTAACGTTATCATTTGATAAGAAAATCCCAAATTATAATAAAAGATAAGATGAATTTAAAAAGCTTTTTATGTATAGGATTAGGTGTTTTAGCCGCAAACAGTATGTTTGCTCAAGCTAATATCCTAAATGCAAAAATACCAGAAGAAGTTGGTATGAAAACTGAAGCGCAGTTACTTCTAGATAACGACAAGCCTTTAGAGTATGGATATGTTGGTGATAGAGATATCTTATTTTCTAAAATGACTTGGGAAAAGATAGTTTTAGATGAACGTGCTAATTTCCCTTTATACTTTCCTACTGAAAGCAATTTAGGAGACGATAGAAAATCATTATATATGGTGTTAATGGAAAACATCAATAATGGTACTATACCAAAAGTATATGCAGATTCATATTTTACTGAAGAACGTACTATGGAAGATTTAGCCCCTTCATTAAAAAAGGAAGAAATTCAAGATGAAGGAATTGAATGGATGAATCAAGAAGGTGTTTCTGATACCTCTCTTGTACCTGAAGAGTATGTTATTCGTCGTGAAATAGGACCTGCAGATATTAATTCTTATCTCGTTAAAGGACTTTGGTACTTTGATAAGCGTCAAGGTGAATTAAAGTACCGTATCTTAGGTATTGCACCTGCAGCACCAGATGTTAACTTTATTGATTCTGATGACGAAGCTAATAAAGAACCAATTGGTTTATTTTGGATCTTTTATCCTGAATTAAGAGATATTCTTCATGAAGCTAAGGCTTTCAATAATAAGAATAGTGCTGTACCACTTTCATTTGATCATATATTAAATAGCAGACGTTTTAGTTCAGTTATTTATAAAGAAGAAAATGTTTATGGTGATAGAGAAGTAAAAGATTACGTTGCAGAAAATGCATTAATGCAGCTTTTAGAATCAGAACGTATCAAAGATAAGATTAGAAACTTTGAACAAGATATGTGGAGTTACTAGTTAACTTAACATAAAATAATATAAACGCTCACTTTTTAAGTGAGCGTTTTTTTTTGCAATCAATATTTTATCTGTCTTCCTAAGTCTTTTAGAGTCTATATTTATTTACTTTTGCTGTAATGAAAGACGTAGATTATATCATTGTAGGATGTGGATTGGCAAGCATCTCTTTTTGTGAAGAATTAAGAGCCAATAATAAAACGTTTATTGTTTTTGACGATGATTCTCAGCAATCATCTATAGTAGCGGCAGGATTATATAACCCGGTTATCTTGAAACGATTCTCTGAAGTTTGGATGGCTAAAGAACAGCTCGCATTAGCATTGCCTTTATATGCTAAAATTGAAAATGAGCTGAATATAAAAGTAGATTATAAACTTCGAATATTAAGACGATTTACTTCTATTGAAGAGCAGAATAAATGGTTTACGGCATCAGACAAGCCTTCTTTAGAACCTTACCTTTCGCTTCAACTTATTAAAAATAATAATTCTGAAATTGATGCTCCTTATGGCTTTGGTGAAGTCTTACATGCAGGTCGTTTAGATACAGAAATGCTTATAACGAGTTACAAAAACCTTCTTAGAGAAACTAATTGCCTAGAAGAACAATCGTTTATTTATGATAATATTCAATTTAATAATGAATCTATTGTATACGAAAATGTAAAGGCAAAGCAAATTGTATTTGCAGAAGGCTTTGGTATAAAACAAAACCCGTATTTCAGTACAATTCCGCTTACAGGTTCTAAAGGGGAAATCTTAGTGATAAAAGCACCCGACTTAAAAATTGATTATGCCATTAAATCTTCAGTATTTATTATTCCTTTAGGGAATGATTTGTATAACGTAGGCTCTACATATAATAATCTTGATAAAACGAATAGACCAACAGCCTTAGCTAAAGAAGAATTAACTTCAAAATTAAAGACATTTATTAAATGTGATTTTAAAGTTGTTAATCATATTGCAGGAGTAAGACCTACTGTAAAAGATAGACGTCCATTGGTTGGTAGACATCCAAAACACAATAATATTTATGTGTTAAATGGCTTAGGAACAAGAGGAGTTATGATTGCGCCTTATGTGGCAGGTAAACTATTTCGATTTATAGAAAAAGGTGAAAAGTTAGATGACGCTATTAATATTAAGCGTTTTGAGTAATTAATGTTGTTTTAATTCTGTAGTCGATTTTTTTACCAATTCTTTGTCATAACTCATAAAAAGATTAATCCAAATATTACGAGAGAGACGCATAATTACAGGCATAAATGCAATTAGTGTAACAACAATAGCTATAAAAGCAATCGTTAAAGAAAATCCTAATATATTATAACTAATAATAAATGCTGCTACGGCAAAAGCAATACCAACAGCATAGCTTACATACATTGAGCCATAGAAAAAAGAAGGCTCTATTTGATATTTAGTCTTACAATGCGAGCATGTTTCTCGCATTTTTATAACTTCCGAAAGCACATAAGGGTTTTTATTCTGATACATGGATTCTTGGTGACATTTTGGACATACACCAAAAAGAATACTATAAAGTTTCATTCCTTTTCTAATCATAACTAAAACCTTTACTTTTGCGTTTTCTAAGACAATGCGAAGATAAAATAATATAACTGAAGCATTGTAACAATTGTAACTCAAAATCGCAATTGTATTATTCAAAAAACTTATGCTAAATATCCATAATCTTTCTATATCATTTCAAGGAGAATACCTTTTTGAAGAAATTACATTTAAACTCGGTCTTGGAGATCGTATTGGTTTAATTGGTAAAAATGGAGCAGGTAAATCTACTATGCTTCGAATTTTGTCAAAAGAACAAGAAGCTGATTCTGGTCAAATTGCAGCAGATAAGGATATGAAAATCGGGTTTTTAAAGCAAGATATTGACTTCGATTTAGGTAAAACGGTATTAGAAGAATCCTATCAAGCATTTAAAGAGATTAAAAAATGTGAAGCGCAGCTTGAAGAAATTAACACGCAATTAGCTGAGCGCACAGATTACGAAAGTGAATCCTATCATCAATTAATGGTTGATTTGAATGATGTTCAACATCAATACGAAATTTTAGGAGGTTACAATTACCAAGGAGAAACAGAGAAAATTCTTCAAGGATTAGGTTTTAAACGTGAAGATTTTAATAAACTAACAGATACATTCTCTGGTGGTTGGAGAATGCGAATTGAATTAGCAAAACTTCTACTTCAAAATAATGACTTATTACTTTTAGATGAGCCTACTAACCACTTAGATATTGAGTCTATCATTTGGTTAGAGAACTTTTTAAAAGGATATAGCGGAGCAGTAGTTATTGTATCTCACGATAAAATGTTTTTAGACAATGTTACCAATCGTACCATTGAAATTTCATTAGGTAGAATCTACGATTACAATAAGCCTTACACCAAATTTTTAGCTTTGCGTAAGGAAATGAAGGTTCAGCAATTAGCAGCTCAAAAAAATCAAGAGAAGAAGATTGAACAAACCGAAAAGCTTATTGAAAAGTTTAGAGCTAAAGCATCTAAAGCGACAATGGCGCAATCGCTGATTAAAAAATTAGATAAGATTGATCGTATTGAAGTTGATGAAGATGATAATAGTGTAATGTCTTTAAATTTTCCAGTTTCTATTACACCAGGAAAAGTGGTTGTAGAATTAGAAAATGTGTCTAAACGTTATGGCGATTTACAAGTATTGCATAATGTAAATTTAGCGGTACCACGTGATATTAAAACCGCATTTGTTGGGCAAAACGGACAAGGGAAATCAACTTTAGCAAAAATTATTGTAGGAGAACTTGAACACGAAGGTAAACTAACTTTAGGACATAACGTTCAAATTGGTTATTTCGCACAAAATCAAGCAGAGTATTTAGACGGAAATAAAACGGTTTTAGACACCATGATTGATGCGGCAAATGAAACCAATAGAAGTAAAGTTAGAGATATTTTAGGGTCTTTCTTGTTTAGAGGAGAAGAAGCAGAAAAATATGTAAGAGTCCTTTCTGGTGGAGAGCGAAATCGTTTGGCTTTGGCTAAGCTATTATTGCAGCCACTAAATGTGCTTATTATGGATGAGCCTACGAATCACTTAGATATTAAATCTAAAAACGTATTAAAAGAAGCGTTGACAAAGTTTGAAGGCACCTTAATATTAGTCTCCCACGATAGAGATTTTCTTCAAGGTTTGACGGATACGGTTTACGAATTTAAAGATCAAAACATCAAAGAATATTTAGGCGATATTGATTTTTATTTAGAACAACGTAATCTTGAAAACTTAAGAGAAGCTGAAAAGAGAACTGTAGTAGCAGACAAACCAAAGGAAAGCAATAAGAAAAGTTACGAAGATCAGAAAAAATTAAAATCGTTAAATAATAGGTTGAGCAATATTGAATCTAAAATCAATCAGCTAGAAAAAGATATTAAAGCTGATGATGTAAAATTGGCAACAGATTATGATAATACAGCTTCAGAGCCTAAATTTTTTGATGAATATCAAGCAAAGAAAAAGGCTTTAGAGAAATTAATGAGCGACTGGGAAGCGGTTCAGTTTGAGCTCGATGAGATTTCTAGTTAATAATTAAGATTTTTTTAACGGCTTCACTTAGCTATAAAGTTAGCTTTGTAAATTATTGACGACCAACGAGCTTATGTTAAGAAAAATTATTTTATCCGTTTTAGGAGTTGCATTAATAATAGGTGCAATTATTTATGCTAATTATCTTATAGATAACAAACACAAACCAAAACCTGTTATACCTAAAGTGGTTAAAACGGTTCTTGTAGACACTGTTAAAAACACAACAGTACCAATTGTGATTACAGCGAATGGAAATCTTACTGCTTTGCAACGTGTTGAGTTGTATTCTGAAGTTCAAGGTTTATTTAAAACAGGTTCAAAGCTTTTTAAACCAGGTCAGAAATTCAATAAGGGAGAAACATTAATTCGTTTGGATGCCTCAGAATACTACGCGAGTGTTCAATCTGCTAAAAGTACTTTATATAATAGTATTGCCGCTATAATGCCAGATTTGCGTTTAGATTTTTCTGATGTATTTCAAAAATGGCAAACGTACTTAAATAGCTTTGATTTAAATAAAACAACACCAAAACTTCCAGAAATCTCTAACGAAAAAGAAAATTACTTTATAACAGGTAGAGGTATTGTGAGTGCGTATTATAATGTTAAAA
Organism: Winogradskyella sp. ECml5-4; assembly: GCF_036903175.1. Lineage (NCBI taxonomy): Bacteria > Pseudomonadati > Bacteroidota > Flavobacteriia > Flavobacteriales > Flavobacteriaceae > Winogradskyella > Winogradskyella sp. ECml5-4. The sequence goes on along the minus strand of NZ_JAYJLF010000005.1, from coordinate 9,754 downwards.
ACCTAGAACAGCGTTTAACAAAATACAGAATTACAGCACCATTTTCAGGGATATTAACCGAAGCCTTAGTTACTGAAGGTACTTTAGTGCGAAATGGCCAGAAATTAGGAGAATTTATTAACCCTTCAGTTTACGAAATGGAAGTGGCTATTAGTAAATCTTTTGCCGATGTTTTAAAAGAAGGTGAAGACGTTACGCTTACCAGTTTAGATAATAGTAAAACTTATAAAGGTAAAGTTTCTAGAGTTAATGGAAGTATAGATGCAACTACACAAACTATAACGGCTTATATCGAAGTTAAACATTCAGACCTTAAAGAAGGTATGTATCTTGAAGCAAATTTGAATGCTGAAAAGGTTGAGAATGCTATAGAAATTGACAGAAACCTATTATTAGATAGTCAAGAAATATATGTGGTTAACGATAGTTTACTTGATGTAATAGCCGTGAAACCAGTACACTTTTCTAATGCAAAAGTTATTTTAAAGGATGTGCCAAATGGGACTATAATTTTAAGAAAACCTGTGCCTGGTGCTTATGCCGGAATGCATGTTAAAGCAGCAAAAGGCAATACTGTAACTTCTGATTCTATTCAATAATGAGAAAATTAATTGAATATTTTATAAGGTATCATGTTGCAGTAAATATTTTTATTATAGCATTTATTGTCTTTGGTACTATTGGCGCTTTATCTTTAAAATCGTCATTCTTTCCGCTTACAGAGTCTAAAATTATCAATATTAATATTGCTTACCCTGGTGCTTCGCCTCAAGAAATTGAAGAAGGCATTGTACTTCAAATTGAGGATAACCTAAAAGGACTTAAAGGGGTTGATCGCGTAACGTCAACATCGCGTGAAAATAGCGGAAGTATTACGGTAGAAATTGAAAAAGGAGAGAGTTTAGACTTTATGCTTCTTGAAGTGAAGAATGCAGTAGACCGTGTACCATCGTTTCCAACGGGTATGGAGCCGTTAGTAGTTTCTAAGCAAGAAGCAGTGCGAGAAACGATTTCTTTTGCAATTAGCGGAAAAGACATTCCTTTAGTAACACTCAAACAATTAGCACGCCAAGTAGAAACAGATTTACGAGCAATTGATGGTATTTCTCAAATTGAAATCTCGGGATTTCCCGAGGAAGAAATTGAAATAGCCGTTAATGAACTCGATTTATTAGCCTATAACCTTACGTTTAATGAGGTGGCAGCAGCTGTCACTAATGCCAATATTTTAGTTACCGGTGGTAATGTAAAAACGGTTGCAGAGGAGTATTTAATCAGAGCGAATAACAAACAATATTACGGTAGCGAGCTCTCTAATATTATTGTAAGAGCGTCTTCGGACGGAAAAGTAATTCGTTTAAAAGACATTGCGGTCATTAGAGATCGTTTTTCTGAAACACCAAATGCGACCTATTTTAATCAAGAGTTGGCTGTTAACATTTCGATTACAAGTACTAATAATGAAGATTTAATTACATCAGCAGATAAAATAAATGCCTATATAGAAGAGTATAACCAAAAGTATACTAATATAAGGTTAGATGTGGTTCGAGATTTATCTGTGACTTTAAAACAAAGAACCCAATTATTAGCGGAAAATGCTATTGTTGGTATGATTCTGGTTTTAGTGTTTTTATCGATATTTCTAAATACACGTTTGGCATTATGGGTGGCTTTTGGTCTGCCTATTTCATTTTTAGGGATGTTTATATTTGCCGCTCAATTTGACGTTACTATTAATGTATTGTCGCTTTTTGGGATGATTATCGTTATCGGTATTTTGGTGGATGATGGTATTGTAATTGCTGAGAACATCTATCAGCATTACGAAAAAGGAAAAAGTCCAATTCAAGCGGCTATCGATGGTACTATGGAAGTTATTCCACCTGTGGTATCTGCAATTATTACGACGCTTTTAGCCTTTTCTTTGTTTTTCTTTTTAGATAGTAGAATCGGTGAGTTTTTTAGTGAAGTTGCCGTCATTGTAATCTTAACATTAGTGGTGTCTTTAGTAGAAGCGCTAATTATTTTACCAGCTCACTTAGCGCATTCTAAAGCGTTAAGAGCTCAGAAGATTGATGAAAATCCTTCAAAAATAAAACAGTTTTTCTCATTTATGAGAGCTATTAATAACGGTGGAGATCGGCTAATGTCTTTTTTAAGAGATAGCGTGTATACACCTATTTTAAATCGTGTGTTAAGATTTAAATTATTCTCATTAGGCGTTTTTGTTGCTTTGCTAGTATTAACACTTGGGTCGCTTGGTGGAGGTGTGATAGGTGTTACGATGTTTCCGAGAGTCGCTAGTGATGCTGCCAATATAGAACTAGTAATGCCTGCAGGAACGAATGTAAAAATTACTGATTCTATTATTTCTATGATAGAAGAGAAAGCATTTATTGTAAATGAAGAACTGACAGAGAAATTTCTTAAAGGTACTGGTAAACAATTATTTGAAAATACGATAGTAGAAATTAGTAGTAGTTCTAGCGCGAGATTAAGAATTAATTTATTACCAGGAGAAGAACGTCCAGACGAAATAAAATCAGATTTAGTTACTAATAGATTAGAAGAATTAGTTGGCCCTGTAATAGGTACAGAACGATTAATTTATGGTTCAGGAGGAAACTTTGGCGGTAGTCCTGTGTCAGTTTCTTTATTAAGTAATAATATTGAAGAATTAAAAGCGTCCAAATTAGAGCTTAAAAAGTATCTGGAATCCAATCCATTACTTAAGGATATTGGTGATAATGATCCTGCTGGTATAAAGGAAATCCGATTAGAGTTAAAAGAAAGTGCCTATTTATTGGGACTCGATTTAAGAACCGTAATGGCTCAGGTACGTTCAGGATTTTTTGGTGCGCAAGCACAGCGTTTTCAGCGAGGACAAGATGAAATTAAAGTTTGGGTGCGTTACGATAGAGAAAATAGAAGTTCTATTAACGATTTAGACGCTATGCGTATTGTAACACCAACAGGCGAACGTGTAACATTAAAAGATATTGCAAGTTACAGTATTGCTAGAGGCGATGTTGCTATAAATCACCTCGAAGGTAAACGAGAAATACAAGTGTATGCAGATCTAAAAGATCCGAGTACAAGTGCCACAGATATCATGGATGATATTAAAACTGTGTTTATACCTCAGTTACAATCTAAGCATCCAACTATAAACGCTTCTTATGAAGGGCAGAATAGAGAAAAAGATAAATTAGTTGGTTCTTTAGGTGTAGCAGGTCCTATTATTTTAATATTAATTTATATCACGATTGCATTTACATTTAGAAGTTACTCACAACCGTTTTTACTTCTTTTATTAATTCCGTTTAGTTTAACAGCTGTAGCTTGGGGGCATTGGTTGTTAGATTTTCAAGTTAATATTTTATCCCTTTTAGGGATTATAGCCTTGATTGGTATTATGGTGAATGATGGTCTAGTTTTAATAGGTAAATTCAATAGCAATCTTAGAGAAGGTATGGCTTTTGATTTGGCATTGTCTGAAGCAGGGAAGTCGCGTTTTAGAGCTATTTTCTTAACTTCATTAACAACTATTGCTGGTTTAGCACCATTGTTATTAGAGAAAAGTAGACAAGCACAATTTTTAAAGCCTATGGCTATTTCTATTTCTTTCGGAATTGCGTATGCAACGGTTTTAACCTTATTGGTTTTGCCATTATTTTTATCATTTAGCAATAGTATTAAACAAGGAGGTAAATGGTTAGCTACAGGAAATAAGGTGACTAAAGAAGAAGTAGAACGTGCTATTAAAGAACAAAATGAAGCAAATGAACATTAAAAATATACTTGCATTTCTGTTTTTTGCATACTGTATTGGTTTGCAAGCACAAGAAATTTTAACTAAAGAGCAGGCCGTTTCTTTAGCTTTAGAAAATAATTATGGTGTAAAAATTGCTAAAAATGCAGTTGCAGTTGCAGAGAATAATACCAATATTCTTAATACAGGTTTTTTGCCTACACTTACAGGTAATACAGGTGCAAACTATAATTTAGACAATACTGAAGCCGAATTTTCTGACGGTAGGCCAGATGCCGTTTTAAATGGTGCAGAAAGTTCTAATTATAATGCCAGTTTGAGTTTGAATTACACCCTTTTTGATGGTTTAGGCAGACGTTATAATTATAAACGGTTAAAAGAGCAATATCAATTGTCAGAACTACAAGCTAGAGAGACTATAGAAACAACTATACTTCAGCTATTTTCAGTGTATTATAATGTAGCTCAGCTTTCAGATAATCTAAATGCATTAGAAGAAACTTTGAATAATACTAAAGATAGATTAATAAGAGCAGAATATCAGTTTGAATACGGTCAGAGTACCAAGTTAGAGGTGTTAAATGCAGAGGTGGATATTAACACAGATAGCATTAATATTATTAATACCAAACAAGATTTAAAAATTGCTAAGCGTGATTTAAAATTAGTTTTGGGAGATGTTTATTCCAATGATTTTAATGTTGAAACAGACGTTGAGTTTGCGCTTCAATTTCATAAAGATAGTTTATTTGAAAAAGCAAAGTCTCGAAATGTAGCATTACTTCAAACAGAAAAAAATATTTTAATTAGTCAACTTGATATTAGTTCTGGTAAATCTGCTTATCTACCAACAGTTGGGTTGTCGGGAACTTATGGCTGGAACAAAAATAATAATAATGCAGTGGCACTTTTAGCGGTTTCTACAAACACAGGTTTGTCTGCGGGTTTAAATTTAAGTTGGAATCTGTTTGATGGAGGGGCAACCATAACACGTGTAAAAAACGCTAAGATAAATCTTGAAACCCAAAAGCTTCAAAAAGAAAATATTTTACTTAATATAGAACGAGACTTCAATAATGCTTGGGATAATTACCAGAATAAGCTTAAAATTTATAATATTCAAGAAAAGAATATTGTAACGGCTCAAAATAACTTTGATCGTACACAAGAAAAATTCAAAATAGGACAAGTTAATTCTATTGAATTTAGACAAGCACAAGTAAATTTACTTAATGCCGAATTAAGTCGAAATCAAGCAAAATTTGCTGCCAAATTATCTGAGTTAGAGGTGCTACAAATTAGTGGAGAATTATTGAATATTCAGTTTTAAATTGAAATACAATGCATGAACATTTTTTTCAATGTCCTTATTGTTGGGAGCAAATTTCAATGCTAATCGATGTCTCTCAAAAGCATCAAAAATATATTGAAGATTGTGAAATTTGTTGTAATCCAATCCAAGTTTCAGTTGTCGTTGAAAGACAGGATATTATAAGTTTTTTAGCTGAAAATATAGAACAGTAAAAATAATTATAGTGCACGTTTTTAGGAGTTTATGTATTTTGAGCATGTAGTTCATCGAAAAAAGTTGCAGTTTGTAGTCATAGTTACTATATTCGTACTGTTATTGTGTCCCTCCACAAAAAACTCTACTAACCATGAAGACACTAAAAATAACACTATTATTCTGCTTAATATCAGTACTCTCGTATGCCAATGTTTCTCAGGATCAAAAAACAGCATTGGTAGATTTATATACTGCAACCAATGGTGATTCTTGGAATCATTCATGGGATTTAAAACAACCAGTTTCAAAATGGTACGGACTTACTTTAGAAGGAGATAATGTTGTTGGAATAAACTTAAGTTTTAATAACTTAATAGGAAATCTTCCAGAGTCAATTTCAAACTTAACACATTTAAAAGTTCTTAATTTATCATTCAATAAATTAGAAGGAGAATTACCAGTAACTATAGTAAACATGATTAGTTTAGAAGAGTTAAAGTTATTCTCAAATAAATTTAATGGTGCTATACCTTCAGATATAGGAGCTTTAACTAATTTAAAATCTTTAGAACTATTTAATAATGATTTTTTTGGAGAGATTCCGTCATCTATAGGAAATCTAACTAAATTAGAAAGCTTAATTTTAAGTAGTAATTTACTTATGGGTAGATTACCTAGCACCATATCTAAGTTAAAATCTTTAAAAGTATTAAGTGTTTTTGATAATAATCTATTAGGAACAATTCCAAAGTCAATAGGTGAATTAACCCAATTAGAAGAATTGGTACTATCAAATAATGGATTTTATGGAAACCTGCCAGGCGTATTAGTAGAATTAAAAAGCTTGAAAACTTTGTTATTAAGTAACAATAAATTTGAAGGTAATTATGCTGTTTTAAAAGAGCAATTACCAAACATTGTAGATTTTGATTTAGACGAATCAAATTTAAATGAAGGAGTCTTGGCGACTTTAGATGACGAAGAAAACGATGATGATTAATCATTATCAGGATTAAAATAATAGCGCTCAAAATAAATTTGAGCGTTTTTTTTTGTTTAGTCTTTCATAGTTTAAAAAAAGTATTATCTTTGCATTCCTAAAATGATTGAGTCGGCATTATGAACCGAAAGTTAAAAGCTAAGAAAATCATTTTAAGATTAAATCGCGGGATAGAGCAGTAGGTAGCTCGTCGGGCTCATAACCCGAAGGTCACAGGTTCGAGTCCTGTTCCCGCTACTAAGTAGAATTGCTTAAAACAGACGGTTTAGTTCACGCTAAGCCGTTTTTTTTATGTCTAATTTGAACAGAATTCTTACATTTGAACACGAAAGTGAACACGATTTAGAACACAATCTCCCATTGAAGAATTTATTTTCCATACCAAAAATTTATACAGGCAAAGGTGATTTGAGCAAACGCTGGTATGTCTATTTTTCTTATCGCAATCCTAAAACAGGAAAATTGCAACGTATGCAAAATGTTTATGGAAAAGCGAATAAATATACCACTAAAGAAGATCGTCTTTTTGTATTAACGGTATATAAACGAACCTTACTCAAACTACTAAAAGAAGGATTTAATCCCTTTGAAGATAATACAGCCTTGTTAGCCAAACGAAAAGGCGATTTTAAACCATCTAAGGCATCACAATATTCAGGAGTTGATACTACTAAAGAAAAGGAAGCGAGTGTGCCTATTATGTCTATAAAGGAAGCCTTTGACTTTGGATTAAAGCTCAAAGAAAAGTTATTAAGCAAAACCACTAAGCGAGCCTATGAGAATAGAATCAAGAATTTTTTAAAATGGGTTGAAGATGTGCATCCAGAAATAAGCACGATAGATAAAGTTGATAGAAAACTTGTTACACAGTTTTTAAACCATGTACTTGTAAATACAAGTGCGCGAAACCGCAACAATTTTAGAGTTGATTTAAGTAGCTTAATACAAGTTTTGGAAGATAATGATATCGTGGCTACGAATTTCATGAAACGGATTCCAGTATTAAAAAGCATACCACAACGAAATAAAACGTATAGTAATGAAAAGCAAGAAGAAATCTATACATTTCTTGAAAAACAAGATGCCTTGTTACTGTTGTACATTAAATTTATCTCTTATAATTTTTTGAGACCTATCGAAGTTTGTCGATTAAAAGTAGGTGATATTGACCTAAAAAATAAGTTAATAAAGTTTAAAGCTAAAAACAGTCCTTTAAAAACAAAAATTATTCCAGATTTACTAATTAATGATTTGCCTGATCTATCTAAAATGGACAAGTCGTTATGTTTATTTACCCCAGAGCAGATAGGAGGCAAGTGGGAAACCGATGTAGATAATAAACGAGATTACTTTTCTAAGCGTTTTAAAAAAGTGGTTAAAGATCCTTTTGGACTTGGTAAAGATTATGGTTTATATAGTTTCAGACATACCTATATTACAAAACTGTACCGCGCTTTGGTAAAAGGTTCTTCACCGTTTGAAGCTAAAAGTAAACTTATGTTAATCACAGGTCATTCATCGATGTCAGCCCTTCAAAAATATCTTAGAGATATTGACGCGGAGTTACCCGAAGATTATTCAGAACACATAAAATAGAGCTATGGAGCTGGACAAATTATTTACCGAGCTATGGAAGAATCTATATAAATCTTTTGTGTTTTATATACCATCACGATTGTTGCCAGATTTAGAGCATAACAAGGCCTTAAATACAGTTGTTTTAATTGATAGCAAAGGGTTTGATAGCGAATTATTAAATGATGAGCCCTCTCATTATCAGATATTGGGTAAAGCGATGATTTTAAATGATAACATCTTTAAGCTTATCGATCAAAGTGAACGCTTACCAAAGCATAAGTTTGATTTTTTTTTAGAGAAGTATTTAGAACATGTCAATTTTGTATTATATGTATCGAATTGGATGGAAAATAATATAGAAATTGATATATCTGATTTAAGGGAAGAAACCAAAAAATCATTTAAATCACAGACCCAAGTTTTTTTAAAACATGTAGAAGATTTAAAATCACATATAATACTACCAAATAAATCATTAGAAAAGCAAAAGGTCAATGTTCTAAAATTTATAGAAAACGATTTAACGGATATAAAGAACGTTCTAAATTTAAATTCAGTAAAACCGAATGACTCTGTAGAGAATGTGGCAACTAAAACGTCAATAAAAAACAAAAATAAATTGCCTTTAATAACCGAAGAAGATGCTGAAGACTTTCTTTTAGAAACGGTCTTTCAGATTAGGAAAGGTTATATAAAAAAATGATATCCTTACTTTATATTATAAAAAATAATATTGAAAAAATTGAAATAGTGTATTGTAGATAAAGTCAGTAAGAAAATTAGAATATTAAGTTTTTTTATTCCTTTTTAGGTCTTTTGTTAATGTTGTTTTTTAGAAGAACAATTGGAAATTGTATTACTGTTTAAAATTGTTTATTAGAACGAACCTCTGTTGCTTCTTTTCAATAGTCTAAATAAAGCCATAAGGTTTAATTTTTTTAATATGTTTTTTAGTGTGGTTGAAGAAATAGATAGCTATTACTAAATAACACCTCTGCTGTATTATTATTGTGGAGGCGACGTTTTAGTCCCTATTTGTTTAAGAATAAAAACAATTTTAGTTCTTTATTATTTTATTTAGCGTAAAACAAACGTTTGTTTTACGCTAAATAAAATATTTTAGAGTATTATGAGGATTGATTAACCAAATTTCAATAAATCCATTACCTTTTTTATAGGATTGATTAAATTAATATGGAATCTATGAATTCAGGTTTTGTATAGGATTCTTAGTTAAAAAGATTCTCAATACTGTTTGATCATTTTGTGATTATTATACACGGTGTTGTACACGGTTTTTATTATTCAAATGTGTAGTCGATTTCTTTTACTCCGAAATCACTTGCTGTAATATTAAAAGTTTGAGTTTTAACTATTAGATTGTCAACATAAATATTCAGTTCGGCTGTATAATCTGTCCAACTTGTTCCTCCTCCAGTTGTAGCCGTGTAATTACCATTTTCAAGATAAGTCATTTTTAAATAAGTTCCATTATTCACTTCAGTTTGAGTATATGAAAAAGTGTATGGTAAATTATCCGCATTATCAATTTGAGTATCATTATTTATTGTTCTATTAATTATTGCTTCAGAATTTCTTGATGCAATTACTTCAAATTTAATATTCACTGTTTTTGGATATTCACTGCCATTTGAACTGTTATCATCAGATGAACAAGAGTTGAAAGTAAGGCTTGAAATTACAAATACTAATAATAAGATTTTCTTCATGTCGTTTAATTTGTTTTTAAGTTTATATTTCGATTAAATTGTGTACAACGGTTTAGTATATGGAAAGTTGCGGGTTTGCGTGCGAGGAATTTCCGAAGGAAATTCAGACGTAGCAAACTTGCAACGACCTTTGATTTAGCCCAAAACCAGCAATTTTTTATATA